>CAZAQG010000049.1:9866-16804 GCA_964487445.1 uncultured Chromatiales bacterium
AGCCGCCGCTGGTGGTAGGCTTGGCGGACGAATACATAGGGGTCGAGTGCGCCGACTTCGAGCACGCGGCTTGCGGCGAGGGCTTGCGCGCGCCGGCTGATGAGGTTCAGAGAGTTCAGCGGAAAGCTGATGATCAGCGGGACGTAGGAGATCGGGTTGGTCACCAGTCCGATGCCCCATCCCCAGACGGCTCGCGTGCTGGATGGGCCGAAGAGCGGGAGCACCAGGTAGTTGTTGCTCTCCACGCCCCAGCCGGCGAGCGTCACTCCGAAGTCCTCTCTGTGGTTCGGCATCCCCAGCCGTGTCGCTACGTCGAACAGACCGCCGATACCCAGCGTCGAGTTCGTGAGGAACCGGCCGGTATCGGATGTGCCCTGTTTCCACCGTCCCTGGAAGGAGTCGTTCACAATGACATCGAGGTCGGCGAGGTTGCTGAAGAAGTTTGCGACGCCTGTACGCACCGGCTGCGGGGTAATGCGTACGTAGCCGCGCGCGACGGGGCGCAGGGCGTATCGGTCGAGGGCGTCGTTGAACCGATAGATTTCGCGATTGACGGGCTCGTAGGGGTCGCGGAACCGGTCATGGAAGCCGGAGAGGTTGGCGCATCCTGCGAGCGCGGTGAGAGACACGATACCCAGGGCCGTCAGAATCGCGCGGGTGCGGGTCTTCATCGAATCCGGTCCCCCCGGGGTCGTGCGGTGCTCGTTCGAAGCGTTGTCGGCAGGCCCGCGGAAAGGCTTGCAGGCGATTCCGGACCCGGGCCTCCGATTCGGGCAAGTGCGAATCGAGGGGGATCGGGGGGCCCGGTTCGGCGTCGTGCATTCTACCATCGATCCGCCCCGGCGGCCCGGGTGCGCCGGGGCGCGCGGGACCGTATACTCGGGCGGAATCCGCGAGCTTGATCGAGTCCGGCCAGACATGAAGATGAGTGAGTTCGCCCGGCGTCGGCGCCAGTTGATGCGCATGATGGGCAACGGCAGTATCGCGATCGTCCCGGCCGCGCCCGAGCGGCTGCGCAACCGGGACGTGGAGTATCCGTACCGCCAGGACAGCGACCTTCATTACCTCACGGGCTTTCCGGAGCCGGAGGCCGTGGCGGTGTTCGTTCCCGGCCACCGGCATAGCGAGTTCGTGCTGTTCTGCAGGACGATGGATCCGGAGCGGGAGGCCTGGACCGGCCCGCGCGCCGGTCAGAAAGGCGCGGTGGACGGCTTCGGCGCGGACGATTCGTTCCCGATCACCGATCTGGACGACATCCTCCCGGGTCTGTTGGAGGGCTGCGAACGGGTCTTCTACACGATGGGCCGGGACCCGGAGTTCGACCGGCGCCTGATCGCGTGGGTGAATCGGATCCGCGAAAACACCCGTTCCGGGTCCCGCCCGCCCGCGGAGTTCATCTCGCTCGATCTGCTGCTGCACGAGATGCGCCTGTTCAAGAGCGCGGCCGAGTTGCGGGTGATGCGCGCCGCCGCACGTATCTCCATGGAGGCCCACCGACGCGCCATGCGCTGCTGTCGCCCGGGGATGAGGGAGTACGAAGTGGAGGCGGAGCTGCTCTACCATTTCCGCCGCCACGGCGCCGACGCCGCCTATCCCCCGATCGTGGGCGGCGGCGCCAACGGCTGCGTGCTGCACTACGTGCGCAACGACGCACCGCTGCAGGACGGCGATCTCCTGCTCGTCGATGCCGGGGCCGAACTGGAGTGCTATGCCTGCGACATCACCCGCACCTTTCCGGTGAACGGGTGTTTCACACCGGCCCAGCGGGCGATCTATGATCTCGTACTGAAGGCGCAGGAGGCGGCGATCGCCAAGGTGCGGCCCGGCAACCACTGGAACGATCCGCATCAAGCCGTGGTACGGGTGTTCACCGAAGGCCTGGTTCGGCTCGGCCTGCTCAAGGGTAGGCCCGCGCAGCTGATCAAGGACGGCGCCTATCGGCGCTTCTACATGCATCGTACGGGGCACTGGCTCGGATTGGATGTGCACGACGTGGGCGACTACAAGGTCGACGGAAAATGGCGGCTGCTCGAGCCCGGCATGGTCCTGACCATCGAGCCCGGGCTGTACGTTCCCGCGGGCGGCAAGGGCGTTGCGCGCAAGTGGTGGAACATCGGCGTGCGTATCGAGGACGATGTGCGGGTCACGCCGGAGGGCCGCGAGGTCCTCACGGGCGGCCTGATCCGTTCCGCCGATGCGATCGAGGCGTGGATGGCGGGGGGCGGCTGAGCGGTGGCCGAGTCTTTCCATACCGCGCGCGTCGCGGCGGATAGCTGACCGCTACCGGCGGCGGGCGCGTCGACGACGATGGATCTGGTCTCGGTCATCTCGGTGCTGCTCGTCATCGCGGCGCTGTTCGGCTACCTGAACGAGCGCTATGTGCACCTGCCGAGCACCATCGGCCTGATGCTGATCGCGCTGGTGATGTCGCTCGGCCTGATCGTCCTCGGCCGTTTCGGTCTGGCCCCCGGACGCGTGGTGCGCGAGTTCCTGTCGCATGTGGATTTCAACCAGGCGCTGATGCACGGCATGCTCTCGTTTCTCTTGTTCGCCGGCGCGTTGCACGTCAACCTCGAGGACTTGAACCGCAACCGCTGGACCGTGGGCCTGCTGGCCACGGGCGGGGTGATCGTGTCCACCGCGCTGATCGGCGTCGCGGGGTGGTGGCTGTTCGGGATGCTGGGCGTCGATCTGCCGCTGCTCTACTGTTTGGTGTTCGGCGCCCTGATCTCGCCCACCGATCCGATCGCGGTGCTCGCCGTGCTCAAGAGCGTCGGGGTCTCGCGCGACCTCGAGGCCAAGATCGCGGGCGAGTCGCTGTTCAACGACGGCGTGGGGGTCGTCGTGTTTCTGGTGCTGCTCGGGATCGCCGCCGAGGGTACCGGCGTGCACGCCGGCGACATCGCCCTGCTGTTCGCGCGCGAGGCGCTCGGCGGCGCCGTGTTCGGGCTGGCTGTCGGCTATCTCGCCTACCGGATGCTCAAGGGCGTGGACAACTACTCGGTGGAGGTGCTGATCACGCTGGCGCTGGTCGCCGGCGGCTACGCACTGGCCGATCACCTGCATCTGTCGGGGCCCATCGCGATCGTCGTGGCGGGCCTGCTGATCGGCAACCACGGCCGCCTCCTGGCCATGTCCTCCGCCACCCGTGAGCACCTCGACACCTTCTGGGAACTCATCGACGAGACGCTGAACGCGGTGCTGTTCGTCCTCATCGGTCTGGAGGTGCTGGTGCTCACCTTCACGCCGCGCCTGCTGTTGGCCGGGGCGCTGATGATCCCGCTGGTGCTCTTTGCGCGCTTCGTGAGCGTCGGGTTGCCGGTGCGCCTGCTCGGGCGCCTGCGCGAGTTCAGCCCGCACGCGATCCCGGTGCTGACCTGGGGCGGGCTGCGCGGGGGGATCTCCGTGGCGCTCGCGCTGTCGATTCCGGCCGGGCCCGAGCGCCCGGTGATCCTGGCCGTGACCTACGTCGTCGTCGTGTTTTCGATCCTGGTACAGGGTCTCACGGTGGGGCGCCTGGCGCGCGCCGCCGGCGGCGCATCCGGGGATTCCGCCTGAAACCTGCGCGCCGCGCGCTCAGGCCGGCGGCGGCCGGCGCAGTTTGCGCTGCAGCGTGCGCCGGTGCATCCTCAGCGCCCGCGCCGCCGCCGAGATGTTGTGGTCGTGATCCAGCAGTACCCGCTGCAGGTGTTCCCACTCCAGGCGCTGCACGGACAGCGGTCGTTCGGCGGCCGGTGTCCCCGGGTCGCCGGCGTCACGGTGCAGCGCGGCCAGGACCTCGTCGGCGTCCGCGGGCTTGGTCAGGTAATGGGTCGCGCCGAGTTTGATGGCTTCCACCGCGGTAGCGATGCTCGCGTAGCCGGTCAGGACGACGATGCGTGTGTTCTCGTCCAGTTCGTGGAGGCGGCGTACCAGTTCCAGTCCGGAGCGATCGCCGAGACGCAGATCCACGACCGCGTATTCGGGCGTGTAACGCTCGGTGAGCGCCAGCGCACTCTCGACCTCCAGCGCCGCGACCACATCGAAACCGCGTCGTCCGAGCGCCTCGGAGAGCACGCCGCAGAAGGTCTCGTCGTCATCGACCAACAGCAGCCGCGGGAGGTCGTCGCCGGCCCGTTCAGGTTCGATCATTATCCGATTCCGTGCCGAGCCGCCGCAGCGGCAGGCGCACATGCGCGCAGGTGCCGCCGTCGCCGCGCGCTTGCAATGTCACCTCGCCGCCGCAGCGACCGATGGCGGCGTGGGCCAGGAACAGTCCGAGGCCGAGACCCTCGTCCTTGGTGGTGAACCGCCGGTGCCCGGCGGCCCGTGAGGCCGCGGGCGCCAGGCCGGGGCCGCGGTCGCAGACCCGGATGTCCAGGACATCCGCATCCCATCCGGCCGTCAGTTCCACCTCCCGTGGTGAGGCATCCGCGGCGTTGTTGAGGATCGTGATCAACGCCTGCGCCAGGGTGTGCTCGGCGAGGATGTGCGGCGCCGGGCACGTGCCCTCGAGGGCGACGCGGACCGTGGCGCCGTGGCGCATCGCCCGCCACCCGGCGACGATCTCGTCGATGAACTCGTCGACCGCGAGCGATCGACCGGCCTCGGCGCGCACACTGCCGGCCGACGCTGCGATCGCGGCGAGCGCCTGCTTGCAGCGCTCGACCTGGCCGCGCAACATCCGCAACCGCCCGGTATCCGGATCCGTCGCCGCTTCGCCGCGATCGCGCTCCATCTCCCGCAGCACGGTGGCCATGGTGGCGAGCGGCGTACCCAACTCGTGCGCGGCGCCGGCGGCGAGCGTGCCCAGCGCGATCAGCCGCTCGTCGCGCAACGCCTGCTCGCGACGCTCGGCCAACAGGTGTTCGCGTTCGCGCAGCGTGCCCGCCATGCGCGCGACATAGTAGGCGAGGAGGCCCGCGCTGAATACGAAGCCCACCCACATGCCGATGACGTGCAGTTCGAAGCCGTGCGCCGCAAGTCGCGTGTCCCGGGACAGCGGCATGTTCTCGACCATCAGCGCCGTATAGCAGAGCACCGTCACCACCGCGAGCAGCCGCGTGTGCGCCGGCGGCAGCACCGTCGCGGCGATCGTGATCGGCAGCAGCAGCAGCCAGACGAACGGGTTGAAGGCGCCCCCGGAAAAATATAACAGGCCCGTGAGCGCGCCGACGTCGACCAGCAGTTGGACGAAGAATTCTCCGGTGCCGATCTCGCTCCCGCGCCTGAGCCGCCACCGGGTGAAGACGTTGAACGCCGCGAGCGCGGCGATGATCATGGCCATCGGCGCCACCGGCAGCGCGATCCCGAACCCATAGACCGCCGTCAACACCGTCGCTGCCTGCCCGGCGACGGCGACGTTGCGCAACGCATACAGGCGGCGCAGGTTCTGCCCGGTGTCGCGTGCGGATCGGGAAAACACGGTTACAGCCGGCCCCTCAACGGCCCGCCGCGCGGATGCGGCCGATCGCCGCGCGGCGATCGATTGCATTGTACCCCGTTACGCTTTTCCCATCCTGCTCGATCCGGACGGTGGCGTGCGCCGGCGCCACGAGATCGATGCGCTCCCTGTGACGTATCGCATCGGCTCGGGCGCGCCGCTCCGGTGTCACCGGATGATGTATCATCGTCCTCCGCCGCGCCGGGACGACTCGGTCGCGCCACGCTCAACGAATGCCGGGACGATCGAATGAACGCCGTCGCCGAACTCCATGTGATCATTGGATCCGGCGCCCTCGGCATGGGCGTGGGGCGGGAACTGCTGGTGCGGCGCAAGCGCGTGCGGATGGTCAACCGCTCGGGCATCGCCGATGTGCCCACCCGCATCTACGTGTTCAAGGGTGATGCCGCCGATCCCGCCACCCTGCGCGAGCCCTGCGAGGAGGCCACGGTCGTCTATCACTGCGTCCGGCCCGATTTACGGGGAGGGGACGGGTGCGCCGAACGGCTGATGGCCGGGGTCATCGAGGCCGCCGCGCGCGCCGGGGCGCGCATCGTCTACGGCGAATG
The DNA here is from genome assembly GCA_964487445.1 of uncultured Chromatiales bacterium. Taxonomy (GTDB): domain Bacteria; phylum Pseudomonadota; class Gammaproteobacteria; order 21-64-14; family 21-64-14; genus BMS3Abin12. Next base: position 15,858 of record CAZAQG010000049.1, read on the forward strand.
CGCGACATTCTACCGGGCGGGTGCCAGGCCTCTGACGGAAGAGGAGGCCGTGCCCGTGGCGGGCGGTGAGGCGCGTACGCGCCCGGCGTCCATGCTTCTGGAGGCGCACGCCGCGGGGGACGTGCGCGCCGCCATCGGTCGTGGCTCGGACCTGTTCGGCCCCTGGGCCGGCGCCTCGCTGCTCGGGCGCCAAGTGTTCGCGCGTGCCGTCGCCGGGCGTGCCGTCCAACTGCCCGGCAATCCGGAGTTGGCCCATACCTTCACCTACGTCGACGATTTCGCCCGGGCGCTGGTCACGCTCGGGGAGCGGGACGAGGCCCTCGGCCGGGTCTGGCACGTGCCGAGTGCGGAGCCGTTGAGCCCGCGCCGGTTCGCGGAACTGGTGTTCGAGTCGCTCGGCGCGGCGCCGCACATTGCGGTGCCGGGGCGTGCCCGGCTGGCGCTGCGCGGGCTGGCCGATCCGGCCGCACGTGCGCTGCGCGCGGCGGCGGAGCGCTTCGAACGGCCCTTCGTGCTGGATCACGGGCATTATCGCGCCGCGTTCGGCACCACGATCACGCCGCATCCGGACGCGATCCGAGCGACCCTGGAGTGGTGGCGCGCCAACCCGGATGTGATGCGGTCGCGCACATAGACACGCCGCCGGCGGGCCGAGGCCCGCCCTACATGATTCATCCGATGCCGGAGATCCTGCGTCGCCCGCTATTTCCCGCCGCCCTGCGCGCCCATATGCTCCACCATCTGGTTCATCATCCTCTCCATCATCTGCTGACGCTTGGCCATGCGCTGCATCATCGCCTGCATCTGTTCCGGGGACATGCGCGCGCCCTTGCCGCCGCTTCCCATACCACACGGATTCATTGGGGGAGCGGATGACGCACCATGTCTCATTGCCTTGCCCTTACCTTTTCCCATCATCCCGCCTTTGGCGCCGCTCATCATCCCGC
>CAZAQG010000049.1:16904-19889 GCA_964487445.1 uncultured Chromatiales bacterium
TGTTAGGTGCCTATAGGTCAAGCGTCGGCGGCGCCCCGGGCGGGCGCGGGTGGGCGGCGTGGCGGCTCGAGCGGTTCCGGCATGGCCGTTGCGGAAAGCGGCCTCCGGGGGTGGAATCCCGGCGGGTCACCGCAGTCCGTCATGGACGGCATGGCGGGATTTGCAGGGCGGCGGTTTCCGGGGTACGGAGTGCCGCGCCCGAGACTGCGAGGTCGATGTATGGCGATGCAACCCCGGGCGGTTCGCACCCCTCTGTCCTTGGCGGGGATCCTGGTGTCCGTGGTCCTGCTGGCGTTCACCGCCGGCGCGCAGGCCGCCCGGCCGGCCCCGGAATCGGCGAAGGGCCGTGCCTATGATCAGGATACGGTGATCCACGATGCCGCGAAGTTCTTCGGCAAGGGGAGCGCCGGCATCGCCAAGGTCATTGCGAAGGCGTTCAAGGACCAGGGCCGGCCCGACGCGATCATCAAGGGCGAGGAGGTTAGCGGCGCCTTTGTAGTGGGCCTGCGCTACGGCGACGGGACCTTGACCATGAAGAACGGTGCCGGGGAGAAGGTCTTCTGGACCGGGCCGTCGATCGGCTTCGACGCCGGGGCCAACGCCTCCAAGGTGTACGTGCTCGTCTATCACCTGCCCGACCTCAACGCGATCTTCCGGCGCTTCCCGGCGGTCGACGGCAGCTTCTACTACATCGCCGGCGCGAGCATCAATTACCAGCGTGCGGACGGCATCGTGCTGGCCCCCATCCGGCTCGGGGTGGGCCTGCGCGCCGGTGTGAATCTCGGGTACATGCATTACACGCGCAAGAAGACTTGGCTTCCCTTCTGAATTCTCCCGGTCGGGCGTGGCCCCTCTTTCGGCGTTGCCGGGCGCCTCGCCCCGGGTACGTGGCACCGCTCGCGGCGCCGGTGACCCCGACGGGTTCCTGAAAGTCGTCTCCCGTAAGGGATCGAATGCGTCTTGCGTCCGGCCGAGGGCTTGTCCTGCGGCTCCCTTGCGCTGGATCAATGCCCCCTGCGACAGAGTGTCGCACTCTAGATGGAACCGGCACGACGCTCGCCCGCCCAGGGCGATGCCGACGCGGTTCGGGCTCAATCGACTGCAAGCAGAGGGTTTTCGTCATGAATCATGGGAGAACAATGCGTAGAATCGCCTACCACGCCGCCCTCGACGGGCTGCTGGGGGTGGCCCTTGGACTGGCGTCCACCGCCGCCCACGCCGTGCCCAGCTTCGCGCGCCAGACCGGGATGCCGTGCGGCGCATGCCACACAGTGTTCCCGGAGCTGACCGCCTTCGGCCGGACGTTCAAGCTCAACGGCTACACCCTCACGGGAATCAAGCAGATCAAGTCGACCTCGGCCGCCGGGAGCATGAAGATCAACGAGATTCCGCCGCTCTCGGCAATGCTGCAGGTCGGATTCACCCGCGTGAACAAGAAGGCCCCGGGTCAGCAGAACGACAACGTGGAGTTTCCGCAGGCCCTGAGTCTCTACTACGCCGGGGAGATCAGCCCGCACATGGGGACCTTCATGCAGGTCACCATGGGTCCCAGCGGCGGGTTCGGATTCGACATGGCGGATGTCCGCTACGCCAACCACGCGACGCTCGGCGGGCACGGTCTGGTCTATGGCGTGACCCTGAACAACTCGCCGGGTATGGAGGACGTGTGGAACACCACGACGGCGTGGACGTATCCCTATACGGCCTCCGATACGGCGCCCGGGCCCGCCGCGGAACCTCTACTCGCCGACATGGACGGGTTCATGGATCAGGTCGGAATGGTCGCGGGTCTCGGCGGCTACGCCCTGTGGGACAACCACTGGTACGGCGCGGTGACCGTCTATCGCAGTGCGGCGCCCATGGGGAAGATTCACAACATCGCCCCCTACTGGCGCTTCGCTTGGCAGGGCTATCTCCCGAATCATGCGTACCTGGAGGTCGGGACCTTCGGGATGTACGCGAAGGTGTACAACGCGCCGACTACGGCTACGGCGTTCAATGTCCCTCCTTGTTCTACTATAGCAGCGACAGGGTGCTCCGTCGTGAGCACATCAACGACAACGCCGGGGGGCTTCACGAAATATACCGACTGGGCCGTGGACACGTCGTACCAGCAACCGTTGGGCGGTACCCACGCGATCTCCTTGCACGCCGTCTATACCCATGAAGACCAGACGCGCACGAGCGGCAGCGACACCCTGCAGCAGGTCCGTGTCGACGGCAACTATCAGTTCGGTCACCGCGGCCAGCTCTCGCTCGGGTACTTCAATACCTGGGGAAGCAGCGATGCGGCGCTCTATGTGACCAGTCCCGGTGCCGTAGACAACAGCGCCAGCGGCAGCCCCAACAGCGCCGGCTTCATCACCGAGGTCGACTACCTGCCGTGGGAGAACACCAAGTTCTCGCTTCAGTACACGGCCTACACGAAGTTCAACGGCGCCGGCAGTAACTACAACGGCGCCGGGCGCAACGCGTCGGACAACGACACGCTGTACCTGAACTCCTGGCTCATGTGGTAACGGGGTGACGGGGCCCGCCGATCCCGGCGGGTCCTCATCTGCTTTTCGGCTGCCGCCGGGTTGGGCAGCGGCCCTACCCTTTTTTGGCTTGGCACGTCAAATCCCCGCCGTTCTTGATCTGTGTCATTTTTCGATACGCCTGGCCCGGTACTATGCAGAAGGGACGCCCCTGCGCGACGCGGTGGGGTGTGCGCGGATCCTTCTCCAAAGGGCCCGGTGGAAATGACTCCATGTGAATGCGAGGTCGCTGACTGTCTGCTCTGCGAGGCGCGGCTCCTGTCGGGGCTCGCTGAAGAGCAGGTCTGCTCGGTCCGGGGTCTCATCTTGCGCGAGACGCGCACACCCGGCGAATTCGTCTTCCACCAGGGGTCCCCGAGCCGCCATCTCTATGTCCTCAAGGCCGGCTACGTAAAGCTGGCCGCCGCGCTGCCCGACGGACGCGAGCAGGTGCTGGGGATCGGCGTGG
>CAZAQG010000050.1:0-19358 GCA_964487445.1 uncultured Chromatiales bacterium
GGACGACGGTCTTGAGAACTTTCATTGCGCACCTCCGCGTGAAATCATCCAGGTTTGCTGGAAGTAACCTCCATTGGCCGGAATCGGTGTCCGGCTCCGGGGCATCTTGGCGGCATCCACACGGCCCCCCACAGCCCCCCCCATGCGTGCTTAGCGACCATTGGCAGGGGGAGCTTTAGGAAATTGAGAGAGGGGAAGCTGCATTCGGGCGTATAGGGCCGCCTGTTTCGCGTTATAGGGAGGGGGGCGTCCCGAATATACGCGGTCCCTCTTGGTAGCCCCCGTCCGCTCGTTGGGCGGCCGAAGGTGTTCTCCCTCCCATAAACGGAAAGTTGCGCAGCCATTCCCGGAGCGGGCTTGACATCCTGGAATTTATTTTCTAACCTTCACGTAAGATAGATATATAGAGAGGTTCAATGGCCCGTTTTCAGGCGACTTGGTTCCAGACACGAACGCAGGGGATCGAAATCAAAATGAAAAGGAGGGTGGAGAAATGGCAACCTCATCGGAAATCATGCGGCAGGAACAGCTCGATACATGGTTCGACCAGCGCCTGGGTGAGCGGCTTCCCGAAAAACTGAAGGAGATCGAGGCGGAAAGAACCCCTTCCATGACGATCATCGTCACCAAGGGCACGTTGGACTGGGCCTATCCGCCGTTCATTCTGGCTTCCACCGCCTCCGCGCTGGGCTGGGAGGTGTCCGCATTTTTCACCTTCTACGGTCTGCTGCTGCTGAAAAAGGATCTCGGCGTCACGCTCAGTCCGCTTGGCAATCCGGCCATGCCGATGAAGATGCCGTTCGGTCCCCGGTGGTTCCAGAACATCGAGTGGCCGATACCGAACCTGATCATGGCTAATGTCCCCGGCTTTGAAAAGCTGGCCACGGCCCTGATGAAGAAGACTTTCAAGAACAAGGGGGTGGCCACGGTCGAGGAATTGCGTCGGTTATGCCTGGAGGCGGGCGTGAAGATGATCGCCTGCCAGATGACGGTGGACGTGTTCGGTTACAGTCGGGATGAGTTCATTCCCGAGGTGGCGGACTACGCGGGTGCGGCCAGTTTTCTGCCGGTCGCACAAAAGAGCGACGTAACCCTGTTCATCTGATCCTTCAGTCGAATCACCCCCGGCGCGGCCGGGGGCTTACCTCCACCGAGGTCATAAACAGTCGGGTGACACCATGAATATCATGAAACTGCCCGTACGTGGAAAAGAACCGGACACCAGAGCATTTGCAGAAATCGATCCGGAGAAATCGGGTCCGCAGCACGCCGCGGTCCTGATCCATACCAACGGCGCCCTTGACGAATCGGCCGCCCGGCATGTGATTCATAAGCTGAATCAGATCGAGGGGGTTTCCGAAACACGGTTCACCCCGGAGAAGGATCATCTGGTCATGGTGGCCTATGATCAGCGTGCTGTAAAAGCGGTGCAGTTGCTGGAAAAGGTGAGGGAACTCGGACATGAAGCACAGCTCGTCGGGCTGTAGAGGGACGCACATGCCGGGAAGACGGGAAATCAGCGCCGCCGATCGGAACGGGCCCGACTATAAGATCGGCGAGGTCGCCGGGCTGCTGGATACGACTCCCCGAACCTTGCGGTTCTACGAGGAACAGGGCATGTTGACGCCGTTCCGGACCGCCAAGGGGACGCGGCTCTATTCGCCGGAGGATATTGCGCGTCTGCGTGTCATTCAACATCTGGTGCGTCTCGATGTGCCCTTGCGTACCGTGCGCGAACTGGCCGTTGCCCGACCTGAAAGCCGAAGCGGAGACGAGGCCAGCCGCAAGGTCTTCGCGTTGTTGAACGAACTCCGTCTGGACGTGGAAGAGAAGGAACGGGAATGTCAGGATGCGCTACGGCAGATCTCCGCCGCCCTGCAACTCGTCGAGCAGTGTTTCGGATGCAGGAACAAGCCTACTTCCCGGGGCTGCAAAGGCTGCCCGGTGGAGGCGCAAACCGATAAGTCGCGCCTGTTCCACCTGATTCTGGATCAGGGGAAAGCCATGAAATAACCCCGTGCGCGGATCGGCCGTTTCAGTCCTTCGGGTGTTCGGGCGGCTGATCCACGCCTGCGTCGCGCGCATAGCGCCGGAAACGCGCGTCGGCGTCTTCCTGTGCGGCGCGCAGAAGTCGCTCGGCATTTTCGGGGTTCGTCCGCCGCAGCAGGCTGAAGCGTGCCTCCGTCAAGGCGAAGTCCCGGTAGGGGATCGACGGGCGGGCGTAGTCGAGGCGCAGCGGATTCTTTCCCTGCACGGTGCGTCGCGGGTCATAGCGCAACAGCGGCCAATGTCCGCTCTTCACCGCCAGCGTCTGTTGGCGCAGGTTGTTCGCCAGGTCCACGCCGTGTGCGATGCACGGGCTGTAGGCGATGATCAGCGACGGCCCCGGATAGGATTCCGCCTCCAGGAGCGCGCGCAGCGTCTGCACGTCCTTGGCGCCGAACGCCACTTGCGCCACGTACGCGTTGCCGTAGTCCATGGCGATGCGGGCGAGGTCCTTCTTGGCGCCCGGTTTCCCGGCCGCGGAGAACTTCGCGACCGCCCCGCGCGGCGTGGCCTTCGATGTCTGGCCGCCGGTATTCGAATAGACCTCGGTGTCCAGCACCAGAATATTCACGTCGCGGTCCGAGGCGAGCACCTGGTCGACCCCCCCGAAGCCGATGTCGTAGGCCCAGCCGTCGCCTCCGATGATCCACACGCTGCGCCGGATCAGGAACTCGGCAAGCGATTCGAGCCGTCGCGCGGCGGGGTCGTCCAGGTCGCGCAGCCGCGCGCGCAGTTGCGCGACCCGCTCGCGCTGTTCATGGATGCCGGCCTCGGTGGATTGGTCGGCGCCGACCAGGGCGTCGGCCGGCCCGTCGCCGATCGCCGGGCGCAGCGCCTCGAGCAGGACGCGCGCCTGGCGGGCCTGCTGGTCGATCGCGATGCGCATCCCCAGCCCGAACTCCGCGTTGTCCTCGAACAGCGAGTTGGACCATGCCGGGCCGCGGCCCTCGGCGTTGGCGGCCCACGGCGTCGTCGGCAGATTTCCGCCGTAGATCGAGGAGCATCCGGTCGCGTTGGCGACCACCATGCGGTCCCCGAAGAGCTGGGTGGCCAGGCGCAGATAGGGGGTTTCGCCGCAGCCGATGCACGCGCTGGAGAACTCGAACAGCGGCTGCAGCACCATGGAGCCCTTGATGGTCTCGCGGCGCAACCGGCTGCGGTCGTACTCCGGGAGCGATTGGAAGAATGCCCAGTTGGCGATTTCCGCCTCCTGCAGCGGAGCGTGCGGCGCCATGTTGAGCGCCTTGCGATCGGGATCGCGCTTGTCGCGGATCGGGCAGACCTCGACGCACAGGCCGCAGCCGGTGCAGTCCTCGGGGGCCACTTGGTAGCTGATGTGCAATCCGGGCTCGAAGTCCCGGCCCTTGACCGGCACGTGCTTGAAGCCCGCCGGGGCGGAATCGGCGAGTTGCGCCGGGAACAGCTTGCTGCGGATCGCCGCGTGCGGACACACGAACGGGCACTTGCCGCAATGGGTGCACAGGTCCGGTTCCCATACCGGGATCTCGACGGCCAGGTTGCGCCGCTCCCAGGCCGCGGTGCCGAGCGGATAGGTGCCGTCGACCGGCAGGGCACTGACCGGGAGGGCGTCGCCGCGCCCGGCGATCAGCTCGCCGGTGAGGCGGCGCACCGCTTCCGGGGCCTCGGCGGGCAGCGGCGCAGGCCGGTCGAAACCGCCGGTGACGCGTCCGGGAACCGCGACCCGGTACAGGGTCCCCAGCGCCGCCGAGATCGCACGCAGGTTGGCTTCGACGATGTCCGGTCCGCGCTTTCCATAGGTTTTGCGTACGGCATCGCGGATCGCCTCGATCGCCTCGTCGCGCGGCAACACCCCGCTGATCGCGAAAAAGCAGGTCTGCATGACCGTGTTGACGCGCGTCCCGAGACCGTTCTCCTCGGCGATGCGGTAGGCGTCGATGGCGTGGAACTCCAGGTGTTTGTCGAGGATCCGGCGCTGCATCCCGCGCGGCAGGGTGTCCCATACGGCGTCCGGTGCGGCGGGTGAGTTGAGCAGGAACACCCCGCCCGGCGCGGCATGGGCGAGCACGTCGTAGCGATTCAGGAACTGCGCCTGGTGACAGGCGACGAACTGCGCCTCGTCGGTGCCGATCAGATACGGCGCCCGGATGGGTTGCGGGCCGAAGCGCAGGTGGGAGACGGTGACCGCGCCGGCCTTCTTGGAGTCGTAGACGAAGTAGCCCTGCACGTGCAACCCGGTTGCACCGCCGATGATCCGGATGGAGTTCTTGTTCGCGCTGACGGTCCCGTCGGAGCCGAGGCCGTAGAAGACGCAGTGCGTCGTGGACTCGCCGGCCTCGGTGCGGAAGCGTGCGTCCCACTCGAGGCTGGTGTGGCTCACGTCGTCGTGGATCCCGATCGTGAAGGGGTGGCGCGGGCGTTCGCGGCGCAGCTCGTCGAACACCGCCTTCGCCATGCCGGGGGTGAATTCCTTGGACGAGAGCCCGTAGCGCCCGCCCGTCACCACCGGGAACTCCTCCGGCCGCGGCCCGTCCTGCGCCCATGCGCGGGCGAGCGCTGTGGCGACGTCCTTGTAGAGGGGCTCGCCGTCGGCACCGGGTTCCTTGGTGCGGTCGAGTACCGCGATGCGGCGCACGCTCCGCGGTAGCGCGGTGAGGAACCGCCCGGCATCGAACGGCCGGTACAGGCGCACCTTCATCACGCCGACCCGCTCGCCGCGCTCGGTGAGGTGGCGGACGCTTTCCTCGACGGTCTCGGCGCCGGAGCCCATCAGGATCACCACGCGCTCGGCGTCGGGGGCACCCACGTAGTCGAACGCCCGATATAGGCGCCCGGTGCGTGCGGCGAAGCGCTCCATCACCCCCTCGACGATCCCCGGCATGGCTTGGTAATAGGGGTTGGCGCGCTCGCGACTCTGGAAGTACACGTCCGGATTCTGGGAACTGCCGCGCAGCACGGGGTGCTCCGGGGACAGCGCACGGGCGCCGTGCTCCGCGAGGCGCGCGGCGTCGATCATCTCCGCCGCCAGTTCCTCGGTCACGGGCTCGATGTCGTCGATCTCGTGCGAGGTGCGGAAGCCGTCGAAGAAGTGGACGATGGGGATGCGCGACTCCAGTGTGGCGGCCTGCGAGATGAGTGCGAGGTCGGCGGCCTCCTGGACGGAGTTCGAGGCGAGGATCGCGAAGCCGGTGGTGCGCGCCGCCATCACGTCGGAGTGGTCGCAGAAGATCGACAGGGCGTGGGTGGCGAGCGAGCGGGCCGCCACGTGGAAGACCGCCGGCGTCAGCTCGCCGGCGATCTTGTACATGTTCGGCAGCATCAGGAGCAGGCCCTGGGAACTGGTGAAGGTGGTGCTCAGCGCGCCGCTCTGCAGCGCGCCGTGTATTGCGCCGGCCGCTCCCGCCTCGCTTTGCATCTGCACGATCTCGGGGACCGCACCCCAGAGATTGGTCCGCCCCTGCGTCGCCCACGCGTCGGCCAACTCGCCCATGGGGGAGGCGGGGGTGATCGGATAGATCGCGATGACCTCGTTGGTCAGGTAGGCGATACGTGCGACGGCCTCGTTGCCGTCGAGGATGACGGTGCTTCGGTGCGCCATGGCGACTCTTCTCGAATGCGTGGGGGATATGGTGGACGGCGGGAATCCGGGCGCGATAACCGAACCGACCAACCTAGGCCCCGCGCCCCGTGGGGGCTACTGTAGGGATCGGCGTGCGGGGCGGCATTGACGCCGGTCAAGAACCGCGGACGAAGGGGATCCGCGGCGCTCCGGCGCCGGTCACCGGGGCGGCGGCCCGCGCGTGACCTGCACCAGATCGTCCGGGCGCAGCCAGCGGGTGTAGGCCGCCCGGATCCGGGCGGCGCTGAGATGGAGATAGCGGCGCGCGGCGCGCGTGGGTTCGTCGAGGGGCAGCTTGTCCACGGCGCGGGCGAGCAGGCCCGCGCCGATATCGCCGACGCTCGCCTCCGAGAGCGGGATCTCGCGCAGTGCCAGGGCCTTGGCCCGGTGCAGCTCCGCGGGGTCCACCGGCGTGGTCTGCATTTGCTTCAGATCGCGTACGACGATCGCGCGGGCGCGCGCGGCGTTGCGCGGATCGCAACCGTAGGACACGACATAGACGCCCCGGGTACGGTTGATCTCGAAATTCGAGGATACGTAGTAGACCAGCCCCCGCTCCTGGCGCAGGTCGCGGTATAGGCGCGTCGCATAGAAGCCGCCGCCGAGCACGTGATTGCCGAGTTGCAGGGCGTAGTAGTCCGGATTGGTGCGCGTCAGGCCCAGGGTCTCGGCGAGCGTGACCTGGTCCTGGATGCGTCCGGCGTCCGGTACCCGGGTGATCGACGGGCGGTTCGGCGGGACCGGCGGCAGCCAAGTGTCGGGTCGCGGGCCGTGCGCCTTCCACGAGCCGAAGTACCGGTCGACGACGGCGCGGGCCCGTTGCGGGGTGATCTTGCCGATGACGACGATGGTCGTGAGATCGGGCCGGAAGGTCTTGCGATAATAACGCCGCACGTCGCGCAGCGTCAGGGATCCGATGGTCGCGGGCGTGGCCTCCCGGAGCGTGGGGTCGTTGCGCGGATACAGAGCGGCGTGCAAGGCGCGTCCGAAAAGGTAGGCCGGGCTGTGCAGCTCGCCGGCGGCCGCGGCCGCCTGCTGCGTGCGCACCACCTTGAAGGCGGCGGGCGGGAGCGCCGGGTGTCGCAGATTGGAGGCCAGCAACTGCATGCCGCGATCGAAGTGATCGTCGAGCACCTGGAGGGAGAAGTCGTAGCCGGCGGACTCGCCGGCGGCGATCGCGTCCAGCGCCCGCTGGAAGGCCAGGCGGCCCAGATGGGTGGTGCCGTAGTCGAACAGGTCGGAGAGCACGCCCGCGACCCCCTCCTGACCCACGGGCGCTTCCAGGTCGGCGTTGGTGCGCACGCGTCCGTAGACGTTCACGGTCGGGCTGACGCTCTCGCGTTGTATGATCAGCCGCAGCCCGTTGGGCAGCACCATGCTGACCGGATGCAAGGCCGACGGGGGTACGGTGAGCCGGTTGAGCGCACGCCGCGCCCACTCGGGCAGATGTACCGAGCGCACGGCGTGCGGGGCGAACGATTCCTTGCCGCCATAGCCCTTGCCGGAGACCGGCCGACCCGAGGACTTGGGTGTGAGGACCGCGATCACGGCGTGGCGCGGATCCAGCCAGCGGCGCGCCACACGGTCGACGTCGCGCGGTGTGACCCGATCGATCGCTGCGATATCGTCCCACGGTGAGCGGCGCCCTTCCACCGCCACGCTTTGCGACCAAGTGTCCGCCAGTTCGGGGATCGAGTTCGCCCAGAACGCCGCCCCCGCCCGTTCGCGGCGCTTGGCTGCGGCCACCAAGTCCGCGGGTACGCCGTGTTTGGCGATCCCGACCAGGACGTGCCGGAGGTTCGCAACCGCATGTCGGGAGTTACCGCCGCGCGGGAAACCGAGTGCGGCGATACCGAATCCGGCCCCCGGCCAGGCACTCATCGAGTAGCCCGCGCTCAGGGCCTTGCCTTTCGGCACCAGGGCGTAGAGGCTGCCGCGTTGGCTGTTGAGAACGTCGGCCAGGACCTGCGCGGCCGCGTAGTCCGGGCTGTCGGTGCCCGGCATGCGCACGGCCAGTACCGCCAGGCCGTAGCCTCGGTCGGTGGTCAGGTGCAGCGTCGCCGGCGTGACCGGGCGCAGGTGGATGGCCGGCCGCGGCGGGAGGCTGCGGCGCGGGATCGCGCCGAACAGCTCGCGTACCCGGCGCAGCGCCCGTTCCGGCCGCACGTCGCCCGCGATCACCAGGATCGCGTTGTTGGGTGCGTACCACGCCTCGTGGAATTTGCGCAGCATCGCCCCGGTGGTGTGTTTGAAGGAGGCGCGTGTCCCGAGCGCGTCATGCGCATAGGGGGTGCCGCGGAACAGCCGCGCGAGCAGGCGCCGGTAGAGGCGGTAGTCGGGACTCGAGAGATCCCGGGCCACCTCCTGATCGATGGCACCGCGCTCGCGCCGCCACAGTGCCTCGTGGTCGAGCACCCCGCGCATCCGGATCGCCTCGATGTGCAGCGCGACGCGCAGGTCGCGGGCCGGCACGGTAAAGAGGTATTGGGTGACGGTCTGCTGGGTGTCGGCGTCGAAGTCCCCGCCCATGGCCGCCCCGATGTAGGCGAGCTGGTTCGCGGACAACCCGGGGCTGCCGCGGAACATCATGTGCTCCTGGGCATGGGCCATGCCGGGGAAGCCGGTCGGCGCCTCGTTCGATCCGACGAGATAGTTGAGTTCGGTGGTGACCACCGGCGCGAGCGGGTTGCGGACGATGACCACGCGCAGGCCGTTTTTCAGGGTCGCGCGCAGGACATCGGGGGTGTGGCCCGCGCGGGCGCCGGGGGTCGCGATCAACGCGATGACGGCCGCCAGGATCGCCGCCAATCGGCGAGTGCGTCCCCCGAGCCCCGGAGCGGGGGGGACGTCGATCGCACACCGATTCCACGACGACTCGGTTCGTATACTGGTTGGCATGTTGCTCTCCCCGGAGCCGTCACATTTTCGATAGGACCGCGAAGCGGGATCGGGAGTTCCGGCTTCCGGACAGGTGCGTTGGCGCAATGCGGGCCAGGATACGCCGCCCGTCGCACCCCCGCGACCGTTCTTCGGGCTGGATCCACCGCGCCCCATTCGGCGCGAGGAAGATCATCGGGGGCATACCGACCCCGATCGGTACGACACACCCGTCGCTGTCACGCCATGGCGTCGAAGCATGATAAATGCTTATCTTACAGAAAGTTGAAAACTTACTCGCGGTGATGCGGGGGCACGAACCCGACCCGGTGCAACTCCCGGCGGCTCCGACGATCTTATGAACCGGCGGGTTGTGCGCACAAGCTCAAGCAGGGTCGTGGGGATCCGGGGCGTGCGCCCGCTTTTGCGCCGGTACCGCGGATCGCCTAAGATTCCCTGTGACTCCATGAACGATACGGGTTGATCGCGGGCAACGGGTGCCGACATGGGCGCAGGAGGCGGGGCGTCGGCGAGCGGGACCCGGGCCGCCGGAGGGTGGCGGATGCAGGGACAGGTCATGGCTCCACCGCTGTCGTTGCGCCGACTGCTGCGCGTGGCGCTGGCGTGGTTCGTCGCCGCGAGTCCGGGGGTTACGGCCGCGATGGCGGGCGATCCGGGCGAAGCCGCTTCGGGGGATCTCCTGCGCAAGTTCGCGGTGCACGTGCAATGTGCCGCGGAGCGCGAACGCACTGCGCTCGCCCGGGAGTTGCACGACGAGTTCGGCAGTGTCTTCACCGCCCTCAGCCTCAATTGCACCCAGGTCCTTCGGATCCTTCCTCCGGAAGACACTGCGGCGCGCGAACGCCTGTTGGAGATGAATGGGCTCATCGAACAGGGCCTGGGTTCCATGGCGCGGCTGATCGCCGATCTGCGCCCGCAGGTTCTGGACGATCTGGGGCTGGGGCCGGCGATCGAATCCGAGGTCCGGGCATTCGGCAGGCGCACCGGCATCGCGCGTACGGTACGGGTGCCCGAGGAAGAGGTCGCGCTTGCGCCTGAACGGGCTACCGCGCTGTTTCGTGTCGTTCAGGAATCTCTGACCAACGTGGCCCGATACGCCGGGGCCTCGTGCGTGCAAGTCGTATTGCGGCGTATCGATGCGAATCTGTCCCTGGAAGTGCGCGACGACGGGCGCGGTATTACGCCCGATAAGATCGCCGATCCCAACTCCTACGGGATCCTGGGAATGCGAGAGCGCATGCAGTTGTTGGGGGGGGATTTCGAGATCGAAGGGAGCCCGGGGCGCGGAACGCGGGTGCACGTGACACTCCCGCTGGGGTGATGGGCCCGGTTCCGCAGAGGTTGGGTCCAATGAGAATACTGATCGTCGATGACCATCCGGTGGTCCGCCAGGGCCTGATGCGCGCGCTCGAAGCGGCCGACGATCGCTTGGCCTGTGCCGAGGCCGGGGACGCGGAAAGCTGCCTCGAGCGGTTGCAGGCGGAAGCCTTCGACGTAGTGGTTCTGGACGTGTCCCTGCCGGGACGCAGCGGCGTCGAACTGCTCAAGCAGATCCACCGGCAGTGGCCCAAGCTTCCGGTCCTGATCCTTACCATGTACCCCGAGGAGCAGTACGCGGTGCGCGTGCTCAAGGCCGGAGCGGCGGGTTTCCTGAACAAGCGCAGTGTGGCCGCCGAACTGGTGGATGCCGTGCGCAAGGTGGCGACGGGTGGGCGCTACCTTTCGCCGGCGGTGGCCGAGAGTCTGGCCGCCGCCATGGCCCGTCCGGACAAGCCGGCCCACGAGAGGCTCTCAGACCGGGAGTTCCAGATCCTGCGCATGATCGCGGCGGGATCCCGGGTCTCGGACATCGCATCCAAGCTGTCGCTGAGCGTGAACACCGTGAGCACGTATCGGGTCCGGGTCCTGAGGAAGCTCGATCTGCGTCACAACGGCGAGCTGATGCATTACGCGCTCCGGCACGGTATCGCAGGCCACGAATGATTCGCCGTACGCCGTAGCGTTGCGCATACTCCTTGGAGACAGGGATGTCCCGCCGGTGCGTCGGTCGTAGGGCACCCCGGCCGCGGCCCGCAAGTCGCGGCGGGGGGGCGTACGTCGCCGCCCCCGCTCCGCCTTACTGCGATCGATCCGAATCGCCGGCGTATTCGCCGCGTTCCAGCAGGTAGACCGATTCGGTGAGCGTATCGAGCCCCAGTTCCCGGAAGCGCCGGTACTCATCCAGAACGTCGCGTCGCGCGAGCCGACGGATCGCGAACGCGTCCCCGTACAGCGCCGTCACCTCCGCTTCGCTCACGGAGAACGGCGGCCCGGCCATGGCCTCCTGCGGATATTCGAAGGTGATCAGCAACCCCCGGGCCGCATTCGGCAGGAGCGCCGCGAGCTTCGCCGCGTAGCGCGTCCGCAATTCTTGCGGAAGTGCGATGAGGGCGGCCCGGTCATAGAACAGCTGCGCCGGCGTCACGTCCTGCGCACGCAGCCCGAAAAAGTCGCCGCACCAGATGGATATCGGGGGATCCTCCCATCGCTCGCCGTGCCCCGTGGACCGGTGCACCGGCGTCCGGTCCTGCTCGGTGAAGAACGATTCGACGGCGATCGGGCTGACTTCCACCCCGATCACCGAATGCCCCTGCCGGGCGAGCCATTCGAGGTCCATGCTCTTGCCGCACAGTGGGACGAATACCGTCTCGCCCGCGCGTGGGTCGAGTCTCGGGAAGAACTCGGCCAGATTGGGATTGACCCGGTCCAGATGAAACCCGGTATGTCCTTCCCGCCAGCGCTGTCGCCATGACTCCGGATCCATTTTTGCGCCTCCTGTTCTTCAGTGATCGGGCTTGTCGATCGGTCGTTCCACGGGCGGGCGCCGTCGGGCACGCAGCACCAGTACCACTCGCAACGTGATGACCAAACCCGCCAAGCTACCGGCCGCGATCCACTCGGCGTACCCCAACCGGCTCAACGTCGTCTCCACCGCCGCCCCGAACAGGTAGCCGAGCACGGCGCCGAGGATCGTCCAGATCAGCGCACCGATCCCGTTCAGCAGGACGAACCGGACCGCCGATACCCGCCCCATACCGAACATGAACGGGATGATGATGCGCAACCCGAACAGGAAGCGGAAGCCGATGATCAAACGGGCCTGAAAACGCTGGATGAGCGCGTCGGCGCGGCGGGCCTTCTCCCGCCAACGCGCACTGCGCGCAAGCAACCGGCGCCCATACAGCCGCCCGGCGAGGAAATAGACCTGATCGCCGGCCAGAATGCCGATCCACGCCGCGGCCACAACGCCCGGGAAGTTCAGGAAGCCGAGGTGTACGACGAATCCGGCGAGCAACAACACCACCTCGCCTTCCGCGAACGTGCCGACCACCACCGCGGCATAGCCGTAGGTCTCGATCAGCCGCTGCAGGGTCCCGGCATCAGGCATCGATCCGCTCGGCCGGCCGGGTCGGTACGCCCGCATTGCACGCCTGCGCGGTGGTCGGTATCTTCACTCCCGGTCCCTGTGAGGGTGGAGACGGCGCGCCCGCGGGGTGCCGTGACGATGGATGCGGCCCGGATCCATCATGCCCCACTTCACCAAACGATACCATTCGCCGGGGTACCCCGGCGGGCCCGCCGACGCCGGGATGGGTGAACTCCGGCTCGTCGACTGCGGCGAAGCGGGACCCCATTGTAAATTGTGACACCTACGATAGCCGGTCGTTCGCGGTGATCCCCCTGCGGTCAATCGCGCGGCCCCTTGCCGATGCGGTCAGCGCCGGGGCGGGAGTTCGCCGTCGGGTCCGAGTGGCGGGTAGTCGATGCCCTGCGCACGGCACTGCGCGGCGAGGTCGGGGTATCCCCATTCGAAGAGCGTGCGCGCGTAACACTCGGGATCAAGCCGTGGGCGGTCGTAACAACCCGCCGCGCGGCGTTGACGCTCGGCCTCGAACAGGATCACGGCGGCGGCCACCGAGACGTTCAGCGACGGAACCATGCCGTGCATCGGGATGAGGACGTGGCCGTCGGCGCGCGCCGCGGCCCGTGGACTGATGCCGCGCTTCTCCGCCCCCAGTATGATCGCGGTGGGACCGGTATAGTCGAACTCGCGGTAATTCCGTGCCCGTTCCGAGAAGTGAGCCGCCAGTACCTGGAAGCCCTGCGCGCGCAGGTGGTCGAACGCCGCGTCGAGACTCGCGTGGGTGCGCAGCCGCACCCACTTGCCGCTGCCCGCGGAGGTCGCCTCGTGGGCTTGGAGATCGGGCCCCGGGTGGACCCCATGGGCCTCCCATACGCCCACCGCATCGCAGGTGCGCAACACCGCGGAGAGGTTGTGCGGCTTGTGCACCCGATCGAGCAGCACCGCGAGGTCCGGCTGGCGCCGGTCCAGCACGCTGCGTAGCCTGCGGTAGCGTTGCGGGGTCATTGCGTGGGGCTCGCACCGTCGTTTCGGGCGCTTGACGATAGGGGCCGCGACGGTCTCCGTCAAGGCGCGAACGTGGTAGCGGGGATCGGTGCGGCGTATGCTGAATCGTAAGATGAGCGACGCGATCGATACACCGGTCGCCTCTCCCGCGCTGCCCGAAGCCTGGCTCGGGTCGGTGACCGAAGGGATGACGCCGGAGCAGGGCGACTTGATCCGCCGCGCCTTGGCGCGCGCGCTGCCGGCCCACGAAGGCCAGCGGCGCGCCTCGGGCGAGCCCTATGTGCGCCACTCCATGGCCGTGGCCGAGATCCTCGCCGGACTGCACCTGGACGCGGAGAGCATCGCCGCGGCGATTCTCCACGACGTCATCGAGGACACGCCGCTCACGCTCGAGGAACTCGAACGCGAGTTCGGTCCGACGGTGGCGCGGCTCGTGGACGGCGTCACCAAGATGGACGTCATCCACGACGTGCGCGGGCTGCGGGAGAAGGGCCGGCGCGAGCGCGACCAGGCCGAGAGCCTGCGCAAGATGTTGCTCGCCATGGCCGAGGACGTGCGCGTCGTGCTCGTCAAGCTGGCCGACCGCCTGCACAACATGCGCACCTTGCAGCACCTGCCGGTCGAGCGGCGGCGGCGCATCGCCCGCGAGACCCTGGAGATCTACGCGCCGCTCGCCAACCGGCTGGGTATCTGGCAACTGAAGTGGGAACTGGAGGATCTGGCGCTTCGCCACCTCGAGCCGGATACCTACCGCGAGATCGCACGCCTGCTCGACGAGAGCCGCTCCGACCGCGAGCGCTACATCGCCCGTCAGGTGGCGCGCATCCGCACCGCGCTCGCCGAGGCCGGGGTTCGCGCCGAGGTGAGCGGGCGCCCGAAACACATCTACAGCATCTGGCGCAAGATGCAGCGCAAGCGTGTCGAGTTCCACCAGATCTTCGACGTGCGGGCGATCCGGGTCCTGGTTCGCGAGGTCGTCGACTGCTACGCGGCGCTCGGGGTGGTGCATGGCCTGTGGCACCACATCCCGCGCGAGTTCGACGACTATATCGCCAACCCCAAGGAGAACCAGTACCGCTCGCTGCACACCGCGGTCGTGGGTTCGGAGGGTAAGGTGCTGGAGGTGCAGATCCGCACCTTCGAGATGCATCGGCAGGCCGAACTCGGTGTCGCCGCGCACTGGAGTTACAAAGAGGGCGTCGATTCCGATGAGGCCATGGCGCGGCGCATCGCGTGGTTGCGCCAGCTCTTCGAGTGGAAGGAAGAGAATCCGGAGGCGGGCGATTTCATCGATCGGTTCAAGTCGGAGATCTTCGAGGACCGGGTCTACGTGCTCACCCCGAAGGGCCGGGTGATCTCCCTGCCGATCGGCGCGACACCGCTGGATTTCGCCTATCACATCCACACCGACGTCGGTCATCGTTGCCGCGGCGCCAAAGTGAACGGGCGCATCGTGCCCCTGACCTACGAACTGCGCAGCGGCGAGCAGGTCGAGGTGCTCACCACCCGTCAGGGCGGGCCGAGTCGTGACTGGCTCAATCCGCACCTAGGCCACCTCAAGACCTCGCGCGCGCGCGCCAAGGTGCGCCACTGGTTCAAGCAGCAGGATCGCGGCAAGAACATCGCCGCGGGGCGCGCCCTCGTGGATCGCGAACTGCACCGCGTCGGCCTCTCGGGCGTGGGTCTGGAGCGGATCGCCCGACACTTTCGCTATCCCGGTGCGGAGGACTTCCTGAGCGCGGTGGGCGGCGGCGATCTCAACGCTTCGCAGATCGCCGCCGCCGCCCATGCCTTGTTGGCGCCGGCGCCGGTCCCGCCGCCGGCGGCGCCCGCCGGGCGGCCCGGTCCGAAGGCGGTGCCGCGCGGGGAGGTCGTAATCGAGGGGGTGGGCGACCTGCTGACCCACATGGCGCGTTGTTGCCGCCCGGTCCCGGGTGACGACGTCATCGGGTTCATCACGCGCGGGCGCGGGGTAAGCGTCCATCGCCGCGACTGCCCCAACATCCTGCGCATGCCGGAGGAGAATCGCGAGCGGCTGATCGAAGTGTCCTGGGGATCGTCGGGCGGCGCACGTTATTCGGTCGAGGTCGTCCTGGACGCCTACGACCGCCCCGGGCTGCTGCGCGACATCACCACCATCCTCGCCGGCGAAGGCATCAACGTTGTTGCGGCCAATACCCTCACCGACCGCGCAGAGCGCCGTGCGCGTATGGACCTGACCCTGGAGATCACCGGCATCGGCCAGTTGAGCCGCGCCCTGAACCGGATCGGGCGGTTGCGCAACGTCCTCGAAGTGCATCGTCGGGTCTAGCGTAGGCGTTGGCCGGGCGTGCCCGGCCCTACCGGGGTTCCGCGGTCGTCATGGATTCCGTAGGGCGGGGCGAGCCCCGCCGACGACGCCCGGAATTTCGGCGATGCTGCGGATTTCGACTGAACGCGGCGCCCGCGGGCCGGATTCGCACCGTTCAGCCCGCCGGCAGCGTGATCTCGACGGCGGTCCCGCCGAGTGCCGCGCGACGCAGCTCCAGGTGCCCGCCGTAGGCGCTTACGATGTCCGCGACCACCGCCAGCCCGATGCCCTGGCCGCTCGCCCCGGGGTCGGCCCGCCCGCCGCGCTGCAACACCCGTTCGCGTTGTTCGGCCGCGATGCCGGGACCGTCGTCCTCCACGATCAGACGCAGGCCCGGCCGCCGCCCGGCGCTTGCAGGTACGACCTCGGCGCGGATCGCCACTTGGCCGCGACACCATTTGAATGCGTTGTCCACGAGGTTGCCGAGCAGTTCCATCAGGTCCCCTTCGTCCCCATAGAAGCAGACGCCCTCGGCGATACGGGTGTCCCAGGACACGCCCTTGTCGCGATAGACCTTGGCGACGCTTCCGGCGATGCGTTGCGCGGCGCGCGCGACATCCACCGGTGCCATGAGCGTGCTGCGCCCGGAGGCGGCGGCGCGCTGTAGCTGATAGTCGATGATCTGGTTCATGCGCCCGGCGGCATCCTTGACGGCGCCGCGCAGCTCCTGCGCCGATCGCCCGGGCTCGGCGAGCGCGCCGCGCAGCACCGCGAGCGGCGTCTTGAGGCTGTGGGCGAGATCGGCCAACGCGTCGCGGTAGCGGGCGCGTTGGTTGCGCTCGCCGGCGATCAGCGAGTTCAGATTCTCGGTGAGTCCATGCAGCTCCCGCGGATAGCGGCCCTCCAGGCGGTCGCGGCGCCCGTCCTCCATCGCCGCGAGGTCGCGCGTCACGCGCCGTAGCGGGGCGAGGCCCCAGTGCAGGATGGCGCCCTGCGCTGCCAGCAGCACCGCCGCCGCGGCCGCCAGCCAGCCCCATAGACTGCGGCGGAAGCGCTCGATCTGGGCATGGAACCCCGCAAGGTTCTCGGCGACCGCGAACGTGTAGTCACGGGCGCCGCCGCCGCCCTCCCAACTTACGCCGAATCCCAACGCGAACAGCGGCTCCCCGGTCGCGGTACGAATGCGCTCGAAGCGCCACCGTCCGGGGGCGAGGTCGGCGGGGAACGGGGCCGTGACGCCGAGCGCCGAGTGCGAGCGCCAGCGCATGGCGCCGTGGTTGGCGGTCACTTCCGCGTACAACCCGGAGGCGGGAGTCGAGAAGCGCGCGTCGGGCAGGGCGTCGGGGAGTTGCAGCACGCCGTTCGGGCCGAGGTCGGCGGCGGCCAGCAGCACGTAGACATAGCCCTGCAACCGGTCGTGCACCGCGGTCTCGGCACTCGCCCGGAATGCCCGGTCGAGGCCCAGGCCGGTCAGGCCGAGGAACGCGGTAAGGACCAGGCTCGCCGCCACCAGCAGGCGGGTGTGCAGCGAGAGGGTCACGAGCCGGTGCGCGTCGGCGCCAGGCGGTAGCCGTGCCCGCGCCGGGTCTCGATGGGGTGCAGCGTATCGTCGGGATCCAGCTTGCGGCGCAGGCGGCGCACGAAGACCTCGATCACATTGCTGTCGCGGTCGAAGTCCTGATCGTACAGGTGCTCGGTGAGTTCGGTTTTGGAGATCACCCGCCCGGCATGCAGCATCAGGTATTCGAGGACCCGGTACTCGAATGCCGTCAGGGTGACCTCGCGCCCGCCGACGCGTACCTCGTGCGAGGCGGTATCGAGCACGATGGGGTCGCAGCGCAGCACCGACTGACTCCAGCCGGCCGCGCGGCGCAGCAGGGCCTTGACCCGGGCCAGCAGTTCGGCCATTTCGAAGGGCTTGACCAGGTAGTCGTCGGCGCCGGCTTCGAGCCCCTCGACCTTGTCCTGCCAGCGCCCGCGCGCGGTGAGGATCAGGATCGGAAACGCCCGCCCGGCGACACGCAGCCGGCGGATCACCTCCATTCCACCGATGCCGGGCAGGCCGAGGTCGACGATCCCGACGTCCACCGGATATTCGGTGCCCAGATACAGGCCCTCTTCGCCGTCGCCGCTGGCGTCGACCGCGTAGCCTTCCGTCTTGAGGTGCGCCACGAGGGGTTCACGCAGCGCCGCCTCGTCCTCGATCACCAGCACGCGCACGTCGTACTCCCGAGGGGGCGCGGGGGTGGTCGGACCCATCGCCGATGCAACACCCGCGCGACCGCCCGGATCGCGTTCCGGGGATCGGTCCGGGTCATCCGTCGGGTGGCGAGGTGCGCAGGCAATCGAGGATCGTTCTTCGATTGCGCAAGAAGAACGGTGAGGCCCGTTCGACGAGGAGGATCGCAAAAATGGACCGGTTTTACCGCCGCAGTGGTCACAGGATGACCCGGACTAATCCAGGATCTCCCCGGTGCGCGCGTCCACGAGCACGACGCGCACCCGGCCGCCGGGCATGAGGACCTTGATCCGATAGACCGGGTTCCCGCCGACTTCCCCCATGCCCGCCGAGAGCACGCGCCCACCCGTGAGTCGGCGCACCTTGCGTACCGCCTGTCGCAGGCTGATGCCGACGGCGGCCGACTCTCGCACCTCGAGGGCCGCGTCGCGCCCCGGGCCCGGCCCCGCCCGGGCCGGGCCCGCGATACCGGTCGCCGCGAGGACGGCGGCCAGGAGCAGTGCGGTGCGGGTCGGATGGGTCATGGCGCTCCGTTGCCTCGGTGCGGCGCCGGCGGGTTCTCCGGGAGTGCTCAGTCCACCGGGGTCACGGAGACCTGCACGCGGACCTGTTCGCCCGGGTCGCGGTCCATCCGGGTCACAAAGGTCTGACCGCGATACCGGTAAGTGACCCGGTAGCCGTCGATGCGCCGCTCGCTGCGATGCACTTCGTGTACGCGGCAACGCTGCACCGTATCTGTGTAGGCCACCGGCCGGCGGTCGCTGCGGTAGATGTCCCGCGCCACCGAGGCGCCGAGCAGCGTTCCCGCGATGGCGCCGACCGTGCGCCCGTTGCCTCTTCCGATCCGATGACCCAGCACCCCGCCGACGATCCCGCCGAGGATGGTCGGCGTGGCCGAACCCGGGCCCGGCTCCTCGTAACGGGTAACCTGCTCGTTCCAGCACTCGCGCCGCGGATAGGAAACGTCCACCCTTCGGACCAGCGGCTCGACCTGCATTACCTTAGCATACCCATAGCGGACCGGACTGCCGTAGTCGTCGGCGCGCGCCGGGACCACTTGGACCGCGAGCAACGCCGCCGCCGAGAACCCCCAAACCGCGATCGACATCTTCATGGCCGTTCTCCTGGTTGCAGTTGCGCCGGGGGGACTTGGCCGCTCCGGTCCTCCCCGAGCCTTCACCCGTAGGATAGAGGCCGGCACCTGAACCCATGCTGAACGGCATCCGGGCGTGCGCGGACGGCCCGGGGATGACGAGCGATACCGGTGGGGGGGGGCTGAAGTTCTTCGTGCGTGCCCGGGGTGCGGGGCGGGATGGCCGATTGCCGGGCGACACCCCTGCCACACCGGGAGCGGAACCCGGGGGGGCCTGTAGCCGCTCCGGCATCGATGCCCGGAGCAGACCGGTGATCAGGCGATGGCGATCTTGAGTCCCGGCAGGTTGACCGGCAACGGCACCACGTCCGGAAAGTGGTAATCGACCTTCGGGGCGAGCTGCTCGGCCAGGAATCGCTCCACTCCGCTGCGGTAAGCGGTCGGAACCTGCGCCCAGGTCACGAACAGCTCATGGCGCGCGTACTGCTGGATCGCCGGGTCGGTGCGATGGGTCGCCAGCCGTTCCCGGATCGCGCCCTGACCCACGCACACGCAGTTCGGGGCCCCGCCACCGTGCCAGACGACGTAAACCCCTTCCAGACCATCAAAATGCGGGCCGCCGAGGTCGACCGTGTACAGCTCACACCAACTATCCCCGGAGCACTTGTTCCAAAGGAGCTTCATCGGCTCACCCTCCTGGTGGACTCCGACACAAGATGTAGGTGTCGCTCCCGGTACGGCTCTTTCTGCGAGCGTCGACCACTAGATTTAGGGACTAAATTTTAT
>CAZAQG010000051.1:0-18649 GCA_964487445.1 uncultured Chromatiales bacterium
GCCGCAAGCCCAGGCGATCGCGCCGTTGGTCGTGCTTGGCGTAAACGTCAGGATTGTATTATTCGCGGTCGGGCTGCCGCCGAGGCCTGCTTTCTTGAAGAGGATCGAAATCACGCCGGTCCCCGCCTTCACGGTTACACTCTGCACGTATTTCCCGGTGATGCTGGTCGACTTTGGCAGTCCATAACTCACGTTGGAGCCGGTCGGGAACGACCCGTTGGACTGGTAGGTTTCGGCCACGGCGGTCTGGGCGCCGTCGGCCAAGCTCAGGCCCTCCGTCACCTTCGCCCGGATGGTGTAGTCCTGGTAGGCGGGGATGGCGATGGCGGCCAGGATGCCGATGATCGCGATCACGATCATCAGTTCGATCAGTGTGAAACCCTGTTGATTTCGTGTCATGTCGATACTCCTCGATTGCTGGTGGATCCGGTCATACAGCCCTGAAGCCGGTGGTCGGTCGCGCGGAGCCTGCACCTATTGGGAGGCGGGGGCATTGGGCGCGGTTCGGACCTACTCTGATAGAAGCAGAATCCGTGCCAGTGTCCCGGCGCGCCGCCGGGACCGGATCCCGGTCGCCCAGGTACCCGTTTTCTCGGCGGTTCGCGGGGAAACTCAAGTGTGTGGCGGCGACGGGAGGGAGGGCCCGTCGCCCGCGGATGGTCCCGGCGCGTCACAAGTTGACGCTGCGCGTCACTCGGCCGGGGGGCCGGTGTTCGGCCGTACCCCGGATCCACCGGGGGGTGCCGGTACGGGATCCAACCGAGTGTATCCATGGTGGCGGGCCTCCCTGCCCGTGGGGCACCCTGCCCCATGCTGGATTCTGTCTCGTCGCGCGTCCGCGAACCGGTCGCCGCCACCGGACATCCCAGCGCTACGGTGCATCACGGTCAGCGGGCCAAGGCCCGCTCTCATATGTTGCCGCAGGGCCGGGCGTTATTCCAGGCCGAGCTTCTTCAATCGGTAGCGTAGCGCGCGGAACGTAATCCCGAGGAGCTTCGCCGCCGCGGTCTTGTTGTATCGGGTCTTCTCCAGGGCCTGGACGATGGCGTCGCGCTCCACCGTGTCGAGATAGGTCTCCAACGGCAGGTCGCCCGGTTGGCGCGGCGGCTCGATGCCCGCCGCCGGCAGGTGCAGGTCCGGGCGCCGGATCACGCGATCTTCGCATAGGGTCGTGGCGCGTTCCAGGATGTTTTCCAGTTCGCGCACGTTGCCGGGGAAGGCGTAGCCGCGCAGCGCCTCCAGCGCCTCCGGGGCCAGGGTCGCGGGTTCGCCCCCGGCCGCGAGGCGCGCGAGCACCGATGCGGTGAGCGCCGGGAGGTCGTCGGGGCGCTCGCGCAGGGACGGGACATGCAATTCGATCACGTTAATTCGATAGTAGAGATCCTGGCGGAACTCGCTCGCCTGTACCAGGAGCCCCAGGTCTTTGTGGGTGGCGCTGAGTACGCGCACGTCGATGGCCACTTCGCGCTGCGCGCCGACCGGGCGCACCGCCTTCTCCTGGATCGCCCGCAGGAGCTTCACCTGCATGTGCAGCGGCAGCTCCGCCACCTCGTCGAGGAACAGCGTACCCCCGCCGGCGGCCTGGAACAGCCCCTGTTTGTCCGCCACCGCGCCGGTGAAGCTGCCCTTTACATGACCGAAGAATTCGCTCTCCATGAGATCCGTGGGGATCGCGCCGCAGTTGACGGCCACGAACGGGTGGTCGGAGCGCGGACCCTTCTCGTGGATCAGCCGCGCGACGAGTTCCTTGCCGGTGCCCGATTCGCCGCTGATGTACACCGGTGCCTGGCTGCGTGCGAGCTTGTGGATCGTGGCGCGGATCTCCTGCATCAGCGCGGAGTCGCCGAGCAGGGTACGCCGCGAGCGCCGGTCGACCTCCGGATAGGTGCGCCGCACCTTGAGGGCGCTGGTCACCAGGGCGCGCAGCATTTGCAGGTCCACGGGCTTGGAGACGAAATCGAAGGCCCCGGCCTTGAGTGCCTGCACCGCCGATTCCATGCTGCCGAAGGCGGTGATCACCGCGACCGGCACGTCGGGGAAGCGCTTCTGGATGTGGCGCACGAGATCGAGTCCGTCGCCGTCGGGCAGACGCATGTCGGTCAGGCACAGTCGGAACGGGTGGCGCCCGAGCAGCGCGCGCGCCTCGGCCAGGGTCGCGGCGCCGCGCGTGGCGATGTCCATGCGGGCGAGCGTGAGTTCCAGGAGTTCCCGAATGTCGGGTTCGTCGTCGACGATGAGGGCCAGGGCGCGTTCCATCTACGCGGGCTCCGTGTTCCGGTGGGTGTGGAAGGTGGCGCGAAAGCGGCTCTCCCCGCCCGAACTCCCCATGTATTCGAGGGCCGCCTGGTTGAGTTCGCACAACTCGCGGGCGATGAACAGGCCGAGCCCGGTCCCGCGCGCGGAGTGCGTGTAGAACGGTTCGAAGGCCTGCTGCGCCGCCTCGGCGTCGAGCCCCGGTCCCGGGTCGCGCACCTCCAGGTAGGCGGCCCCGGATTCCGGGTCGCGGCCCGCGGCCAGGGTGATCCGCGGCTCGGTGCGCCCGGCGTTACCGTGCTCGAGCGCGTTCTGCGTCAAGTTCCACAGGACTTGGTGCAGGTGAGTGGTATCGACCGGGATTTCGAGTTCGGCCGGCTCGACCTCGATGCGCAGGCAGGCCGGATCGAGATGGTGGGTCAGGGCGAACTCGCGCGCGAACTCCGCGAGCCAGCCGCGAATCGCCACCGGCTCGGCGCGTGCGGGTCGGCCGCGGGAGAGTTGCAGCACGTTCTCGACGATGGTGTTCACGCGATCGGACTGCTCGCGGATGATCTGCGTCAGGCGCCCGTCGCCCGCCTCCAGCCGCGGCGATTCGGCCAGGAGCTGGGCCGCGTGGCTGATGGCGCCCAGCGGGTTGCGGATCTCGTGGGCGATGCTCGCGGTCAGCCGGCCCAGCGAGGCGAGCTTCAATTGCTGGGCTTGGCGCGCCAGTTGCGCGGCGTCGTGCAGAAATACCAGGGTGCCGGCCCCTGCATCCGCCCCGAGTTGTGTAAAACGCGGTTGCACGGTGACGCGCCGCGGTCCGGCCTGGAACGGCTCCGGCTCGCGCGCCGGTTGTTCGCGCCAGCGCCCCAGTGCCTCGGCGAGGCCCGCGGAGACGGTGTCCAGCCGGGGTCTTGCCCGGATACGCAGCAGGCGGCGGGCGGCCTCGTTGGCCAGGCGGATGCGCCCGGTGTGATCCACGACCAGCACCCCGGCCTCGAGGCGGCGGATGATCGTCTCGTTGAGTTTCTCCAGGTCGGCGAGGTCGGCGCCGCGCCGTGCCGCCAGCGCCTCGCTCTCGCGGATGCGTCGCGCCAGCAGGTAGGCGATGATCGCGGTGGCGAAGTATGCCGCGCCGAGGGTCCCCGCCCGGGTGAAGGTCCCCCCGGTCCCGCCTTCGATCACGGTGACGATCTGTTCGGTGAGCACGGCCAGCGCCGCCAGCGCCGCGAACAGGATCGCCAGCCGGCCCGGGATCAGGAGGCTCCCGCCGGCGATGGTGATGACGAGCAGCACCCCGATGCTGCTGCCGGTTCCCCCGCTCGCGGCCATCATCAGGGTGATCGCCGCGATGTCCGCCAGCAGTTGCACGTAGACCTGGACCGCGAAGGCCGGAACGCGGAAATGATGGGCGACGACCGCGGCGATCGCGAACGCCAGGTAGAGCGGGCACACGGCCTCGAACAGCGCCGGGTTGTACGAACCGAGCACCGTCGGCGGGGTCGGGCCGGCGAAGTAGGCGACGGTGAGCAGTCCCGCCAGCGCCAAGCGGTAGAGATTGAAGTAGCGCAGCGGCTTCCAGGTGTGGACCCCGGCGCCCCGCAGGGACCCCGAGGCCGCGGCGGTATCGGACAACGCGTGGGCCATGGTCGGATGATACTCGCTCAACCGGGGGTTTCGTGACGGTTGCAACGTTGCGCCGGGATCTCGCGGCCGCTCCCCGGTCCCGGACTTTCTATCGGACCGGAGGGGGAAAGCTGTAGTCGAATAAAGAAAGCAATAAAGGGGACGGAGGGAATAAACAATATTCCCTCCGTCCCCTTTTCAGCGCTCAGCGCCGCCCCTGCGGCACGGGACCCGCCGTACGGTGCGCTTGCGAGCAGTAGCAGTGGTCCCCGTCGTCGACCGCCTCGGCTTCGGGTACGTAGACGCCGCAGTGGGCGCAGCGCACCATGTGCTGTTCGGGCAGGACCCGGCGCCGTGGGCCGGGCACCGGGCACGAAGGGGGCCGCCGGGGGCCGCGGACGAGCCGGTAGACGGCGTAGGCGAGCAGTGCGAGCAGCAGCAGGCGGAACATCCGCTTAGTGTCCGCAGACTGCGCCGCCCACGCAAGCAGGGAAAAGGGGACGGAGGGAATATTGTTTATTCCCTCCGTCCCCTTTTTGCCTTTTCGCTTTGCGAAACGCCGCCGATTCCGGGAGAATAGTGCCCCTTTCCCGCCGGCGGCACTCCGCATGCACCTCCACGAATACCAGGGCAAGGCCTTGCTGGCGGAGATCGGGTTTCCGATCCCGCCGGGGCGCGTGGTCCGCTCGCCCGGGGAGGCGGTGCGCGCCGCCTCTGAACTCCCGGGTGCGGCTTGGCTGGTGAAGGCGCAGGTGCACTCCGGCGGCCGCGGCAAGGCGGGCGGGGTACGCCGTGCGGACAGCCCGGAGGAGGTGGGGCGCGTGGCGCGGGAGTTGCTCGGCACCCGGCTGGTCACCGCGCAGAGCGGCGGTCGCGGTCTGCCGGTCGAGGCGGTGTTGGTCGAGCAACCCGCGTCGTTGGTTCGCGAGTTGTACTTGGCGATGCTGGTGGATCGGCGCCGGGAACGGGTCGCGGTGCTGGGGGCGCGCAGCGGGGGCATGGAGATCGAGGCGCTGGCCGCGGAGGATCCGGAGGCGGTATGTTCGGTGTCCGTCGACCCGGCGGCGGGCCTGCTGCCCTACCAGTGCCGGCGCCTCGCCTTCGCGCTGGGGCTGGAGGCCGAGGCGGCCGCCGCACTGGGCCGCCGGCTGCCGTCCCTGTACCGGTTGTTCGTCGAACGCGACTTGAGTCTGCTCGAGATCAACCCGCTGGGGATCACCGACTCGGGCGGGCCGGTGGCGGTGGACGTGAAGATCCAGGTCGACGACAACGCGCTCTATCGTCAGCCCGCCCTGGCGGCGCAGGCGGACCCCGGCCAGGAGGAGGAACTCGAGCGCGCCGCCCGGCGTTTCGGGCTCCACTATATTCGTCTGGACGGCGACATCGCCTGCATGGTCAACGGCGCGGGGCTGGCGATGGGGACCATGGACCTCATCAAGCTCCAGGGCGGCAAGCCGGCCAATTTCCTCGACGTCGGCGGCGGGACCACCGCGGAGCGTGTCGCGGAGGCCTTCAAGCTGATCCTCTCGGATCCCAAGGTGCGCGCGATCCTGATCAATATCTTCGGCGGTATCGTGCGTTGCGACCTGATCGCCGAGGGGATCATCCAGGCGGTACGCGAGGTGCGCGTGACGGTGCCCGTGGTGGTGCGCCTGGAGGGGACCAATGCGGCGCTCGGCCGGCAGTTGCTGTGCGAGAGCGGCCTCGACCTGATGGGCGCCGACGACTTCACGGAGGCCGCGCGCAAGGCGGTGGCGGCGGCCGGCGGCGGGTCGGCGCGGTGATCCTGGTCGACGCGCAGACGCGGGTGATCTGCCAGGGTTTCACCGGCAAACAGGGGACCTTCCATTCCCGGCACGCGATCGACTATGGCACCCGGCTGGTGGGGGGGGTGACCCCGGGCAAGGGCGGGCGGACGCACCTCGGCCTGCCGGTCTTCGATACCGTGCACGACGCCGTCGCCGAGACCGGGGCCGAGGCGACGATGATCTATGTGCCCGCGCCGTTCGCCGCCGACGCCGTCCTCGAGGCGGCCGACGCCGGGATCCGGCTGATCGTGTGCATTACCGAGGGGATCCCGGTCCACGACATGATCCGTGTGAAGGCGGCGCTGCGCGGTTGCGAGGCGCGGCTCGTCGGGCCGAACTGTCCGGGCGTCATCACCCCCGGGGCCTGCAAGATCGGGATCATGCCGGGGGAGATCCACGCCCCGGGGATCATCGGCATCGTCTCGCGTTCCGGTACGTTGACCTACGAGGCGGTGAGTCAGACCACGCGCGCCGGGCTCGGGCAGAGCACCTGCGTGGGGATCGGCGGCGACCCGATTCACGGTGTCGGCTTCGTGGACTGCCTGGAACTCTTCGAACGCGACCGCCGGACCAAGGGCATCGTGCTGGTCGGCGAGATCGGCGGCAGCGACGAAGAGGAGGCCGCCGAGTACATCCGCGCGTGCGTGCGCAAGCCGGTGGTGGCCTACGTCGCGGGCATGACCGCACCGCCGGGGCGGCGCATGGGCCACGCCGGGGCGATCGTCCGCGGCGGGCGGGGGACCGCCAAGGACAAGTTCGCGGCGCTGCGGGCCGCCGGCGTCGCCGTGGTGCGCAGTCCGGCCGAGATCGGCGTGCGCATGAAGGAGTTCTTCACGGGCTGAGGCTTTCCCCGCCGCAGTAGAACCTCCCAAGTCCGACAGGCCCTGAACCTCAGATCCGGAGACACCGTGACCCGCCCGTTGCGCATCGCCCTGGCCCAGTTGAATCTCCTGGTGGGAGACGTGGCCGGCAATGCCGAGCGCATCCGCGCCGTCGCGCTGGACGCGCGCGACCGCTTGGCGGCCGACCTGGTGGTCTTCCCCGAGCTGGCCCTGAGCGGTTACCCGCCGGAGGATCTCCTGCTGCGCGGGGATTTCCGCCGCGCGGTGGACGCGGCGCTCGCCCGGCTGCGGGCCGCGGTCCACGGGATCCATCTGCTGGTCGGTTATCCGCACACCGAAGGGAGCCGCCTCTATAACGCCGCGGCGCTGCTGCGCGACGGGCGCGTCGCGGCGCGCTACTTCAAGCACCTGCTGCCGAACTACAGCGTCTTCGACGAGAAACGCTATTTCACCGCCGGGACCGAACCGTGCGTGACCGAGATCGGCGGCGTGCCGGTCGGGATCACCCTCTGCGAGGACATCTGGCAACCGGGGCCGCCGCGGCGCGCCGCCGCGGCCGGGGCCCGGCTGCTGGTGAACCTGAACGCCTCGCCGTTTCACGTGGACAAGGCCCGCGAGCGCGAGCAGGTCGCGGCGCACCGCGTCGCCGAGTGCGGGATCCCCCTGGTCTATCTCAATCTGCTCGGCGGGCAGGACGAACTGGTTTTCGACGGGCAGTCGTTCGTCCTGGATCGGGACGGCACGCCGCGTTTCCGGGCGCCGGCCTTCGAGGAGGGGTTGTATTGCGTCGATTTCGCCCGCGAGGGCGACACGGTGCGCCCGCTGCCCGGTCCGTGCGCGCCGCTGTCGGCATCGGAGCCGAGCCTATACGGGGCGTTGGTGCTGGGGGTGCGCGACTACATCCGCAAGAACGGCTTCGACGGCGCGGTGCTTGGCTTGTCCGGGGGGATCGACTCGGCGCTGTGTCTGGCCATCGCCGTCGATGCCATCGGCGCCGAGCGTGTGCAGGCGTTGCTCATGCCCTCGCGCTATACCGCGCCGATGAGTCTCGAGGACGCCGAGGCCGAGGCGCGTGCGCTCGGCGTCGATACCCGGGTGATCCCGATCGAACCGCCCTTCCAGGCGTTCCTGGAATCGCTGCGCGAGATATTCGCCGGGTGCGCGCCGGATGTCACCGAGGAGAACCTGCAGGCGCGCTGCCGGGGCGTGCTGCTGATGGCGGTCTCCAACAAGACGCGCCGGATCCTCCTGACCACCGGCAACAAGAGCGAGATGTCCGTAGGCTACGCGACCCTCTACGGCGACATGGCGGGTGGCTTTGCGCCCATCAAGGACGTGCCCAAGACGCTGGTCTACCGTTTGGCGCGCTACCGCAACGCCATCGCGCCGGTGATCCCGCAGCGCGTGTTCGATCGCCCGCCGTCGGCGGAATTGGCGCCGGACCAGAAGGACGCCGACCTCCTGCCGCCCTACGAGGTGCTCGATCCGATCCTGGAGCGCTACGTGGAACTCGATCAGGGAGTGGAGAGGATCATCGCCGCGGGCTACGAGGCGGCGGTGGTGCGCCGGGTGGCGGAGTTGGTGGACCGCAACGAGTACAAGCGCCGCCAGGCCCCGCCCGGGGTGCGCATCTCACGACGTGCCTTCGGCCGGGACCGGCGCTATCCGATCACCTGCGGCAACCGCCACGCCGGTGGGCCGGGCTCGGATCCGTGATTGAAATTCGCGGTGGTGTTGGGGTTTCGGGCGTTGTCGGCGGGCCTCGGCCCACCCTACAGGGGACCATTCGACGCCGGGGTCTCTGTAGGGTCGGGCTCGCCCGACCGGCGTCGCGGATCGGCGCCTGGGTCCGGTGGGATTCTACGACGTTTTCGGCGGGGCGCGCCCCGCCCTACAGGTGACCCGCGGGGTCGGTGATGGACGGTAGGGCCGGGCGCGCCCGGCCGACGCCGCGGGACGCCGCGGATTTTCGCGATGGGGTTGAAATGAATCACGGAACCCACGGAAAATTTGTGTTCCCCTCCGTGCATTCCGCGGCCATTGTTTCGCGGCCCGGACGCGAAACAATGGCCGGTCAGAGATAGACCACCACTTCGTCGAGACGCCGGCGCGGCGTGGGTTCCGGGAGTTCCGCCGGGTAGCCCAGGCTGAGCAGCGCGACCGGTGTCAGATCCGGGTCCAGCCCGAGGCCTGTGCGGATGCGCTCCTCGTCGAAGCGTCCCACCCAGGTCGAACCCATGCCGGCGGCGACCACGGCGAGTTGCGCGTAGGCGGCGGCGATGGTGGCGTCCTGCAGTGCATAGAGGCGTTCGCCGCGCTCCCCGAACTCTTGCGCGGAACGCCGCGCGTCGGCGCAGAACAGCAGGCACACCGGTGCTTGCGAGATGAACGCCTGATCGTCGGCCGCGGCGCGCAACGCGTCCCGATGGGCCTTGTCCGTGACTACGACGATCCGGTAAGCCTGCAGGTCACCCGCCGACGGCGCGCTGCTCGCGGTCTCGAGGATCGCGTGCAGCTTTTCCCGTTCCACCGGCATGTCGGCCTGGTAGCTGCGCACCGAATGACGGCGGCGGACGGTCTCGAAGAAATCCCACATCGGATGCTCCTTCCGCTGATCCCACCGGGACCCGCCGCGCCTCAGCCTCCCGAGCGGGGCTCCAGGCGCGCCAGCGCAGGGTCCTTGGGGTAGTTGAGTTTCAAAACCCGCAACGCGTCGCCCGCCGGACCCTTGAGGCCGAGCCGGCGGTAACCCTCCACCATGAGCGCCAGCGCGCGGGGCGTCGCCGGCGTCTGCCGGTAGTGATCGAGAATATGCTTGGCGCGGTCGATGGCCGCCACGTAGGCGCCGCGCCCCATATAATAGTTTGCGACACTGAGTTCATAGTTCGCCAGGTTGCCGCGCAGAAACACCATCCGGTCGCGGGCGTCCCGCGCGTAGCGGCTGTCGGGGAATCTGCGCAGCAGTTGCGCAAAGTACCGGAACGCCTTGAGTTCGGATTCCTGGTCGCGCTGCGAGCGGTCGACCCCGAAAAGACGCTGGATCAATCCGCGCCCGCGGTTGTATTCGGAGAGGCCCATCAGGTAATAGGCGTAGTCCACGTTCGGGTTGCGCGGATACATCTTGATGAATCGCTGCGCCTCGGAGACCGCCGAGTCGGGCTCGTCCTGCTTGTAGTAGGCGTAGGCGATCTCGAGCTGGGCCTGCTGGGCGTAGCGGCCGAACGGGAACCGCGACTCCAGCTTCTCGAAGTCCTGGATGGCCGTCTGGTAGTTGCCCGCGCCGAGTTCTTGCATGGCCTCGCTGTAGAGCTTGGGCGCGGGCCAGCCCTTGGTCTTGTCGGCCTCCTTGCCGAACATCGCGCAGCCGCCCAGCACCAGCAGCAGGCCGGCGACGATGAAGACCGGTATGGGGCGGCGCGGTCGGGTTCGGGGCATGGCTGGGGATGTTCTCGCGCGGACGACGGGGGTCTTGCGGCACAGTATACTCCAAGCGCGCTATGGACGAATCCGAACCTCTCACCGCCGAGATCCCGCCCGAGCTGGCCGGGCGGCGCCTGGACCAGGCGCTCGCCGAACTGTTCCCGCGTTACTCGCGCAGTCGCATCCAGCAGTGGATCCGCGCGGGCGACGTGCGGGTGGACGGGCGCGCGTGGCGGGCGCGCGACCGGCTCGCGGGCGGCGAGCAGGTGGTGCTTCGGGCGCGCAAGCCGGCAGCGGACCCGGGGTGCCGGGCACAGGCCATTCCCCTCGAGATCGTCTACGAGGATGACGCGCTGCTGGTCATCGACAAGCCGCCGGGGCTGGTGGTGCACCCGGCACCCGGCAACCGCGAAGGCACGCTGCAGAACGCCCTGCTGCACCACGATCCGGCACTGGCGGCGCTGCCGCGCGGTGGGCTCGTGCACCGCCTCGACAAGGACACCTCGGGGCTTCTGGTGGTGGCGCGCACCCTCGCGGCTCACAAGGCCCTGGTGGACCAACTCCAGGCACGCAGCGTGGAGCGTGAGTACGAGGCGCTCGTGCACGGGGTCATGATCGCCGGCGGCACCGTGGACCAGCCGCTCGGGCGCCATCCGGTGGACCGCAAGCGCATGGCGGTCGTCCCGGCCGGGCGCCGGGCCGTCACTCACTACCGGGTCCGGGAGCGGTTTCGCGCCCACACGTGGGTGCGTGTGCGCCTGGAGACCGGCCGCACCCACCAGATCCGCGTGCACATGGCGTATCTGCGCTACCCGCTGGTGGGCGATCCGGTCTACGGCGGGCGCTTCCGAGTCCCGCCGCGCGCCTCGGAAGACCTGCTCGGGGCGCTGCGGGCCCTGCGTCGGCAGGCGCTGCACGCCGGGCGTCTGGCGCTGATCCACCCCGATACCGGCGCGCGCGTGGAGTGGTGCGCGCCGCTGCCGACGGACCTGGAGGCTCTGATCGCCGTGTTGCGCACCGACGCGGCGGCCGCCGGGCGGGACCGTTAGGAGTGGAACGGGGGGCGGGCGCCGGTCCGCCGGTCGGGATCCTCCGGCCCGACTGGCCGGCCCCCGCGCGGGTCGGCGCCGCGGTGACCACGCGCCGCGGCGGGGTGAGCGGCGGGCCTTACGCGGAATTCAATCTCGGCGATCACGTCGGCGACGATCCGCGCGCGGTGTCCGCCAACCGCGCGCGGTTGATCGAGGCGCTGGGCCTGCCGGAGGCGCCGCGCTGGCTGCATCAGTGCCACGGCGCCGGGGTGGTGCGTCTCCCGCAGGCGGGGGCGGTGAGGCTCGACGCCGACGCGGCCTGGACCGAGCGCCCCGGCGTGGTGTGTGCGGTACTCACCGCCGATTGCCTCCCGGTATTGTTGTGCGATCGCCGCGGCGCCCGGGTCGCCGCGGTCCATGCCGGTTGGCGGGGACTCGCCGCCGGCGTGCTGGAAGCCGCGGTACGGTCGCTGACGCGGTCGCCGGCCGAACTGCTCGCGTGGCTCGGCCCGGCCATCGGGCCGGAGTCCTTCGAGATCGGCGACGAGGTGCGCGAGCGGCTGCTTGCCGGCGACCCGCGCTCGCACGATGCGTTCCAGCCGGCCGGGCCCGGGCGGTGGCGGGCGGATCTCTGTGCGCTGGCGCGCGCGCGCCTGGAGGCGGCGGGCGTGCGCGCCGTCTACGGCGGCACGACCGGTACGCTGCGTGATCCGCGGCGCTTCTACTCGTACCGGCGCGACGGTGCCACGGGCCGCATGGCGGCGCTGATCTGGATCCGGGATCCGGCCGCGTCCGCACACTCGTGAGCCGCGCGTGGCGGATATCATGGCCCGGCCGCCTGCCGGACCGGGGATGTTCCGCCGCGCGCGGCGGGATCAATCGTGATCGGGCATGCGCCGATCCTCGTCCGCAACGGGAGACGATTCCAATTCCCGAGCCCCGCCGCGTGTCGGCCAACGGTACAAGACCATGAGGTAGGCGAAAATCAGCATATAGATCACCGCGGTCCCGAACATGTTGCCGGGCATGCCGGTCCGGCCGTTGCCGTAAGGCCCGCCGAAGCCCTCCGCGGTCGACCAGATCACGAATGAGAAAGCCATCCCGATCGGCAACAGGTAACGCAGGAGTTTCCCGGAAAGCAGGCTCCAGGCGACGACCACCTCCGTGGCGGCCGAAAGCAATCCGAAGAGCAGGGGATCGGTGTGCGTGATGACGTAGATAAAGGCCTGAAGATAATGAACCAGCCAAGCGGGTTGGCCGTGCTGGGCATCGACCAGATAGCCGATGAAGTGCGTCAGAAAATAGGGGTGCCACTTGAACAGCGCGTCCCAGGCCCACAGGAAGCCGAAGAGATTGCGGGCGGCGTGGATCCAGAGAAGCGCAGGGTCGCGCGCGGTACGTGCCGACGATGCCGAGAGGGGCCGGCTGATGCGCCAGCAGGTATAGGTGAAGATCATGGCGATGAGGTAGGGCGGTGCAATGCCGGCATCGGTCCCGCCGGCGGCAGGATTGAAATCACCGCCATGTTCAACGACGATCCACATCCCCAGCAGGTACGCGATACCGATCCACAAGGCCGATCGCATGCCCTTGCCCGACAGCAATACCAGCGCGATGTAGAGATTCACCAGGACGATGCCGTTTCCGGCGAGGTGTACGGGCCAGGAGGACAGCGGCATCCCGAGAAAATGGGCGACGGCCAGTTTGTTGGCCCCTGACGAGGCGGTCCAAGTGTTGTACAACCAGATAAGCCCGAAGAGGATACGCAGCAGACGAAACATTCGAGCTTGTACGGGCGTGGGCGTGGGGAGCAGATACTTGGGCGGGCGATCGTCGAATCCTAACCAGCGGAAAACGGCTTGTGTCTGTTCAGACATAAGAGACCCCTTGCTGATTGCCCCGGTGCGCGGCAAGTCTCGCCGTTCGGCGGCGGTATCCACGACTTTTCGGACGCGATCCCGATTGCCGCGGTGTTTTCCGCCGACTTTCAGATTCGGGACGGTGGCCGCCCTCGCCGCGACCGCCCGCGAAATCCCCTAAGAATTGAGTGACTTTGCGATCCTGCTTCACAGCGAAGTTCGACCGTCCCCGGGCCCTGGTGTTCAACCTTTCCGGTATCGCCACGGTGGCGGGTGCACTGCCGGTCTACTACAGTGTACAAAGGCTGCGGGAGCGGCGACCCTGCGTGCCGACGGTGCCCGCCCCGCGCTTTCTCCGATATCGCGATCGCGGACCTCATCCCCGGGTTGCGTCGGCGCACGGGGGTGCGCGACCGGGGGGTGACGTCGATCGGCGCGGGGTATGATGGATCCCTGTGGTGCACCACCTGCCCGGGTGAAGGAGGAGATGTGCGGGACTGGCACATGCTGACGCTCGTCGGAGTCGATCGGCCCGGCATCGTGGCGCGGATCACCGACGTCCTCTATCGTGTCGGCTGCAATCTCGGCGAGGCCTCGATGCTCCGGCTCGGCGGCAATTTCACCATCAGCATGATGGTGGAGCACGCGGGCGGCGCGCCCTCCCTGGCCGAGCAGCTCGAACCGGTGGCCCGCGCGTTGGATCTGCACCTGCACGTGGACCCCATCCGCGGGGCCCTGCACCGCCACGTCGTGCCGGACGTGCGGGTGCGGGTGCACGGCGCCGATCGCCCGGGGATCGTGGCGCGGGTCACCGGTGCCCTCGCCGAGGCGGGCCTGGACATCACCGACCTCGAGTCGGACGTGGCCGGAACCGGAGAGCGCCCGGTGTACGTGCTGCAGATCGAGGGCGTGGCGCAGCGCGGCATCGATTCGCTGCGCGCGGCGCTGGAGAGGCTGGGCGACGGGGTGGAGACGAGCCTCGAGCCGGTGGATACGGTGCTCGGTTAGGAGTCGGCGGGTCGGTGACGGTCCTGGAAGTCCTGACTTACCCGGACGCCCGCCTCAAGCGGGTCGCCGAGCTCGTGGAACGCTTCGATGCGGCGTTGCAGGGGTTCGTCGCGGATCTGGTGCGGACGATGGCGGCGGGTCCGGCCGCGGTGGGGATCGCCGCCCCGCAGGTCGGGTGCCTGCAGCGGCTGGTGATCGTCGACGTCTCGACGCGGTCCCGGGTGGCGGGCCACGGACGGCTCGTGTTGATCAATCCCGAGATCACCGCCCGGGAGGGGCACGCGGTCGGCCGCGAGGGCTGCCTGTCGGTGCCCGACTACACCGGAAACGTGATCCGCGCCGAACGCATCCACGTCCGCGCCCGCGATGAGCACGGCGGGTCCGTGGACTGCGAGATGGAAGGATTCGAGGCGCGCGTCGTGCAACACGAAGTAGACCACCTGGACGGGCTGTTGTTCCTGGACCGGCTGGTGAGCCGGCGCAGCGACCTGTTTGCGCGTCGGGACCGTGGGAAGGGGTCTTGAAAATCCCGGATCCCCCCCAATAAAAAAGTAATCCCGATCCTCGACCCGGAGTCTTAGTGATGCGAATGGACAAGCTGACCAGCAAGTTCCAGATGGCGCTGGCGGACGCCCAGAGTTTGGCGGTGGGGCGTGATCACCAGTTCATCGAACCCGTGCACGTGATGGCCGCCCTCCTCGACCAGGAAGGCGGCACCGTGCGCCACCTGCTGGCCAAGGCGGACGTCAACGTCAACCGCCTGCGCTCCCAACTCGGCGAGGCGCTCGATCGCCTGCCGCAGGTCGAGGGCACGGCCGGCGACGTACAGATCTCCAACGACCTCGGGCGCATGCTCAACGTCACCGACAAGCTCGCCCAGCAGCGCAAGGACCGGTATCTTTCCAGCGAGTTGTTCGTTCTGGCGGCGGTGGAGGACAAGGGCGCGCTCGGGGACCTGCTGCGCAAGGCCGGGGCCTCCAAGGCCGGGGTCGAGCGTGTCATCGACGAGCTGCGCGGCGGCCAGAAGGTGGAGGATCCCAACGCCGAGGACCAGCGCCAGGCGCTCGAGAAGTACACGATCGACCTCACCGAGCGCGCCGAACAAGGCAAGCTCGACCCGGTCATCGGCCGCGACGACGAGATCCGCCGCACCATCCAGGTACTGCAACGTCGCACCAAGAACAACCCGGTGCTGATCGGCGAGCCCGGCGTGGGCAAGACCGCGATCGTCGAGGGCCTCGCGCAGCGGGTGCTCAACGGCGAGGTGCCGGAGGGCCTCAAGAACAAGCGCATCCTGGTGCTCGACATGGCGGCGCTGATCGCGGGGGCCAAGTACCGCGGCGAGTTCGAGGAGCGTCTCAAGGCGGTGCTCACCGACCTCGCCAAGCAGGAAGGCCAGATCATCCTGTTCATCGACGAGATGCACACCATCGTCGGCGCCGGCAAGGCCGAGGGGGCGATGGACGCGGGCAACATGCTCAAGCCGGCGTTGGCGCGCGGCGAGCTGCACTGCATCGGCGCGACCACGCTCGACGAGTACCGCAAGTACGTCGAGAAGGACGCCGCGCTCGAACGCCGCTTCCAGAAGGTGCTGGTCGGCGAACCCACGGTGGAGGACACCATCGCCATCCTGCGCGGGCTCAAGGAGCGCTACGAGGTCCATCACGGGGTGGAGATCACCGATCCCGCGATCGTGGCCGCGGCCATGCTCTCGCACCGCTACATCACCGACCGCCAGCTTCCGGACAAGGCCATCGATCTGATCGACGAGGCGGCGAGTCGCATCCGCATGGAGATGGATTCCAAGCCCGAGGAGATGGATCGTCTCGAACGGCGCCTGATCCAGCTCAAGATCGAGCGCGAGGCGCTCAAGAAGGAGAGCGACGAGGCGTCCAAGAAGCGCCTGGAGAATCTGCAGGCCGAGATCACGCGCCTGGAACGCGAGTACTCGGACCTGGAGGAGATCTGGAAGTCCGAGAAGGCCGCCATGCAGGGCGCCGCGCACGTCAAGGAGGAACTGGAGCGCGCGCGCCTGGACCTGGAGACCGCGCATCGCGCCGGCGATCTCGCGCGCATGTCCGAGATCCAGTACGGGCGCATCCCCGAGTTGGAGAAGCGGCTCGAGGCCGCGAGCAAGGCGGAGCAGCAGACGTTCAAGCTGCTGCGCAACAAGGTGACCGAGGAGGAGATCGCCGAGGTGGTCTCCAAGTGGACCGGTATCCCGGTCTCCAAGATGCTCGAGGGCGAGCGCGAGAAGCTGCTGCGTATGGAGGAGGCGTTGAGCGCGCGCGTGATCGGCCAGGATGAAGCGGTGCGTGCGGTCTCCGACGCGATCCGCCGCTCCCGCGCCGGACTCTCCGACCCCAACCGCCCGAACGGATCGTTCCTGTTCCTCGGCCCGACCGGCGTGGGCAAGACCGAACTCACCAAGGCTCTCGCCGAATTCCTGTTCGACACCGAAGAGGCGATGGTGCGCATCGACATGTCGGAGTTCATGGAGCGGCACTCGGTGGCGCGCCTGATCGGCGCCCCGCCGGGCTACGTCGGCTACGAGGAGGGCGGCTATCTCACCGAGGCGGTGCGCCGCAAGCCCTATTCCGTGATCCTGCTCGATGAGATCGAGAAGGCGCACCCGGACGTGTTCAACGTCCTGTTGCAGGTGCTCGACGACGGGCGCCTCACCGACGGGCAGGGGCGCACCGTGGACTTTCGCAACACGGTGATCGTCATGACTTCGAACCTCGGCTCGCAGGTCATCCAGGAGATGGCCGGGGAGGAGAACTACGCGCGCATGAAGTCCGCCGTCATGGAGATCGTCGGCGGCCACTTCCGCCCGGAGTTCATCAACCGCGTGGACGAGGTGGTGGTGTTCCATCCTCTCGGCCGCGAGCAGATCCGCGCCATCACCGGGATCCAGATCGGCTACCTGCAGCGCAGGCTGCGCGAGCGCGACCTGGATCTCGAACTCGACGAGGCGGCGCTCGACCGGCTCGGCGAGGCCGGCTTCGATCCGGTCTACGGGGCGCGGCCGCTCAAGCGCGCCATCCAGCACCAGCTCGAGAATCCGCTGGCGCAGAAGATCCTCGCCGGGCACTTCGGCCCCGGTGACGTGATCCGCGTCGAGGTGGAGGGGGAGCGGCTCGCATTTCACCGCGTCGCTCACAAGGCCTCGGCCGCCTGAGGCCCGCCGGGCGGACCCGCGGGCGCGGGTCCGCCCGGGAAACAGAACGGAGGGCGCGACCTTGCGACCGGACTACGAAGGCGGCGGACTCGTCAATCTGGTGACGTCCCTGGTCGAGGGGCTGGGTGCGTCGCCGCCGGCCCCGTACGCGCCGCTGGCGGCACTCGCTCCGGCGGAAGTGGCGCGGGCGCGCCATGTGGTGTTTCTCCTGCTCGACGGCCTGGGCTACGACTACCTGATCGCGCACGGCGCCGGGGGGGCGCTCGCCGCGCATCTCCAGGGACGGATTTGTTCCGTATTCCCGCCCACCACGGCGGCGGCGGTGACCACGCTGCTCACC
Organism: uncultured Chromatiales bacterium; assembly: GCA_964487445.1. Lineage (GTDB taxonomy): Bacteria > Pseudomonadota > Gammaproteobacteria > 21-64-14 > 21-64-14 > BMS3Abin12. Next base: position 17,354 of record CAZAQG010000051.1, read on the forward strand.
GCCACCGCGCCCCAGCAGCACGCGATCACCGGTTGGTTCCTGTATCTGCGCGAGTTGGGTACGGTCACCACCTTCCTGCCGTTCCGTCCGCGCTGGGGCGGTCCGCCGCTGGATCACTTCGGGTTGTCCGTCGCCGAATTCGTTTCCGCCCCGCCGGCGCTGGACCGGCTCGATGCCGAGACCTGGTGCCTGCTGCCCGAGGAAGTGACCGAATCCGCCTATAGCCGCGCGCTGACCGGCGGCGCGCACCGCACCGGATACCGTGACCTGGAAGACTTCGGCACGCGCATCGTCGGTCTCGTGCGCGACGCCGCGCGGCGCCGTTTCATCTACGCCTACTGGCCGGAATTCGACCGTCTGGCGCACCTGCACGGGGTCGGCTCCGCACCGGTGCGCGCGCACTTCGAAGCCCTCGACGGCGCCTTCGGGCGACTGCTCGATCGCTTGCGCGGCACCGATACCCTGGTGGTGGCGGTGGCCGACCACGGTTTCGTGGACACCGGCCCGCAGGAGATCGTGCACCTCGAGGACCACCCGGCGCTCGCCGAGTGCCTGGCCCTGCCGCTGTGCGGTGAGCCGCGCGCCGCCTATTGCTATGTGCGCCCCGGTGCCGTACGTCGCTTCGAACGCTACGTTACCGAACAACTGGCCGTACAGTGCGACTTGTATCCCGCCGCCGCATTGATCGAAGACGGCTGGTTCGGGCTCGGCGAGCCGGCGCCGCGCCTGTGGGAGCGCGTCGGCGACTACGTGTTGCTGATGAAGGAGCACTGGGTGATCAAGGACCGCCTGCCGGGCGAGTCGGCGTTCCAGCAGATCGGTGTCCACGGCGGTGTCAGCGAGGAGGAACTCCACATCCCGCTGATCGTGGCGCATTGTTGAAACGCATGGCCGCACGGCCCTGTGCGCGCCCGGCGCTGCGCAATAACACCGAGATTGCAGTATCCGTCGACCACGCCCGATCCCCCGGATTTCGGTGCCGGGGCGGCGGCCCGATGCACGGAAAGCCCCGTCGGTCGGGGCGGGGAAGGAAGGATGGCGCGGGCGGCGCAGCCGTCCTATAATATGCAACCCGTTTTTCCTCGAAAATAGGACGACAAATTGGCCAAACCCAATTATCAATATGAGAAGCGCCAGAAAGAATTGGCAAAGAAAAGAAAAAAAGAGGAGAAACTGCAGCGAAAGGCGCCCAAAAGCGAGATCCAACCCGCAGGGGACCCGATCCGGCCCCCGGGTGTCGGGGGGTCTTAGGCGGCAGGCCTTGCGTCCGCCCCGTCTGCCGGGTAGCGATATATG
>CAZAQG010000052.1:0-18227 GCA_964487445.1 uncultured Chromatiales bacterium
CTGAGAACCGACATCGAAAGGGCACTCGATGAGCTCGCCTCCCAAGAGGAGGGGATGCGTTTTCAGGGGCTGGCGGTAGTACTCGGCAAGAAGCGCTGGCCCGAACTCATTGCCCGCCAGCGCAAGAAGGATCTCGGCCTTGATGCCTACGCGCCCGCAAGCCTGACGCCGGAGAGGATTGGCAAAGGACTCGCCGCCTCGATCACGCCAACATTGAAGAAGATTTCTAGCGACGCCGAGACCGCCAAGAAGAACTTTCCTGATCTAGGGAAGCTCCTCTTCGTGACGCCCGCCAAAGTTGGCAACGCTAACCGAAGGCGGTGGGAAGAAGCAATTCAGAAAGACCATGGCGTCGAACTTCACATCATCGAGCGCGAGGAAATCATCACGCAGATGATGATGCCGGAGAACGCCTCGCTCCGTGCCAGCTTCCTCCACCTCGATATCGATACCAAACCGCAGGTCGCAGACCTCATTGAAAGAACAAGGCGCGCGGCCGACGCTGTCACGCGAACCTGGGCTGCCAAGACTAAAGGGCATCCGCTCATCGATCTCACAGCAGTGCGGCTTGACCCGGATGGTGCGGAGTCTGCCGACGTGCTGTCGCTGGAGCAGATCGACCAGGCGCTCTCACAGAGCCGCCGCATCGTTCTCGAAGGACCCGCCGGCCGCGGAAAAACCACGACACTGATACAGCTCGCGCAACGCGCGCGCACCGCCGGTACGCCGTTCATCGTCGAACTTCCGACGTGGACGTCCTCGCACCGGGGAATTCTCGAATACATAGCCGGCATGCCCGCGTTCCAGGCCGAAGGTCTCACGGCTGCCAACCTCGCGCGTGTGCAGCAAACGGAACCTTTCCTGTTTTTGTTGAACGGTTGGAATGAAATTGCGGAGTCGAATTCCGCGCAGGCGGACAACGCACTCCGGGAGCTGGAACGGGAATCTCCGAGCGCAGGCATCATCGTCGCAACGCGCACGCACCACTTGACGCCGCCGCTTCCCGGTGCCTTGCGGCTGCGATTGTTGCGCCTGCGGCGCACGCAGCGGGCCGCTTATCTGGCGGCCCGCCTTGGCGCGAAAGGCGCCGAGCTTCGCGCCCGCATTGATGCCGACCAGTCACTCGACGAGCTGACCCGCACGCCATTCATCCTCTCGGAAGTCGCTTCACTGTTTGAAGCCGGCGCCGAAATTCCCACCACGAAAATCGGAATCATAGACCAAGTTCTCCGTTTGCAGGAACGACGCGACGAACACAGAAACGCGCTGCAAGCAGCACCGATTTTTGGCCGGCAAACGGACTACCTGAAGGCCCTCGCAACTGAGATGACCCGCCGCGGTGCGATGGCATTGCCCGAGTCTGATGCCCGCGCTGTCGTTTCCGCCGTCGCACGAGAGCTTGCGGACCGTGGAGAGATCGAGCCGGTAGGAGCGCCAGCGGTTCTTGCGACGCTCACGGCACACCACGTTCTTGAGCGCGTCGACTACCCGCAAACGGCGTTTCAATTCGAGCATCAGCAGATTCAGGAGTACTACGCTGCGCTCGACGTCCGCGCACGGCTTCTCGACCTGCAGAAGGATGACCACGACGCGACCGGCCGATTCACAGCCGACTACGTGAACGATCCGGCATGGGCCGAACCGCTCCGCATGATCGCCGAGACGTTTGCCGAGCAGACCGGCGACGGCGGAACCGACAAGCGAAACACCAGCGCCGGCGGGAAGCTGGTGGCGATGGCGCTCGCCGTCGACCTCGTATTCGCCGGCGAGCTCGCGCGGCTTTGCGGCGCGGCCGTCTGGAATGAGGTTCGCGCGGCCGTCGGCGAGCGCATCCGCGCCGTTTACGCGATCCGCGACGGCAACTTTCGGCAGTATGCCATCGCCGCCATGCTCGCCACCGGCACGGACGACTTCAGCGACATCATCGTGCCGCTTTTGTCGGGACAAGACCAGCAAACACGGCTCCGCACGTACCGGCTCTGGCCGGATATCCAGGTCTCGTCGCTTGGACCGAACTGGCGCGAGCATGTGCGCGGCTGGAGCGAGGAGGCACGAGCGGATTTCGTCTCCGAACTGCTACATCATCGTATCGATGGCGAGATCGCCGCCTTCGCTGCCGAGGACAAGAGCGTCGCGGTAAAGAAGGCCGCGGTCTCCGGCCTCATGTGGACCGGCTCTGACGACGCGCTGACCAGCGTCCTCGAGTCGATGGATGAGCAGACATTCGAGGAAGTCTCGCGCCAAAACGCCGACCGCATGCCCGCAGCCCTCAGGCCCAAGACCATCGCGGCGATGCGGAAATTCATCGAGAGCAGAACGGACCATCCCGCCTGCCTGCGAACCGCGCTCGATTTGATCGATTTTGGCGAGACAGGCATGGACGGCATCATCAAGGATGCACTAGTGGCGCTGTCCGGCGGCGATATGCGCAATCTGGGTTCGCACTACATCCCGCCGGCGCTCGAGCATTTGCGCAAGACCGATCCCGCCTGGGTGAGCGAGTGGGTGGCTACCCAGGTTGCCGAAGGCGTCCTCTACGAGCACGAGTATTGGTTGCCGTTTGCCACCGCCATTCCCGACGGCCTCGTCGAGAAATACCTGCAACGCCTCGAGACCGAAGACCTCAAGAACGCGCACTTCGGCGGCATGATTTCCATCATTGCCGCGCGTACAGACGCCAACCTTGCGGCGCGCGTGTTTGCGAAGCTGCGCGAGCTGCGGCGCCGGGTGGATGCGGAGCCCGGCGTGCGGCACGAACTCGAGTGGCAGATGATGCGCCAACTGGAAGCCGTGTTCCGCCACCTTCCCGATGACATCGCCGCGGCTGGCATTCTCTCGTCCGTCACCAGTGGCAATCCGCTCGACATCAAAGTCGCAGCTGACCTTCTAAGCAGGGTCGCCAGGTCCGACGTGGAACCGCTGCGCATCGCCGACGACGACTTGAAGGCGCGCCTTCGCGCCTACCTGAAAAGTAGCGTCGATGTCGTCCTGCGCCAGGACGACTTCAACGGCGAGGAGAAAGCCAACCTGGCCTCGTCGATTGCCCAAGTCGGAAAGCCCGAAGACATGGCAGACCTGGTGAAGCTCATCCGCTCCGACATCGAGCGGGTACGCCGCGGCCGGGCCGCGCGTGCAGCCGGTGACCGCGGACCTCTCGCCAATGGTAGCGCCATGAGCTACGCTGGCTGGCACATCGCGGCCGTCATGCATCTTGACGCGGCCGGTGCCGAGCAGGTGCTCATTGACCCTGCTTCCCGAGCCGGAATACCGCTCCGAGGCCGCCGCCGCGATGGCGCGCGACTTCGTGCCAAAACCGGAGCGTTCCTTCGACCGGACGTTCCGCTACGACTTGATGTGGGCCGCACGCGAAGGTCGCACTCCGCCGCCCGGCGACGACCAGCAGCGCACACGGTTCGCCGCCGCAATCAATGCCGAAATCAAGCGCCTGCGAGAGCAGAACCAAGACGGGAAACACGCTGCAGGGCTGAAAGAGCTCGCAAAGGCGCTTGCTGCAATTGACGGCCGCGGTTTCGCGTCAGCGGTGCTCGACGTGATTGCCATGCCCGGCCAATGGGACCAATACACCTGTCTCGACACCGCCGAACGCCTGTTGATGGCGGGTGTCGTCTTGCCCGCGACCACCGCGTTCGCTCTGGTCGATTTCGTACTCGAGCGGACAGAGAAACGGATGCAGGATTCAGACAGGTATCTTTTGCGTCGCGTCCTCGCGCTCTGCCCCTTCGTCGACGATCCTGCGGCAGGGATCGCCAAGATGCGTGACGTGCTCGGCAAGCGGCGGCTCTGGGGATACGAACCACAGGAGCTCGTCACCGCTCTCGGTGAAAGTCGATCGGATACTGCCGTCGATCTTCTGTACGAGTTCGCGTCCGATGCGACGACGTTCAAGCAGTGCGAGGACAATTTCATCAATGCTTTCGCTGTACTCGACACGCCACATGCACGCGAACTGCTGCTGGGTTTTGTCGATCCGGATATTCGTAGCATCGCACTTGCGCGCCGTCCTCACCGCGAGGACGTGCTGGTCGCACGACTCGCGGAGCTGGCCCAGCGCAGGCCCGATGTGGCCGCGCGGCTGTGGAATTTGTGCGGACGCGACCTGCCGGAACTCAATCGGCACGTCCTCTCGAAAGTAATGAGCTGGCTCGGAACGCCCGAAGCTCTCGCAGCAAATCTGAACCTGATCGATGACGCTAAGCCATCGCCGGTTCCGCAAGGCATATGGGACCAACTCGAAACAGCTTGCGCCGAGCGACGACCCTACGGGCAAAGTCCCAACATCTTCACTAAACACGCACGCGCGTCAAATAAACTGCGCGCCCGGCTCTTCTGGATGGCGTTTGAGGACAAGAAACGACGGAAGTCTGCCTTTATGCTTCTCGGTCAAATCGAGGAATGGCGTTTGGAGCATGGCAGGCCGACGGATGAACTGCGTCATCCCGATCTCGAATCCGGCCATTCATGGCCGCTCGAGGAGTCCTGACTTTTCCCCTGAACCCGAATGGATAATCCTGGTCGTCCCTTTCCTGGTGGAGCATCAAATCGGCCACTAGGTGCCGAAGAGGCAAGTGATGTGCCCGACTAACTCGGATCGGAGGGAAGCTCAGGTACCCGACAGGGGACTGTCATGAACGACTACTGTGAGTCGAAACGAGTCACTGCTCGTTTCAAGCAATCTCCTCTGCTCCTCCCACAATCTCGCCGGATCCACCGCCAGATCGAACCGTGTGACATGATCCGGCAGCGTGTCGTCGAGGATGGCGGCCACGATGTCCGGCGCCAGACAGGTCAGGTTGATCATGCGGCATCGGCGATCTCCCGGAGTGACCCCGCCTCGCCGGATTCCAGCATGGCCAGCCAGCGGTGCCCCCTGGCCAGCGCCAGCTGCATGGGGGTGGCGCGTCATCCCTGGGGCGGGGGGCTACCGTTCCTCCATCGGGCAGCGTCACCAGCTTGCGCCGGCCTCGCTCATACCGGCACCTCCTCGGCGCGGCGCCGGAACTCCAGCGCCGGCCTCTCGATGCCGTTCGGCCGCAGCCGCACCTCGATGTCATTGGGCGAGACGATCACCTTCTCGACCCACGGTTTGACGATCCACGCCTGTTCGTCCGGAAACAGCTGTTTCCAGATCTCATCCATCCGGGGCATGGCTACGGGTAACCTGCGCCTCGTCCAGCGTGGGATCGAGATGCACTGCCCGCCTCGCGGCCTCCTCCACCATCTGCGGGACCCGCAGAATGGTGCGCAGCTGTTCCATCACGGCCGATTCCAGATCCGCCGTCTGCAGACGGGGCAGGCCCGAGGCCCCGGCGTGCTCCTTGGCGTCGCGCTGGGGCTGGCAGTAGCGGTAGCGCCGGCCATAGCGGTTCTTGGTGTGGTACGGAGACATGGCCCGCCCGTCGCTGCCGAAGACCAGTCCCTTGAGAAGGAACGGCACCTTGCCGCGGATGGCATTGGCCCGCTTGCGCCAGTTGGTTTCGAGGATGGCCTGGGCCTGGTCCCAGAGCGGCTTATCGATGATGGGCTGGTTGTACCACTGGTCCTTGTGCTTGATCTCGCCCAGGTAGACACGGTTGTCGAGCACCTTGTAGATCAATCTCTTGTCGATGGGCTTTCCCTCTCGCACCCGGCTACTCTGGGTCACACAGGATTTGGAGGTGACGTGACGGGTCACAAGCCGTCGCACGGAACCGGGAGACGTGGCGGCAGATGTCGCGGCAGGGGAACTATTTCTGCGAATCGGGGGCGGGAGGGGGGCGTCTTACGTTCCTACGTTGCGCCAGAACAGCGGCAGGAACCCGGCGATCAGGACCAGGGCCCCTTCCTTGGCCTCAGTCACCGAAACGGTACGCCGAGGTCCTTGCAGATGCCCCGGGCGGTGTGTCCTTTGATTTCCCGATGACGCGGCACTGTGGAAATCGCGCCGTTGGTAGGGTTCTGGAAGATCGAATGCTTGCCGCCTTCGCGTACCAGCTTGCATCCGTGGGCTTCGAGGCGTCGGATCAAATCGACACGCTTCACGCGCAGGCCAGTGGCTCTTCGATCACCTTGCCCTTCGGCTTGGCGTGCCGGGTCCGGTTGTGCTCCAGCACCAGCTCCAGTGCTTCGGCTAAGTTCTCCCGCGCCTCGGCCAGCGTCTCGCCCTGGGTGTGCACGCCAGGGATTTCGGGCACATAGGCGTGATAGCCGCCCTCCGGGCATTCCTCGAAGACAGCATGCAGCCGTAAGGGTGTCCGCTTGGTTCCCATGGTGCCCTCCAACATGCAAGATCGTACACCATAGCGGCTGCGGCACAACCCCCCTTGACCACCGGAATTTAGAAAGTGACCCGGAGCAGCGGCAGGAACCCGGCCAGGAACGCAGCGGTCAGGATCAGGGCCCCCAGGGTGTCAGGCATGGTGGCGCACCTCCAGAACGCGCTCGGCCCCGAAACGGCCCCGCAGACTTTCGGTGATCTCGGCCAGTGCGTCGCCGGGCTTTGCCAGTACCACCAGCCATTGGCCGGGGTCGTCCGCCAGACGGTACTCGAAGACGCGCCGGGCGGCCTGGGCTTCGGCGTCCTTGCGGCTCAGGCCTCCGTCGAACTCACCGATGGCGGCCCGTTCCTGGAAGTACTCGCGGGCGTTCTCGTCCAGGGCTTGGGCGTTGGACCGTGCCCCCCTTCAACTGAAAAATTGAAGTCTGGGTGTGTACGCAGAATCCGCACAATACGCAGAATTCCCACCGGGGGGGTGTTGGTGCGTATTGTGCGTAGGGGGTTCGGTTCGGAAGTAGAATTTGCGACTCCGAGAATATCACGCCGGCCCATCTTGCCCCCGGGGATCCCTTTGCGGATTACGGCTCCTCGGCAGAATTTGCGGGTGGATGTGCCGTGATTTTGGTCGAGAAGCGGGGGGACGGGAAGCTCTACAAAGTAGTTCCAGGGGAGCATCCCGGTGTTTCTGATGTACGCCCTGCGCAGGGTGCCTCTGCGGTGTCACGCCTTTCGCCGCTTCGCCGTGCGAGCTCACGCATACCAGGTGCCCCCGGCCGGTGAGTAGCTGACGGCTGCCTCATGCCCTGCTCGATGGCGCAGGTTTTGTCGCGGTGTCGCTTCCAAGCCGAATCTCGACGCCGGAGGAAGTGCGGCCGATTGTACCGGTAGAGCGGTAGCGGTTCCTTGCCAGGGTGCGGGCTCCTCCATCCTCTCCCGGCGCAGAGCGCCTGCACATCGGGTGACACCGCAGAGCGGTGTCACCCGATGTGCAGGTGTGCGGGTCATCCGATGTGGCTGCCGCGTGCTCATCGCGCGCTTCTGCTCAACGGGTTCCGCGGGAAAGGTCGATTCTCCATCGGAGTCGTGAGGGTTTCAACACCAAAGCAAAACCGACCTCCGGAAAATCCTTCGGATTTCGTACTTGCCACGGCGATGAAATCGCTTCGTATCCTGTGCTCGGCGCCCTACCCGAACCGGAGTCCACCCACAGGTTCTGCTGAGAAGCCCGGATCACAATCCGTCGGCCAGATCCCTGTCGCCTGCTATGGCAGGTAAAATGGAGCCGCACAGAAACTGCCGGGATCAGAGAAATCTCGAAAAACCTTGTCAAGTACTTTTTTCCTATTTTCTTCACTGACTAGATGCACCGTGATAAAATCGGCGGCACTCGGCTGGTGCCGCACTATCCGCCTTGCAAATTCACCGGGTCCTGATGGAACGGCCCATCACCACTTCCGGTTGGCTGGTGGAAAAGGCGGGCATCACTCCGGCAACGGTCGACAAGTGGCCGGTCCAGCTTGGTCGTTTAGACATTCTCAGGAAGCCGACCTCCCGCAAGCGCAACCGTCTTTTCAGCTATAACCGGATATGTGGACATCATGGACCAGGGAACGGAACCGCCCACATAAGCGTATCCTGACGTTTCATGTCGACACGTCAGGAGGTGTGCCCGAGGGAATCGAACCCGCGTCCATGCTCTGATTGGGGAAATCATGGAGAAAGGGATTTCTCAGGGAAGGTACCGGAAGGGAGTTGTGTAGTGTAGATTTCCAATGTGCTGACAATAAGTTACATCGATTGAACAAACTAGTGAAATTCCACCGCCGCTTCAATCTCACTACATGCCTGATAGTTTCGACTGTGGTAAGCCCGCACTCGATGCACTCAATGATCGGTGATCCGACGGCGTGTCGTCGAGGATAGCAACGGCCCGAAAAACACGGACATTGGACAACGAAAGACGAAAAACGCAAAATAGCGGGGATTACAGGATCCGGCACCCGGCAAGCATAAGCGCGAATGCTGGGTTTATGTGTTCACTCAAAGGGAATACCGAATGGCAAAGAAAGCTGTGAAGAGAGCAACGACCAAGAAAACGAGCCGAAAGAAAAAGGCTTCCACGGTTTCGGCCTCCGTCGGGCCCGCCGTGAGGGGTAAGGCGTGGACCCAGGCGCAGACGATACGACACCTGGCGGAAACCTCCGGGCTGCCCGCCACACAGGCCAAGGCCCTGTTCGCCGAACTCAGCGTCGTCGCGGAACGGCATTTGAAGAAGGGATCGGTCGGGACGTTCACCATTCCGGGCCTGGCACGGTTGCGGGTGACCATGAGGCCGAAAAGCAAGGCTCGCCAGGGCCGAAATCCGTTCACCGGCGAGGAAATCACCATCCCGGCGAAGCCCGCACGGAGGGCGTTGCGCGCCCGGCCGGTCAAGGCGATCAAGGACAAGGTGGAAGGGAAGTAAGAAAGGCACGGCATGGGGGGATATCGCCCCCCCGCCGTGTATACGGCGAACGAGAGCCGGTGGTATGAAGACAGGGGGGATTCTTTGGTTTCGATCCCCCATTCTGTCCTTCTCCCGGTGGGAGAAGGAACCACCGATTCGGATCGGTGGGAAATCCATTAGAGTTCCGGTACTCCGGTGTGGCGCGTGCCCGGTATGCGCGATGGGACATCCAAGTCCCATTTTGTCTTGCGCCCGGCGACAAGCGCTCACCCCCCCGCCGTTCTGCGTCCGTCTCCACTCGAAGGATAAGCGGTAGCGTCGAGTCGCGCTTGTTCCCGGCTGTTACTAGATCACCCGTTCGTTGCCCCCGTCGATGGGAATCTGAGCGCCGGTGGTCTTGGCGAACAACGAACCGCACATCTCGGCGGCGAGTTCGGCCACGTCGCGGCTGGTGACCTCGACGCCCAGCACGTTGCGGCGCTTGTATTCCTCGACGTCGAGGCCGTAACGGGCGGCGCGCGAGGCCAGGACCTCGGGCGTCCAGATGCCGGTGTCGAACACGGCGTTGGGATGCAGGACGTTGACGCGGATCCCCTCGCCCCCCCACTCCAGCGCAGCGACCCGCGCGAGTTGGTTGAGCGCCGCCTTGGAGGCCGAGTAGGCGGCCGCGCCGGGACCCGGCGCCGGGACGTTCTTCGAACCGATCACCACCACCCGTCCGCGGCGCGGGGCCAGGCGCAGCAGCGGCCAAGCGCGGCGCAGGAGTTCGAGGTTCGCATCGAGGTTGACCGCCATGACCCGGCGCCACTCCTCCATCGGCAACTCGGCGATGGAACGGCTCTCCGGGAACACGCCCGCATTGAGAACCAGCATGTCGATCCCGCCGAAGGCGCGCACGCCGCATTCGAACGCGGCGGCCACCTGCGCGGGATCGGCGACGTCGCAACGGACCCCGCAGTAGCCCGGGCGCGGATACAACGCCTCCACGCGCGGGTCGATATCCAGGCCGAGCACCGCCGCGCCGCGCGCGCGCAACGCGTCCACGCACGCACGCCCGATGCCCGAGGCGGCGCCGGTGACCAACGCCGCCTCGCCCGCGAACCTCGGGGGCGACCCGCCGCGGCGCAGCTTGGCCTGTTCCAGTTCCCAGTACTCGACTTCGAAGATCTCGTGCGCCGGCAGCGCCCGGTGCCCGCCCAGGGCCGTGGCGCGCAGGATCACACCGATGGTGTGCTCGTAAAGGTCGCGCACGATCGCCGCGTCGGCGGCGCTGCGGCCCACGGTGCACAGGCCCAGATCCGGGTCCAGGATGACGCGCGGCGCCGGATCGAGCATCGTCTTGCGCGTGGGGGACCGCGGTTCGTACGTCTCGAAGTAGGCGCGGTATTCGCGGGCATAGGCCCCGACGTCGCGACCCAGCATCGGAACGCGCTTGGTGCGGATCACATGGTCCGGCGTCGCCGGTCCCTGCTGCGAGATCGTCGCGACATCGGGACGGCGCGCAAAGGCGAGGAATTCCGGTTCGGGGGCGCAGTGCAGGATCATCGGCGCCCCCGCCGCCTCCGAGACCGCGCGGCGCAGATTCGCGATTTCCTCCGGCGCCGTCGCAGGGACCTCGACCGGCGCCGGGTCCGGCAACGACCAGGCGCGGTGTTTCGCCAGATAGGCCTCGGCGCACGTGACCAGCTCGATCATCCGCTCGTAGGACTCGCGCGCCGTCTCCCCGAACGAGAAGATGCCGTGATTCATCAGCACCATGCCCTCGGTCCGCTCCCCGGCCTCGGCCGGGAAGCGCTCCGCGCACAGCCGCGCCAGATCGAAGCCGGGCATCACGTAGGGGATGATCACGACCCGCTCGCCGTAGAGCTCGCGAATGCGCTCCGACCCATCCGAGGTATTGGTAATCGTGACCACCGCGTCGGCGTGGGTATGATCCGCGTACCGGTAGGGAAGGATCGCGTGCAGGATCGCCTCGATCGACGGCGTGGGCGCCGAGGCGCGCGTCATGTGCGTCTTGAGTTCGTTTACCATCTCCGTATCGGAGAGGGCCGGCAGCGCCGAGAGCGCCGTCAGGTGATCGAGACGCACCGGGGCGAAGCCGGCCTCGTCGATCGACTCGAGGTCCCAACCGCTGCCCTTCACATACAGCAGCGTCTCTTCCTCTGCGAGCAGGTTGCGCTCCACGATCTTGACCGAGGTGTTCCCTCCGCCGTGCAACACGAGCGCGGGCTCGCGGCCCAAAAGGCGCGAGGAATACACCCGCAGGCCGAGATCGCCGGAGAACCCGGCCGCTTCATCATCGTTCCAGAGACTCTTCATATGCGCGGACCAGATCGGGGGGGCGTACCCGGAGCGGCGCCCGGGCGGAAAGCTAGTCGATCGCGGCCGGGGGCGCAAGAGCGGCGTGCGGCTTGATCGCGGGCGCCGGATTGCCTACCTTAGCAACCGCAGATCCGGCAACGAACGGTGAAATCATGGCCTCCGACATCGACGAACTCTCCGTGGACTACACGGAAGACGGCATCCAGGTAGTGAAACAGCTCGACAAGGTGGTCCTGTCGCGCGGCGCATGGAGCACCATTCTCTACCGCTACCAGGAATGGGACCGAAAGAAGGGCGCCTACGGCCCGGACAAATTCACCATCCGCCGCTACCAGAAACGCGGGGGCGAGTACCAGCAGAAGTCGAAATTCACCATCTCCAGCAAGGACCAGGCGCGCGCCATCATCGAGGCACTGTCGGGATGGACCCGCGACTGACCGGCGCCGGTCACTCCTCGTGATTGAAGCTCTTGACGATGTAGCCGCCTGATTTCTCGTCACGTTCCAGCTCGAGCAGGCCGCGCGCCTGGGCCTCCTCGAGCAGTTTGCTGAAGCTGCGGAACCCGTAATAGGACTCGCTGAACCCGGGCTTGCGCCGCTTCAGGGTCTGCTTGACCATCGACCCCCAGATCTTCTCCTCCTCGCCGCGCTCCGAGAACAGCGCCTCCACGGTCTCGACCACGAGGTCGACGGCGTCCTGTTTCTTGTCGCCCTCGGTCTTCTCCACTCCGCCCTTGGCCGCAACCTCCTCGGCGCTCTTGTCCGTGGTCTTGACCGAGGGCTTGCGACGCACGCGCCGGCGCCCTTCCTTCTCGCGCACCAGATCGTCGTAGAATATGAACTCGTCGCAGTTCGCGATCAGCAGGTCGGAGGTGGCGTTCTTGACGCCGACGCCGATCACGACCTTGTTGTTCTCGCGCAGCTTGCTCACCAGCGGCGAGAAATCCGAGTCCCCGCTGATGATGACGAAGGTATCGACGTGCGCCTTGGTATAGCACAGGTCCAGGGCGTCGACGACCATGCGGATATCGGCGGAATTCTTTCCGGACTGGCGCACGTGCGGGATCTCGATCAGCTCGAAGGACGCCTCGTGCATGGCGCGCTTGAACTCCTTGTAGCGCTCCCAGTCGCAATAGGCCTTCTTGACGACGATGTTGCCCTTGAGCAGCAGGCGCTCCAGGACCTTGGTGATGTCGAAGTGTGCGTACTTGGCATCGCGCACACCGAGCGCGATATTCTCGAAATCGCAGAACATCGCTATGCTTTGGGTCTGGCTCCGGGACGACTCGGACACTCGCTTCTCCTCCGGGTGATCGCCCCCGGTGTGTCGGCCATTAGACCACGCGGCGCACGGCGGGTAAACGATGCGCCCCGGGCGGGAGCGCCACGCCCGCGCCGCTCCCGGGCCGCTCATGGTACAGTGGGGCCGCGTCCGACCGGAGCAGGCCCTTGAAAGCGACCCGCCCCTTCTTCAAGCGTGAACTCAATCTGGCGGGCCTGATCGCCTGCGCGGGATTGTTGGGCTACGCCGGCTACGCCCAGTTTTACCTGCACCTCGATCCCTGTCCGCTGTGCATCCTCGAACGCCTCGGCGTGGCGGGGCTGGGGTTGGTCTTCCTGCTCGCCGCCGTCCACGACCCCGGGCGCACGGGCGCACGCATCTACGCCGTGCTGATCGCGGCGCTCGCCCTGGCCGGTGCGGGTATCGCCGCCCGCCACGTCTGGATCCAGCACCTGCCCGCAGACCGAGTCCCTTCGTGCGGCCCCGGGTTGAACTACCTGCTGGAGACCTTCCCCCTGACCAAGACCCTGCGCCTGGTACTCACCGGCTCCGGCGAGTGTGCCCGGGTCGTATGGCGCTTCCTCGGCCTGAGCATGCCCGAGTGGGTGTTGGCGTGGTTCGTGGCGTTCGGGGTCGCGGGGTTCGCGAACAACTGGCGCCATAGCGGAGATCGCGGCGGGGTGCGGAATCGGGGCCCGTGATTCAGTCCCCCTGCGCGAAGTAGCGCCGCAGGTATTCGTCGAAGGGCACATCGTCGGCCGCCTCCAGGGCCGCCTGGCGTTCCAGCGACTCGCGCGCGAGTTCCCGGAACCGGGCGGTCTTCCCCGGGTCCTCCGGCAGGGACTGGAAGTGGTGCTGGTGCTCGAGCGACATGCGTCGCGCAAAGTGGTGGAAGCCCTCGCCGCTCTCACGCATCTGCGCAAGCATCCGCGCCGAGGGGGTGCGATCCGGGTCGCGGACCGCCTCCTTCTGAGCGGCCAGGCTTGCCACGTACACGCCGCCGCCCGTAGTAGCGTCCAGCAGCTCGCAGACGCCCTCCATCGCCTCGCAGACCTCCGCCGCCCACTCCCGCAGCGCCACGTCGCGCCCGGCGCGCCGCAGGTGCAACTGCGGATCGCGCCCGCGGTGGGCGGCGGCCAGCTCGTTGTAGTCGATCTCTCCGCGTTCGATCGCGCTGATCGGCGGGCTGTCCTGAAGCAGGCAAAACGCCATGAGCGCCTCGAGGAAGCGCAGTTGATCCTCGTGGACCCCGAGCGGGTCGAATGCGTTCACGTCCAGCGAGCGCAATTCGACGTAGCGCACGCCGCGCCGCCCGAGCGCCAGGATCGGTTTCTCGTTGCCTTCCAGGATCTGCTTGGGACGCACCGTACTATAGTATTCGTTCTCGATCTGCAGGATGTTCGCGTTGAGCTGGCGATACTCGCCGTCGACCACCACGCCGATTTTTTCGTATCCGGGATAGGGCGTGGAGATCGCGTAGGCAAGGCTCGCGATATACGCATCGAGGTCGTCGTAGTTCGCCTTGATGCCGGTCTCGCTCTCGCGGTTGTTCTGGTAGCCGATGTCCCCCATGCGCAGCGACGTCCCGAAGGGCTCGTAATAGGTGTTCTCGTTGAACTCCGAGAGGGTCGTAGGCTTGCCGTTGAGGAACGACTTGCACACCGCCGGTGAGGCACCGAACAGGTACGGGACCAGCCAGCCGAGGCGCTGAAGGTTGCGCAGCACCCCGAAGTAACGCTCGTCCTTGTAGCGGCGCAGCGCCCGCCGATCGCCCTCGAGTTCCCGCAGCGCCGACCACAATGCATCGTCGAACGAATAGTTGAAGTGCACGCCCGCGATCACCTGCATCACGCACCCGTAGCGGTATCCCAGGCCGCGGCGGTAGACCGTCTTCATGGTCCCGGCGTTGGAGGTCCCGTAGCGGGCGATGGGAATGCCGGTCTCCCCGGCGACCACACAGGGCATGCTGGTGGCCCACAGGATCTCATCGTGCAACTGCGAATAGACGAAGCGCTGCGTATCGCGCAGGAACTCCAGCACCGCGGTGATATCCGACAGCGGCGGCGTGATCAGCTCCAGGAGCGCCTCCGAGTAGTCGGTGGTGATGTGGGGATGGGTGAGCGCCGCGCCCAACCCGGTCGGGTGAGGGGTATGGGCGATACCCCCGTCCGGGGACACCCGCAGCGTCTCCTTCTCCACCCCGACCCGGCCACCGCGCAGCAGCATAGGGATGCCGCCTTGGGTCAGGCGCGCGAGCCGTTGTTCGGCGGAACGGTACAAATCGGTTTCCTGTCCTCGGGACGTTCGTGCGCCTGCATACCGCCGGCCCGCGACACGGCGCACGGGGCCGAACGGAATCCCATGCGCGGCGCCATGATAGCAGGGCGTCTTCGCCGCCCGCCACAACCCCGGCGGGCGCGTAGTCATCGGCCCGACGCACCGTGGATGCCGCCTATGCCCGCGTTCAGCCGATCGGCCGGCGGCGGATACGCAAATGCGGACAACGGCGCCGGGAACACGCTGCGGGATTCGCGACCGACCGCTTTATGGTACTGTCGGATGCGTAGCGTGGGCCGTCCGCGCCCGCCGGGATGCCCCCGGGATCCACGGTCGGGGAGGTCCTCCGGCCCCGGCGGCCCCGGCGATCCGATCCGGGGGGAATCACAATGAAAGTCGTGACCGGCGGTGTGCTCGTTCTGGCCCTGGCGTTCTCCGGCGCGGCCCGTTCCGCACCGCCGGGTGGACCCGTCGCGCCCATGCCCGCGACGACCGGTGCCGGCGCCCCGGAGTCCGCTGCAGCAGAGTCCGCCCCTGCGGCGCCCGTCGGCGAGGTCGACCGGGCGCAGTTCACCACCGCGATTCGCGATCGCGAGCCCGTCGATGAGATCCACACCCTGACGGGGACGGCGCGCCGGGTGTACTTTTTCACCGAATTGCGCGGCATGACCGGCGGCATGGTCATCCACCGCTGGATCCATGACGGGCGGGTGATGGCAAGCGTGCCGTTTCAGATCCACGGTCCCCGCTGGCGGGTCTGGTCGAGCAAGCACCTGTCGCCGCGCTGGGCGGGAATCTGGACGGTGCAGGTCCTCAACGGTGCGGGGAAGGTGCTGGATCGGGCGCAGCTGCGCTATGCGCCGGCGGCGAGCCCGCCGCCGCACCGTGCGCCCGTCCGTTAGGCCACTGCGCCGGCGGCAACGCGCCGACGGTCAAGCGCGACCCGGCGCAACGCTCTTGAGAGGCGCCGAGCCGCCGATTTCTCCGGGTTTTTGGGAGCGCGCGCCCGCCTGTTCTTCTGCGCTTCGCGGTTACCGCGTGCGCGTGGGCACGCGGCCTCAGCGGGATTCGTTGCGCGTGGCGCCGCAACGGACGCATCGGTACACGGTGACCAACCGCCCCCGCTTCACGTCGAATTTCTGCTCCTGCCAGACCTCCCACTTGTGGAAGCCGTTCTTGCACAGAGTCACCCCCTTGTTGCGCTCGACGAGCGGGGGCTTGCGGAAAGGAATCACGTCACCCATGGGCGCGCTCTCAAACGGATCGACACGGCCGGATTTCCGCCGCCGATCCGGACCCCGGGTCGACGACATCCGCAGGACGGATCCATTGTACTCCTCGCGCAACGCCGTGCACCGATCCTCTCAAAGCAGGCCGCCGCGGGACCCGGTTGCCGAATCGGGCGCTCGGCGATCCCCGCTCGCCGTCCGCGGGGTCGCCGGACCGCCCACGATGCTTCTCCCGACACCGCTCAGGGCGCGTCGCGCGGCGGCAGCCCCGGCCGCCACTGCGGGAGGCGGCCGCCGGCGCGGCGCAACAGGCGCTGGAGATCGCGCCGCCCGCGCGAGTCCAGCGTCATGAAGGTCACGCCGATCCCCTCGCCCAGACGCCGCGCGACCCAGCCCGGCACCCGGCACTTGCGCACCTCGTCGTCCTCCTCCAGGTCGAACTCGACCTCCACGAAGCTGCGTTCGGGCAACTCGTTCGGCGCAGAGGTGGAAATGAACATGCCGTTGGTACCGACGTTGCGCGTCACCCCGGTGAGGACCGGGACCTTGTTGCGGTAGACGAGAACCTCGAGCGCCGCCGGGCGTCGCTCCGTGAGTCGTTGTTCCATGATGATGCGCTCCCTGTGCCTGATCGCGCCCGATGGGACGCGCACAAACCGCAGCCGCGGGCCCCTCCGCCGCGCCGGGGGATGCCCCTGTCTTCGAGCGTAGCACCGCACGATGAACGGCGGATGACACCCGGTCCCCGCCCGCGCCTGAAGAGCCGGCGGCAACGGTCCTATTGAAAGTCTAGTCCGGATTTTCCACCGGCGTCCCGCCGCGGCAGAGAGCCGTTGCGCAACGCGTGCCGATCAATCGGCTTCGCGGTTCGCTTGATATTCCGTGTACTTGCGCGCACTGCCGCGCACGCGCCCGGCGGGGTAGCGCTGCTCGTTGATCTCGATCTTGCGCGCAGCGGCGTCGAGCAGGTCGACGCCCATCCGATCGGCGAGGCGCACGAGGTAGATCAGCACGTCGGCCATCTCCAGTTCCACCTCCGCACGCCGTTCCGGCGACAGGGCCTCGCTCTGTTCCGGGGTCAGCCACTGGAAGTGTTCCACGAGTTCGGCCGCTTCGGCGATCAACGCCATGGCGAGGTTCTTCGGGGTATGGAAGCGATCCCAGTCGCGCTCGGCCGCGAATCGGCGCAACCGTTCGGTGAGTGCCTGTAATCGATCGGGGGTCATCTCGATACTCCGGTCTCCGGTGCGATCCGCCGCCCTCCATTCCGGCCGACCTGCGACGGAATGCAACGCGGCCCCGCCCGCGAAGGCGCGAAATGTGCCACAATTGCGTGCTTCACCCTGCGGAATCCGAGACATGACCGACGAAGAACCCTCCAAGGAGGAGCAGATCCTGCGCATCATGCGCCAAGTGCTCACCGGCGTCGCCAAGGACACCTATGCCCGCCCCGGCTATCGGCACCCCCTTTCGGAAGCCACCATGCAGGGCATCCGCGACTGCCTGGCACTGATCAGCGCACGCGAACGGGAACTCTCGCTGGCCGCCGGTCGGCCCTCCAAGGCGCGACCGCGGTTTGTGGACGAGCCATCGGACGGCGTGGTGGTCACGCTGGAACCCCACACCAAAGCCCCCGGAAAGGGCCACGATCCCGACTGAAGCCGCCCTGCCCCCCCGGGGCTCGAGGATCGCGCGCCGCAAGCCGTCCCGACGCCCGCCCGAGCGCCCGGGCGGGCGTCGGGACCAGCCGCGCACCGGCCCCCGTTCGGTCGTCAGTGCACCCGCCGTTCCGGCGCCGGCACCGGCATCGACGGAGCGTGATAGACCAGTTCTTCGATCGAGCGGAACGCCTCCTGATCGAAGACCAGGAACATCACCCCGAAACCCTGCTCCGAGCGGTGCATCACCACCGCCGGCAACCGGCGCCGTATGACCTCTCCGTTGCGCGGCACCAGGAACTCCACCTCCACACGGACACCCTTATCGAACCGCGGGAGCTGCAGATCCAGGAACGCCCCCTCCAGCCCGATGTCGCGCGTCCAGCAACGCTCCACCGGCAACCCCTGATGCACTACCACGGCCTCCAGCCTCATATGGCTCCGATCGCTCCATCTACGCTCCATGGCCATACCACACCTCCTGATCGCCTGTGCTCCGCCCGCACGCCGTGATTCGAGCCGGCCCGCACGCTCCGGGGCCCATCCATTACGGCCGGCATGCAGCCGACACGGGTATGATCTCCCACCCTTTCATTTCTTGACCCGCCCACGCCGCGAACGTTCCCCGCATGCCATCCCCCGTTTTTACTATAGTCGATCGGGAATGGTCCGCAACGGCGTCGGCGGTTTGATCCGCATCAATACTTGCGGCTTATGTGGAACCTATGCTGATCTGTGCG
>CAZAQG010000053.1:0-17524 GCA_964487445.1 uncultured Chromatiales bacterium
CGGCCGTCTTCTTGGCGGCCGGTTTCTTCGCGACCGCCTTCTTCTTCGGTGTCACCTTCTTCTTTTCCGTCTTCTTCGCCGCGGGCTTCTTCTCGGCTGCGGCCCCCGCCGCCGGCGCACCAGCGCCGGCCCGCTTCGCCGGGACGCGCGACCCGACCCGCTTCGCCATGACCGGCTTTGCATCGCCGGGGGCCGGCTCGCCCCCCGGCACCGCCTCGCCGCGGCTCAACGGATCCAGGATTCGACGGATGGCCTGAAAGATATCGGAAATCTCGCCGACTCCCTGGACCGCACGCAGCCGCCCCTGGCGCCGGTAGTACTCGATCACCGGCGTGGTCTGGGCCTCGTACACGCGCAGCCGGTTGGCGATGGTCTCCTCGTTGTCGTCGGCGCGCCGGCGCAGGTTACCGCCGCAAAGATCGCAACGGTCATCGAACTTGGGAGGACTCGAATAGACGTTGTACACCGCGCCGCAGGACTCGCAGGTGCGCCGCCCGGTCAGGCGCTGCATCAGCACATCGAAATCCACGTCGATCAACAATGCCAGATCCAGGGGCTGCCCGAGGTCGCGGAGCATCGCATCGAGGGTTTCGGCCTGCGAGAGATTGCGCGGGAAGCCGTCGAGGATGAAGCCGTGCTGCGTATCGGGTTCGGCGAGACGCTCGCGGATCATCCCAAGCACGATCTCGTCGGAGACCAATTGACCGGCGTCCATCGCGGCCTTCGCCATGCGCCCCAGCGGGGTGTCCGCGGCCACCGCCGCCCGCAATAGGTCACCGGTGGAGATCTGCGGAGTATGATATTGATCGACCAGTTGTTTTCCCTGCGTCCCCTTGCCCGATCCAGGTGCTCCCAACAGTACGATTCTCATGGCAGCCTTTTCACTCCCCGTAGCTGGGTGGTTGTCGATGGATTCGGCGCCGGGCATCTCCGGAACGCGGCCGGTAGCGGCGGGTAGGGCCGCCCGCGGGACCCTCCAGCCCCGCCCGGGACACTCCGCGGCGATCAATTCTCCTTGTCCGCACATAGGCGCCGTGCATCGACCGGCGCGCGCGCAATGCAAATGCACGATTAAGCTAACCGCACAGCCCGGACAAGTCAACGAACCCCATGAAATGCATTATGTTTTGAGGTATGCTTTGGCACCCTCGGGAAACTCGCCGGGGTGCGGATCGGATTAACCAAGTACGAAACTCATTGATATTGCAGCCGCCCATGAACAGGATCCCGGAATTCACGAACCAGGAGTTGGAGGTGGCGCGCGCCGTCCTGGCCGAGCGTTACGCTCGCCCCGTGGAGCCGGACCTCGCCGAGAGCGAATTGCGCCTCGACCGGTCCGCCCTCGAACTGGTGAGTTGTCCGACCCTGTACTGGAACGAGCGCGGCTGCCACTTCGTGGTGTTCAAGACGGCCCCGTGCCGATACCGTTGCCAGTTCTTTTACCGCATCCGCGAGGTGTTCGGCGCCGGTATCGAGGAATACGACGATCTGGGCGACTGCATTCTTACGCTGTTGCGGGTGCAGTCGGACCACGAGCGCGACCGGGAACCGATACGCCCCTGATGCGCATGGCGCGCCGCCGGTGGTGGTGGTGCGCGCGTAACGGAGCCGATATCATTCCGGGTCCCGGTTTCAGACAACCAGTACAACCGCACAGAGCGACCGCCCAGGGAGAAGCGTCCGATGGCCAAGAAAGTGGCGAAGAAGAATGCCTTTTACGCCCAGTCCGGCGGGGTCACCGCCGTCATCAACGCCAGCGCCTGCGGCATCATCGAGACCGCCCGCCGGCACAAGGACCGCATCGGCAAGGTCTATGCCGGGCGCAACGGGATCATCGGCGCGCTCACCGAGGACCTGATCGATACCGGCCGGGAATCGGCGAAGGCCATCGCCGCCCTGCGCTACACCCCGGGCGGCGCCTTTGGATCGGCGCGCTACAAGCTGAAGGGCCTCGAGGAGAGCCGTGCCGAGTACGAACGCCTGGTCGAAGTGTTCGAGGCGCACGACATCGGTTATTTTTTCTACAACGGCGGCAACGACTCGCAGGACACCGCCTACAAGATCTCCCAGTTGAGTGAGACGATGGGCTACCCCATCACCTGCATCGGCGTCCCCAAGACCGTCGACAACGACCTGCCGATCACCGACAACTGCCCGGGCTTCGGCTCGGTCGCCAAGTATGTCGCCGTCTCCATCCGTGAGGCCGCCTTCGACGTCGCCTCCATGTCCAAGACTTCCACGAAGATCTTCGTGCTGGAGGTCATGGGCCGCCACGCAGGCTGGATCGCCGCGGCCGGCGGCCTCGCCGCCGAGAAGGCGGGTGACGCACCGCATCTCATTCTCTTCCCGGAGGTGGTCTTCGATCAGGACAGATTCCTCAAGCGGGTCGAACAGGCGGTCAAGAAGTTCGGGTACTGCGCCATCGTGGTCTCCGAGGGAGTACGGAACGCGGACGGACGATTTCTGGCCGAGGCCGGCACCAAGGATGCCTTCGGTCACGCCCAACTCGGCGGCGTCGCGCCGGTCATCGCACAGATCATCAAGGACCGCCTGGACTACAAATACCACTGGGCGGTCGCGGACTACCTGCAGCGCGCGGCGCGGCACATCGCCTCCAAGACCGACGTCGAACAGGCCTACGCGGTCGGGAAGGCCGCCGTGCAACTCGCACTCAAGGGCCACAACGCCGTGATGCCGACGATCGTGCGCAAATCCGACAAGCCCTACCGGTGGGGGATCGGTGTGGCCCCCCTGGCGGACGTGGCCAACGTCGAGAAGAAGATGCCGCGGGAATTCATCGCCCGCGACGGATTCGGCATCACCGAGAAGTGTCGGCGCTACCTGCAGCCGCTGATCCGGGGGGAAGAGTATCCCCCGTACCGGTGCGGCCTGCCCCAGTACGTGACGCTCAAGAACATCGCGGTCGCGCGCAAGCTCAAGACGCGCTTTACTCTAAGGCTCGGCACCGGCACTTGATCTGGATCAATCCGTGACCCCGGATAAAGCCAGAGAATTGGTTGCCCTCCAGGTACGGATGGGCAGCGGTTACGACCGCAACGCGGCGCGCCTGATCCTCGCCGAGGTTCGGCGCGGGCATGGCCGGGCGGCGGTGGGTTGTCTGATCCGCGAACTGAACCTCGATGAGGCCTTCGGGCTCAAGCCGGGAACCGTGTTCAGGCATTCCTGAGGATGCCTGTCGGGAAAAGTCGTGCATAGCAAGGCGCGCCGGGAAGTCAGAAGGCCGTTTTGCGATCGCGCGAGGATCGTAGTGGGCCTATCGACTGAAAGGATCGCAAAGCAATAGTCGTATGGCCGAGCACTCCTGGCCGGTACCGCCCGGATGCGGTCGTCGGTCAGGATAAGTTAACGCAATTTCTCCCTGCGCAGGCAGGCGGTTTCCATCGGCCTCGGGCCGTTTCGAACGGAGGATAGTCCATGTCACCAGAAATCTGGTTCGCCCTGGCCAGCGCCGGTGTGGCGCTGATCTACGGCGTGATTTCCGCCAAATGGGTCCTGGCCCAGCCGGCAGGCAACGAGCGCATGCGCGAGATCGCCGCGGCGATCCAAGAAGGCGCCAAGGCCTACCTCAACCGCCAGTACACCACCATCGGCTTGGTCGGCGTGGTGCTGTTTCTCATCATTCTCTTCGCGCTGAGCGTCAAGACCGCGATCGGCTTCGCCATCGGATCGATCTGCTCGGCGGCCGCCGGTTACATCGGTATGCATATCTCGATACGGGCCAACGTGCGCACGGCGGAGGCCGCTCGCCGCGGCCTCAACCCGGCGCTCGCGGTCGCATTCCGGGCCGGCTCGATCACCGGGATGCTGGTGGTCGGACTCGGTCTGCTGGGAATCACCGTCTACTACACGATCCTGACCGCCATCGCGCCCGCCGGCCAGTCGGCCGTCGCTACGATCGAACCGCTGGTGGGGCTGGCCTTCGGCAGTTCGCTGATCTCCATCTTCGCGCGGCTCGGAGGCGGCATCTTCACCAAGGGCGCCGACGTCGGGGCGGACTTGGTGGGCAAGATCGAAGCGGGCATCCCCGAGGACGACCCGCGCAACCCGGCGGTGATCGCCGACAACGTCGGGGACAACGTCGGCGACTGCGCCGGCATGGCCGCGGACCTGTTCGAGACCTACGCCGTGACCGTGGTAGCGACCATGCTGCTGGGCGCGCTGCTCATGCACGGCTACACCAAGGCGGTACTCTATCCGTTGGTCCTCGGCGGGGTCTCGATCCTCGCCTCGGTGGTCGGCACCTTCTTCGTGCACGCCCGGGAGGGCGGCAAGATCATGAGCGCCCTCTACCGCGGACTGGCCGTGGCGGGGATACTCGCGGCGATCGCGTTCTACCCGGTCACGCACTGGCTGATGGCCGCCAACGGCATGTTCAGCGTGGGCGGACTCTATGGCGCGGCACTGATCGGATTGGTCCTCACCGGCGCGCTGGTGGTGATCACCGAGTACTACACGGCCACCGAGTACGCGCCCGTGCGCCACATCGCCAGTGCATCGACCACGGGGCATGCGACCAACATCATCGCCGGTCTCGGGGTCTCCATGAAGGCCACGACACTGCCGGTGCTGGCGATCTGCGCCAGCATCTGGGGCGCCTACGCCTTCGCCGGCCTGTACGGCATCGCCATCGCCGTCACCGTGATGCTGTCGATGACCGGTGTCATCGTGGCCCTGGACGCCTACGGTCCGATCACGGACAACGCCGGCGGAATCGCCGAGATGGCCGAACTGCCTCCGGAAGTACGTAGCGTCACCGACCCTCTGGACGCCGTGGGCAACACCACCAAGGCCGTGACCAAGGGTTACGCGATCGGCTCCGCCGCCCTGGCCGCCCTGGTCCTGTTCACCGACTACACGCACGCCCTCGCCAGTGCCGGACACGCGATGACCTTCAATCTGTCCGACCACATGGTCATCATCGGATTGTTCATCGGCGGTCTGGTGCCCTACCTCTTCGCGGCCTTGGCCATGGAAGCGGTGGGTCGTGCCGCCGGCTCGGTGGTCATCGAGGTGCGCCGTCAGTTCCGCGAGATCAAGGGGATCATGGAAGGCAAGGCCAAGCCCGACTATTCCCGGGCCGTGGATCTGCTCACCAAGTCCGCGATCAAGGAGATGATCCTCCCCTCGCTGCTGCCGATACTGGTACCGATCGCGGTGGGTTGGATACTCGGGCCGAAGGCCCTCGGCGGCGTGCTGCTCGGTTCGATCATCACCGGGCTGTTCGTAGCCATCTCCATGACCGCCGGCGGCGCCGCCTGGGACAACGCCAAGAAGTACGTCGAGGACGGCAACCTGGGAGGCAAGGGCTCCGAGACCCACAAGGCCGCCATAACCGGTGACACCGTCGGCGATCCCTACAAGGACACCGCCGGCCCGGCGATCAACCCGTTGATCAAGATCATCAACCTCGTGGCACTGCTGATCGTGCCGTTACTCATGCATTAGAAGTAGAAGTTCGGGGCCCGCCCTGCGGAACCGCGCCGATCATCGGCCGGGGCCGCGCAGGGCGGGCCCCGGCCCTCCGGGGCCGTCGAATCCGCAGCACCGACATAAGCCGCAGTCCCGGTAATCTCGAAACGCCACCCCCCCGCGGGGACCCCGCCCTGCTCCAGCCGCTCGACCGCGCACCCAAGAAGGGTTCATCGCCGTGCGATCCGCCGAAAGCCGCCGGTATGGGGTGTGCGCTATGCGTCCTTCGCCGAAGGCTTGCGGCCCCAGGCGAAACGGACCTTGACCTCCAGCCGGATCCCGTCCGCCGTGGCGGTACGGGCGACCTCCGCCAGATGCTCGGCACGCAGCCGGTCCCGACGCTGCGCCTCGATCGATTCCACGAAGACCCGCAGCCCGCTGTTCCAGATCACATCCCACCACCCGGCCGCATCGGCCAAGTGATAGCTCAGCACCTCTTCCTCGATCCGCACATCCTCCAGGCCGGCGCCCGCGAGCAACGCCCGGCACACTTGCGCATCCGCCAGGCGCCGCCAGACCGGCGGTCGCCGCGCCTCTTCGGTGATCAACCCGGCATCCTCCAGGGCATGAAACAGCATGCCCGCGAGCGGCTCGAACGATCCGGGGGCGAAGGCGCTGAAGATCACCCACCCGCCGGGACGGACCACGCGGCACCACTCGCGCACGGCGTGCGCCATGTCGGGCACGAAGAACAGGCCGAATCCGCACAGGATCACGTCAAAATAGTCGCGGCGGAACTCCAGCGACTCGGCGTCCATGCAATGGAGGTCGATATTGGAGAGACCGAGGGCGCGGGCCTTCTCCTGCGCGCGATCGAGCATCGTATCGGACAGATCGATCCCCATCACGCGGCCCCCGGGCCCCACGAGTTGCGCCGCGGTGAGCGCCGCGGCACCGGTCCCCGTGGCGACGTCCAGGACCTTGTCGCCGCGCGCGATCGGCACGCGCGCCACCATCCGGTCCGCACTGAATGGAAACAGGCGCAGCACCTCGTGGTCGTAGCCGGGAGCGAGGCGGTCGAAGAGCGCGGTGACGCGCGCCTTGGCGCTCTGCGCCGAGGGTCCGCTCACGGGTCCGCCCCGAACTCCAACCGGCGGAGCGGACCCCTTCCCGGCGCCGGTCAACCGGTCAGGCCTCCGGCGACGAAGTCCCAGTCGACCAAGCCCCAGAACGCTTCCAGATACTTCGGCCGCGCGTTGCGGTAATCGATGTAATAGGCGTGCTCCCACACGTCGCAGGTGAGCAGCGGCGTCTTGCCCGAGGTCATCGGGTTGCCGGCGTTCGATGTCCCTTCCAGCGCGATCGAACCGTCGGGATTGCGCACCAGCCACATCCAACCCGAGCCGAACAGGGTCAGCGCCGCCTGCGTGAATTTCTCCTTGAAGGCGTCGTAGGAGCCGAAGGCCCCGTCGATGGCCGCGGCGAGATCACCGGCCGGCCGGCCGCCGCCGTCCGGGCTCAGGCAATGCCAATAGAAGGTGTGGTTCCAGATCTGAGCCGCATTGTTGAAGATCCCGCCCGACGGCGCCTTGCGGACGATCTCCACCACTGAGGCCTGCTCGAACCCGGTTCCGGGAACGAGCTTGTTCAAGTTCGTGACATAGGCGGCATGGTGTTTGCCGTAGTGGTACTGCAACGTCTCCTCGGAAACGTGCGGTGCGAGCGCGGTCATCGCGTAGGGGAGATTCGGAAGGACAAACTTCCCGTCGGCACCGCGCAGGGCGCCCTCCAGTGCGACGTTCGATGCTGCCTGACTCATGGCGACCTCCTTGCGTTGCATTCCGGAACGTTGACCGACGGAACCACCCGCCGGTGCGCCCCGTCGTAGAGTGTACTCCCGACACGGGACGCGGGACGCGGGACGCGGGCGGCTCCGGCGTTTGAAAAAAACCGCGGAACCAGTGTAAGGTGCCCTTTTAGCCGAATAATAGGGAGCCGTTATGCAGATCGCTGAGAAGACGGTCGTGATAATCGATTACACCCTCACCGACGATGCCGGCGCCGTGGTCGACACCTCCGAGGGTCACGAGCCGTTGTCCTATATCCAGGGGAGCGGGAACATCATCCCCGGCCTGGAATCCGCCCTGGAGGGCAAATCCGTCGGGGACTCGCTCCGGGTCTCCATCCCTCCGGAGGAGGGATACGGTGTGCGTCAGGACTCCTTGATAGCTCAGGCGCCCCGCGACCGATTCGAGTCCGCGGATCAGCTTACGGTGGGCATGCAGTTCCAAACCCAGGCCGAATCCGGGATCCAGGTGGTCACGGTGGTCGAGGTCGACGACGATACGGTCACGGTGGACGCCAATCATCCGCTGGCCGGTTCGACCCTGAACTTCGAAGTATCGGTGGTCGCGGTCCGGGATGCCACACCGGAGGAACTCGAGCATGGTCACGTACACGGCCCCGAGGACCACGAGCACTGACGATCATCTGCGCGTAGGCGTTGCCGGCGGGGCGAGCCCCGCCCTACAACCCATCGCCGCCGCGAAACCCCGTAGGGCCGGGCTCGCCCGGTCGACAATGCGAAACCCCGCCCCCGCGGTATCGGGTCAGGCCTTACGGTAGAGTTCCCCGCCCTGCTCGGTGAACTCGCGGGCCTTCTCCTCCATTCCCGAGCGGATCGCCGCCTCCGCGTCGTCGATCCCCTTGTTCCTGGCGTACTCGCGCACGTCCTGCGTGATCTTCATGGAACAGAAATGCGGCCCGCACATGGAGCAGAAGTGCGCGACCTTATGCGCCTCCTTGGGCAGGGTCGCGTCGTGGAACTCGCGCGCCTTCTCCGGATCCAGGCTCAAGTTGAACTGATCCTCCCAGCGGAACTCGAACCGGGCCTTGGACACCGCATTGTCGCGGACCTGAGCGCCCGGGTGGCCTTTGCCGAGGTCCGCGGCATGAGCGGCGATCTTGTAGGTGACGATGCCCTCGCGCACGTCGTGCTTGTCCGGCAGGCCGAGGTGCTCCTTGGGCGTGACGTAGCAGAGCATGGCCGTTCCGTACCAGCCGATCATCACCGCGCCGATCGCCGAGGTGATGTGATCGTAGCCCGGCGCGACGTCGGTGGTCAGCGGCCCGAGCGTGTAGAACGGGGCCTCGTAGCAATCCTGCAGTTCGCGGTCCATGTTTTCCTTGATGAGCTGGATCGGCACGTGGCCGGGACCCTCGATCATGACCTGGCAATCGTGTTCCCAGGCGATGCGCGTCAGTTCCCCGAGCGTACGCAACTCCGCGAACTGCGCCTCGTCGTTGGCATCCGCGATCGATCCCGGACGCAGGCCGTCTCCCAGGGAAAAAGAGACGTCATAGGCCTGCATGATCTCGCAGGTCTCTTCGAAGTGCGTGTACAAAAAGCTCTCGCAGTGGTGCGCCAGGCACCACTGCGCCATGATCGAACCGCCGCGCGAGACGATACCGGTGACGCGTCGTGCGGTCAGCGGAACGTAGGCCAGACGCACACCGGCGTGAATCGTGAAGTAGTCCACGCCCTGCTCGGCCTGCTCGATCAATGTATCGCGGAAGATCTCCCAGGTCAGCTCCTCGGCCTTGCCGTCCACCTTCTCGAGGGCCTGGTAGATCGGCACGGTGCCGATCGGCACCGGGGCGTTGCGCAGGATCCATTCCCGGGTCTCGTGGATGTTGCGCCCGGTCGACAGGTCCATCACCGTGTCCGCACCCCAGCGGGTCGACCAGATCATCTTTTCCACTTCTTCCTCGATGGAGGAGCCGAGCGCGGAGTTGCCGATGTTGGCGTTCACCTTCACCAGAAAATTGCGCCCGATGATCATCGGTTCGAGTTCCGGGTGGTTGATGTTGGCGGGGATGATCGCGCGCCCGGCGGCCACCTCGCCGCGCACGAACTCGGGCGTGATCTCGAGCGGGATGCGCGCGCCGAAGCCCTGTCCCGGGTGCCGACGCAGGAGCACCTCGTCGCGCACCTCCCCGAGCCGCAGATTCTCGCGGATCGCGATGAATTCCATCTCGGGGGTGACGATGCCGCGCCGGGCGTAGTGCATCTGAGTGACGGTCGCACCGGGACGCGCGCGACGCGGCGCGCGCAGGTGCTCGAAGCGCGGCACCGCCGGCTCCTCGTCGGCGAGCCGCCGGCGCCCGGATCCCAAGCCGGGACCCTCGATCGCGACGGTGTCGCCGCGATCGAGGATCCAGCCCTCGCGCACCGGGGCCAAGCCGCGGCGCAGATCGATATCCACACCCGGATCCGTATAAGGGCCGGAGGTATCGTAGAGGGTGATCGGGGGGTTGGGTTCACGACCCATGTCCACCGGGGTCTGCGACTGGGCGACCTCGCGCATCGGCACCTGCAGGTCGGGACGACTTCCGGTCGCGTAGCACTTGCGGGAATTGGGAAAAGGGCGCACCGCCTCCTCGCGCAGGCGGGCCGTCTTCCGGATGAATCCCTCTGGAATCGCGCTCATGACCGTCCTCCCTGGTGAAATAGGCGGGGCGGCACGGAAACGGGCTGAGGCAGGATCAGCTTCCCTGCGCCGGTATTACCCGGATCAGGTTCCAAGGGTGATCTCTCAGCCCCCGTTCCGCGGGGACACCCCTAGCTGGATCGGCCCACCGTATCGGATGGGTGCGGCCTTTGCAAGGCGCAGGCCGCGCGCGAACCCGTAGTTCCTTAGGACCCAAAGCAGGAAACCCCTCCCTGCGGTGTCCCCGGCCGCTGTCCCCGACCGCTTGCCCGGCAGAGGCAAAGCCCGTACCCTGTAGGCGGTTTCCATATCGATACGTAGCCCGGATGAAGCGAAGCACGATCCGGGGCGGCGGTCCGGGCGGTCGGTCGGCTCCCCGGATTCCGGCCTTCGGTCTGTATCCGGGCTGCCAAAACTGTGCAGGTACCACGCGATGCCCCGGTTCGACGTCGAGCAAGCCCGGTCCAATATGATCAAGCAGCAGATCCGTCCGTGGAACGTGTGGGACGCGCGCGTGCTCGAGCTGCTCGCCGCCGTGCCGCGCGAGGACTTCGTCCCGCCCGGGCACCGCAACTTGGCATTCGCGGACCTGAGCCTCCCGCTCGGCCACGGGCAGGCGATGATGGAGCCCAAGCTGGAAGCGCACATGCTGCAGGCATTGGACGTGCAACCATCGGACTTCGTGCTCGAGGTGGGCACCGGCAGCGGCTACGTGACCGCCTGCTTGGCGCGGCTCGCGGGTCGGGTGCTCAGCGTCGAGATCGTCCCGGAGTTCAAGGAGGCCGCCCAGAAGAAACTCGCCGCCCACGGCATCGATAACGTCACCCTGAACGTGGGGGACGCGAGCCGGGGCTGGGAACCGGAGCGGCGCTACGACGCGATCGCGGTCACCGGCTCGTTGCCGCTCTACATCGATGCGTTCCAGGAGAGCCTGACGATCGGCGGGCGATTGTTCGTGATCGTCGGCGAACCACCGGTCATGGAGGCGCTGCTGGTCACCCGCACCGCCCCCGACGGCTGGGTTCGGAAGCCCCTGTTCGAGACCGACCTGCCGCCGCTGATCAACGCACCGGTTCCGCAGCACTTCGAATTCTGAATACCCGACCGTGCGTTCCCCCCGCCAAGCGTCCGTACCGGCAGGGGGCAAACGGACAGTTCAGCAACCGGTTTTTGATATGATGTTTTCCATGCAAACCGGTCACCGCTTCCGTTGCTGCGCGACCGTTCAAGGCGTCGGAGTACTTGAAATCTCCAGCGACAGCGCTAAAAATCGGCGTAGTTGGAATTTCAAGTACTCTGACCCCTTGAACGCTGCTGACCCCTTGAACGACCCCTTGAACTCCGGGGACGGAAACGTCTTCGCGCATGGGTCGCAGGAACCGGAAACCCTCGCGACGATCCCCGGCAGTTAGCGATGGGAACGTTCATCCGATCGATCCGGACCCTGATCGCCCTATCTCTCGCCTTGGCCCTGCCCGTCGCGCACGGCGCCGATCTGCTCGGCGTCTATCGCCTCGCGACCCGCAACGACCCGCAACTCCAGGCCGCGGAGCAGGCGCGCTTGGCGGTGCTCCAGTCCCGCCCGGAGAGCCGGGCCGGTCTGCTGCCGTCGCTCGCTTTCAACTTGAACATCAACCGCAGCCACTTCGACAACCAACTGGGCGGTGGGACTGCACCTGGGCTCGGCGACTACGCCACCAACCAGACCTACACACTGCAACTGAGCCAACCGCTGTTCAACCGGGGGGCCTGGGAGCGACTCTCGCAGGCGGACAGCCGGATCGCGCAGGCCGACGCCGAGTACGCGGCCGCCCGACAGGACCTGATGCTCCGGGTGGCGGTACGCTATTTCGGGGTCCTGAAGGCGCACGCCGACCTCACGTTCGTACGCGCCGACCTCAAGGCCACGCGGCGCCAATCCGAGCAGGCGCGCAAGCGCTTCCAGGTCGGGCTCGGCGCGATCACCGACGTGCGCGAGGCGCAGGCCCGCTACGATGCGGTGGTGGCGCGCGAGATCGTGGCGCGCAACGCCCTCGACAGCGCCCGCGAGGCCCTGGAGGAAATCACCGCCACCCCGCCCGGGCGTCTCGCGGACATCGGCGGCACGCTCGCGCTGGCGCGCCCCGTCCCGGAGGCCATGAAGCGCTGGGTCGACACGGCACTGCAACGCAATCTGCAGGTGCTGGCCCGTACCCGCGCCGTGGACGTGGCACGCCGCGAGGTCGAACTGCAGCGCAGCGGGCACTATCCGACCGTGAACCTGGTCGCGGACACCCAATACCTCGATGAGAATCCCTTCGGCAACTTCCAACTGCGCCAGCGGCAAAGTTCCATCGGCGTCCAGTTGCGGCTGCCGATCTTCCAGGGCGGGGCGGTCACGGCGCGCACCCGCCGGGCGGTGCACCTGTATTCCGAGGCGCAGGACCGGCTGGTGCAGGCCCGACGCCGGACGGTGCGTGCGACGCGTGACGCCTACCGCGACGTCCTGGCGAACATCAGCCGGGTCGAGGCGCTGCGACAGGCGGTCGTCTCGGCGCAGACCGCGCTCCAGGCCACCGAGGCGGGCTTCCAGGTCGGCACACGGACCATCGTCGACGTCCTGAACTTCCAGCGCAACCTCTACAGCGCGCAGAGCGACTACGCCGCGGCCCGCTACGACTACCTGGTGAGCACCCTGCGGCTCAAACAGGCGGCGGGAATCCTCAGCGCCGACGACCTCATCGAGATCAACCGCGACCTGAGCGCGGCGGGCGGCTGATCAAATAGGGCTCGAGCAGCTCCAGCAGCCGGCCCACGATCCCGCGATTGCGATCGACCAGCCGTTGGCCGCATTCGCCCATGCGGCGGCGCAAGGGGGCGTCGCCGAGCAGCTCCGCCACCGCCCGCGCCAACTCCGCGGTGTCGTGTACCTTGCGCAGCGCCCCGGCACGCACGAGCAATCCGGCGACCTCGGTGAAGTTGCCCAGATGCGGACCGGTGAGTACCGGCACGCCGGTCGCCGCCGGCTCCAGCAGATTGTGCCCCCCCGCATCGACCAGGCTGCCGCCGACGAAGGCCACGTCCGAAGCGGCGTAGAACGCGGGCAGCTCGCCCATGGTATCGCCCACGAAGACACTCGCACCGGGCGGGCAGACGACCCCCTGGGTACGGAGCACGGTCCGGTGCCCCCGGTGCCGGCACAGGGCCGAGACACGCGCGAAGCGCCCCGGGTGCCGCGGAACGATCACCAGCAGTGTCTCGGGGAAACGCTCGCGCACCTCATCGAAGGCATCCAGGATCCGCCCCTCCTCGCCCTCGTGGGTGCTCGCCGCGATCCACACGGGGCGGTTCACACCCAGAATACGGCGCAGCGCCTGGGCCTGCTCCAGCAGGCTCGGGGGCAGTTCCACATCGAACTTCAGGTTGCCGGTCACCGACATCCGCCCCCGGTCGGCTCCGAGTTCGAGCAGGCGTTCGGCATCCACGCGGCTCTGCGGGACGATCGCCGCGAGACAGTCCAGAGTGGCGCGCACCAGCGGGCGCACGCGGCGATAGCCGGCCGCGGAGCGCGCCGAGACCCGTGCGTTGACGAGCACCACCGGGATAGCGTCGCGCCGGCAGAGGTGGAACAGATTGGGCCAGAGTTCGGTCTCCAGGACCACCAGCAGGCGCGGACGCATGCGGCGCAGGAAGCGGCGCACGGCACCCGGAAGGTCATAGGGAATGTAGGCGTGCAGCACCTCGTCGCCGAACAGCCGGCGCACCTGCCGCGAACCGGTCGGCGTCGTGGTGGTGACCATCACCGGAGCGCGCCGGCACAGCGCGCGGATCAGGGGTGCGGCCGCCTGCACCTCGCCCACCGAGACCGCATGCACCCAGATCACGCCGGTCTGCGCCGGGGCGGCGACGAAGCCGAAGCGCTCCGGCCAACGCCGCCAGTAGCCGTGCTCGGCGAACCCGCGCCGCAGCAGGCGCAGGAGCGCGAACGGCGTCAACAAGTAGAGAACGGCGGTATAGAACGATCGCACGGTGCAAAAGGGCGGGGCCGCGCCGCTCAGGCGTCGTGCCCCCGCAGCCAGTCGAGATACTCGCGCACCCCCTCCTCGACGTCGCGGAAGGCACGATCGAAACCGGCGGCGCGCAGCGCCCCGATCTCGGCCTCGGTGAAGCTCTGGTAGCGCCCCCGGAGATCCTCCGGAAACGGTAGGTACTCGATCCCGCCGCGCCCGTGCCAGGCGATCACCGCGCGCGCGACGTCGTTGAAGCTGCGGCTGCGCCCCGTGCCGACGTTGAAGATCCCGGAGACCTCCGGATGATCCAGCAGCCAGAGATTGACCGCGACGACATCGGCGACGTGGATGAAATCGCGGCGCTGCTCCCCGTCGCCGTAGCCGTCGCCGCCCTCGAACAGCCGCGCGCACCCCTCGGCCGCGACCTGTCGGTGGAAGTGCATCGCGACGCTCGCCATCCCGCCCTTGTGGAACTCGCGCGGGCCGTACACATTGAAGTAGCGCAGCCCGGCAATCTGACTCGCGGCCCCCGGCAGGATGCGGCGCACGTATCGATCGAGGAGCAGCTTCGAGTAGCCGTATACGTTGAGCGGCGCCTCGCATTCCGGCGCCTCGCGGAACACCCGCCCGGCACCATAGACGGCCGCCGAGGAGGCGTAGAAATAAGGGATACGACGATCCAGGCAGTAATGCAGCAACGCCTTCGAGTACTCGTAGTTGTTGCGCATCATGTAGCGCCCGTCCCACTCGGTGGTGACCGAACAGGCGCCCTGATGAAACACCGCCTCGACCGGATCGGGCCAGTCCTCGCCGCGGCGCACGCGCTCCAGGAAGTCGTCGCGGTCCAGGTAATCGGCGATCTCGCAATCGACCAGGTTGCGGAACTTGGTGCCGTCGCCGAGATCGTCGACCACCAGCACGTCGTCGCGCCCGCGCGCATTGAGGGCCCGGACCAGGTTGCTGCCGATGAAGCCGGCGCCGCCGGTGACGACGATCACGGCCCGATCACCCGCGCGCGGCCGGGGCCGCCGGATCGGGCAGCGAGCGGATCCTGTTCACCAGGGCGCTGGTGGAACAGCCTTCCCGGTAGGGCAGGACCACCACGCGCCCGCCCGCGGCCTCGACCGCACGCGCGCCGGCGATCTCCCCGACCCGGTAATCGCCGCCCTTGACCAGCACATCGGGGACCACACGCCCGATGAGCCGCTCCGGCGTATCCTCGGAGAACGCCACGACCCAGTCCACGCAGCGCAGCGCGGCGAGCACCTCCATGCGCTGCGCGCCCGTAACCAGCGGACGATCGGGACCCTTCAGGCGGCGTACCGAATCGTCGTCGTTGACCGCCACCACCAGGCGCTCACCGAAGCCGCGCGCGTGCTCCAGATAGCCGACGTGGCCCGCGTGCAGCAGATCGAAGCAACCGTTGGTCATCACCACCGACTCGCCGTGGGCGCGCGCATCGGCCACCGCCTCGAGCAGCGCCACCTCATCCAATACCCCGCGGTGCGAATTCTCCAACTCGCGCAACGCGCGGCGCAATTCCGGCGCCGTGACCGTCGCCGCACCCAGCTTGCCGACCACGATCCCCGCCGCGAGGTTGGCGAGCGCGGTCGCCCCGGCGAGTTCCTCGCCGGCGGCGAGCGCCGCGGCGAGCACCCCGATCACGGTATCGCCGGCACCGGTCACGTCGAAGACCTCGCGCGCCTGCGCGGGCAGACGTAGCGCGGGACCGGCGGCGGGCACCAGCATCATGCCTTCTCCGCCCAGGGTCACCAGCAACGCATCGAGGCCGTGGCGCCCGGCGAGGGTCCGGGCGCGCGCCTCCAACTCCGCGCCCCCGCGGCACACCCCAACCACCGCCTCGAACTCGGCGCGGTTCGGGGTCACCAGGCTCGCGCCCCGGTAACGCTCGAAGTCCCCTCCCTTGGGATCGACCAGCACCGCGCGCCCGGCGTCGCGCGCCGCCGCGATCAGCGCCGGGGCGTCGCGCAACACCCCTTTGCCGTAGTCCGAGAACACCACGAGGTCCGCGTCCGCCAGCGCGACGCGGAACTCCTCCAGCAGACGCGCGGTATCGAGCGCGGGTTCCTCGTCCTCGAAATCGAGCCGGATGAGTTGCTGGTGGCGGCTCAGCACCCGCAGCTTGGTGACGGTGGCATAACCTTCCTGAGTCACCGCCCGCACGGCGACCCCGGACTCTTCGAGCAGCCCGCGCAGGCGCTCGCCGGGCGCATCCGCACCGCACAAACCCACCACGGTCGCATGCCCGCCGAGCGCGGCGATCCCGAGTGCGACGTTGCCCGCCCCGCCCGGACGCTCGGTCTCGGTGCCGACCCGCACCACCGGAACCGGCGCCTCCGGCGAGATGCGCACGGTGGACCCGTCCCAGTAGCGGTCGAGCATCAGGTCCCCGGCCACCAGTACCCGGGCGTTCGTGAAATTCGGGGTCTGCATCGCGTGCGACGATCCATCGGAGATCCCGGCGCATCATACCACGGGGCACGGGGCGGCCTTGCGTCCGGTGCACGCGATTCTGCTAGAATTTCCACTCCAACCGGCACCTATCCTACGTGAACCGATCCCATCCCACCCCGCCCGACCGCCGACGGCTCGCACCGCGCTACTGGCCGACGTGGCTGGGAGTCGGCCTCATGTGGTGCCTCGCGCAATTACCGTATGCGGCGCAGGTGCGTCTCGGGCGAGCGCTCGGCCTCGCACTCGCCCCGTTCGCGCGTGAACGCCGGCACATCGCGCGCACCAACCTGCGCCTGTGCTTTCCGGACCTGGACACCGTGGCCCGCCGGCGCCTGTTGCGCGAACACTTCGCCTCGCTCGGAGTGGCCGCGTTCGAGATCGCCCTGAGCTGGTGGGTCCCGGCGCGACGCCTGCGCCGCCTCGCGCACCTCGAGGGACTCGAACACCTGCACGCGGCCCTGGCGCGCGGGCGCGGCGTCATCCTGCTCAGCGCCCACTTCACCTCGCTGGAGATCGGCGGGCGGCTGCTGTCGCTGTACGCCCCCTTCCACGTCCTCTACCGCGAACACAAGAACCCGGCCTTCGAATCAGTGATGCGCCGCGCCCGCGAGCACCACTTCGAGAAAGCGATCCCCCGGGAGGACATGCGCGCGCTGCTGCGCAGCCTCAAGGCGAACCTGCCGGTCTGGTACGCCCCCGACCAGAACTACGGCGGAGAGCACAGCGTATACGTCCCGTTCTTCGGCGTGCCCGCGGCGACCATCACCACGACTTCGCGCATCGCGCGCATCAGCGGCGCGGCGGTGGTGCCGTTCTTCCAGCACCGCCTGCCCGGCGGGCGCGGCTACCGGCTCGTCCTGTATCCCGCACTGGACGACTTCCCGAGCGGCGATCCACAGGCCGACACCCTGCGCATCAACCGCCTCATCGAGGCCGAAATCCGCAAGACCCCGGAGCAATACCTGTGGGTCCACCGGCGCTTCAAGACCCACCCCGACGGCAAGAACGTCCTCTACCGCAGGTAAAGGCGGCGTCGGCCGGGCAAGCCCGGCCCTACCCCACAATCCCCGATTCCGCGGGAACCCGTAGGGCGGGGCTCGCCCCGCCGACGCCGTTGCGCATCCTGCCGCGCGTGTGTAT
>CAZAQG010000054.1:0-17440 GCA_964487445.1 uncultured Chromatiales bacterium
CACGCGGCAGGGGGAATCTCCAACGATGTCGGCGGGCCAAGGCCCGCCCTACCCGGGAACGCCCCTCCTCCCACCCGTACCCGGGGTCCCGACCCACCCCGCTGTTCGGCCCAACGGGATGTTGAGACAGACCGCCCCTGGCTTGGCGCAACCCACCGTCCCGCAGGGCATCAGCGCTCGCGGGACCTCATGGGGCGCACGCGGATCCCTTCCGCTCCGTCCCGAGAATCCATGCGCGGGCGCCGGCGCTCCATAAACTCCCGGCGCCGCTCCGGGCTCAGGCGCCGCCAGCGCTCGCGCAACTCCCGGCGCCGTTCCGGCGGCAGGCCCTGGAACCACCGGTAACGCCGGCGGATGCGTCCCTGCTCCTGCGGCGGGAGCCGGCGGAATTCTTCAAAGCGCCGGCGGATCCGTACACGCTGCCCGGGGCTCAACGCGCGCCAGCGCCGGAACCGCTCGCGGGCTCGCTCGCGTTGTGCGGGCGTAAGACGCTCCCAGCGTTCCGCACCCCGGCGCAGGCGTCGTCGGCGCTCCGCAGACAGACGATCCCAGCGCCCGGCGAACGGCTTCAGGATCCCGCGCTCCCGCAGCGTAAGCCGGTCCCAGCGGACCGCGCCCGCCGCGATGCCCCCCTGTGGATCCGATCGTGCCATCCCCGGCGGTTGCGCCCAAACCGGTGGTGCCAACACCGCCAAGGCCAGGATCCCGCCGCATACGCGGCGTCGCATCGGGTTCATCGCTCGCTGCCTCCTGCGCTGTCGTGCGTGATGAATCAGCAGCGCCAACAGAGGTGCAAGGCGCTCAACCGTTCCCCGAGCCATGGGCGAGCCACGCATAGAAATCCAGGTTCTCGTACAGATCCAGGTTCGCGCTGCTCGCGAGCACCTCGGCCGCCTCGATCCGCGCCGCCACGGCGGGCGCCGGCGTCTGACGGTGCATCGGGCCGCTCCAGCCGATCCACACGGCCAGCACGGCCACGCCCGCTGCGGCCGCCGCCGGGACCCATCCGCGGACCCGGCGGGCACGCCCGCCGGCCGCCTCCATGGCGTGCGCCCGCGCATAGCGCAGCCGCATCAGCGTCGCCGCGTCCAGAGCGCCCGCCCCGGCGTCCAGACCCTCCCGGACCCGTCGCAGGAATTCCTCCTCGCCGGCCGCCTTCATGGTCGATACTCCTCCAAACGACTGCGCAACGTCCGCAGCGCGCGCGCATAGTGGGTCTTCACGCTCCCCTGCGAGCAACCCAGGGCGCGTGCCGTCTGCGCCACGCCCAGACCCTCCCAAACCCGCAGCAGGAACGCCTGCTGCTGTCGGGGCGGCAACGCGCGCAACGCATGCTCCAGCGCCGTGATCGCCCCTGCGCGCGCGATCTCCTTGAGCGGGGTCGCGTCACGCGGGTCCGGCAGGCGGTCCATCGGGTCCCCCTGCGCCTCATCGGGATCGCCGCCCGGCGGCCCATCCCACCACGCATGCAGGCGCCGACGCAAACGCTCGTGCCGACGCCAGTCGCGGATCCGGTTCTGCAGGATCCGATGGAACAGCGGCGGCCACTGTGCCGCAGGGCGATCCGCATAGCGTCCCGCCAGCCGCATCATGGCGTCCTGCACCAGGTCGAGGGCCTGATCGCGATCGCCGACGGCGAATTCCGCCATGCGTAGCGCGCGGCGTTCCACCCCGGCCAGAAACCGGTCCAGATCCCCGTCGCTGTTCAGCGCCCGGCCTCCCCGCCCCTATCCCAAAAGGGACCTGCGTCGCTCTCCGTGCGACGCGGGTCCGGTGCGCGGCACCGGCCTCAGCGGCGACGCCCCACACGGCGCTCCACCCGTCCGGCCCGCCGGTCCATGCGTCGTTCGAAACGGTCACCGCGCCGGTCCAGTCGCCGCTCGATGCGGTCGCCGCGACGATCCAGGCGGTGTTCCACCCGCTCACCGCGACGATGCAGGCGCCCGGCCCGGTGTTCGTGCCCATTGGCCGCGGCGCGACCCGCCCGCCGGTCGAAGCGGTGCTCGACCCGCTCGCCGCGGCGGTCCAGCCGCCGATCGATACGCTCACCACGGCGATCGAGGCGACGGTTCACGCGATCTCCCCGGTGTTCGAGGCGGTGTTCCACCCGCTCACCGGCCCTGGATTGATCGGCTCGGGCGCTCACCGGTCCGGCCACCATCCCCACGGCCAACACCGTGCAGGCCACCACGGACCACCCTGTAAGACTGCGACTGGTTCTCATCGGCAACGCCCCTCTGATCGGATCGAATGGCTTTCAAGTTTTTATAACGCCCCGACAACACAGAGGTTGACACGGATTCGCCGACGCCGCGGCGGATTTCCGGCGTGCCGCCGGGTTATACACAAGCGGTACAACCTGTCAACGGCTGACATCGTATGCCCTACCACGATACCGTAAATCTCCACAGAAACCGCTAACCGATTGTTTTTCAATCTAAATCTATAAACCCTATCAAGACCGGCCCGGTTCCGCATCCAGTCGGAAAACTCGTGAAAGTACGGGGGGTTCCCGATTCATCCACAAAGTTATCCACAGGTTATGCGGATGAACCTTGGGGGGACCGGGGGGCGACAATCCCCCAATGCCGGAGCGGCGACCGGTCGCCGCTGGTGTAGAGTAAGGGGCCATGTCACGCCGGCTCGTCCTTCAGATCGCAGTCCCCTCGCCCGTGTACCGGACCTTCGACTACTTGGCACCGGCCGGCGCCGACCCGGCAGACCTGTGTCCCGGGATCCGGGTTCGGGTACCGTTCCGTCGCGCCCGTGTCGTGGGCATCCTCGTGGGCTGCTCTGTGCACAGCCGGGTGGATCGGGGCCGGCTGCGTCCCGCGCTGGAGATCCTCGACCGCGAACCGCTGTTCGACGAAGCGCTGCTTGCGCTCCTGGGATGGGCGGCGGACTACTATCGCCACCCGCCGGGCGAGGTGTTCGCCACGGCACTGCCCGTCGCCCTGCGCCGCGGGGCGCCCGCACGCGGGGTGCCCGCGCGCCGCTGGCGCCTGACCGAAACCGGTCGAGGGCGCGATCCGGGGGAGCCGCGCCGCGCCCCGCGCCAGACCCGGATCCTGGCGCTACTGGACGAACGGGCCGGGGGCGTCGAAGAGAAGCAGGTCCGGGCGCTCGGCGGCGACTGGCGCGGCGCGTTGCGCGCGCTCGCCGCCAAGGGCTGGATCGGCCTCCACGAGGAGCCGGTCGCCGTGCCCGCCTGCGAGCCCGCCGCCGCGTCCACGGCGCCGACCCTGAACGATGCGCAGCACGACGCGGTGCAAGCGGTGTGCGGGGCCTTGGGCCGCTTCCAGGCGTTTCTCCTCGACGGAGTCACCGGCAGCGGCAAGACGGAGGTCTACCTGCGCATCGTGCAGGCCGCGTTACAGGCCGGCCGGCAAACCCTGGTGCTGGTTCCGGAGATCGGGCTCACCCCGCAACTGGTCGCGCGGTTCCGGCGGCGGCTGCAGGCGCCGGTGGTGGTGCTGCACTCGGGACTGAGCGAGCGCGAGCGCCTGAGCGCCTGGCTGGCGGCGCGCAGCGGCGCCGCACCGGTCATCATCGGCACCCGTTCCGCGGTGTTCACGCCGCTCGCGGCGCCCGGCGTGGTGATCGTGGACGAGGAGCACGATGCCTCCTTCAAACAGCAGGAGGGCTTTCGCTACCACGGGCGCGATCTGGCGGTCCTGCGCGCCCGACGCCTCGGGGTCCCGATCGTACTGGGCTCGGCCACCCCGTCGCTGGAGTCGCTGCACAACGCCGCGCACGATCGTTATCGACGACTGGTGCTGCCGGAGCGGGTGGGCGACGCCGTGCCCCCGCGCATGGAAGTGCTCGATCTGCGCCGCCGGTCCATGGACGAGGGTCTCTCCGGGGAACTGTTGCGACGCATCGGCGACCACCTCCGGGTGGGCGGGCAGGTACTGTTGTTCCTCAACCGGCGCGGCTATGCGCCGACCGTGATCTGCCACGAATGCGGGTGGGTCGCCGAGTGCCCCCGCTGCGACGCCCATATGACCTTGCACCTCGGTCGCCGGCGCGTGCGTTGCCACCACTGCGGCGCGGAGCGCCCGCTCCCGCAGCAGTGCCCCACTTGCGGCGGGGAGGACCTGCGCGCCCTGGGTCAGGGCACCGAGCGGATGGAGCAGGCCCTGGAGCGGCACTTCCCCGGCGTGGAGATCGCGCGCATCGACCGCGACAGCACGCGGCGCAAGGGCGCCATGGAGTCGCTGCTCGACGGCGCCCGCACGGGCCGCAGCCGCATCCTGATCGGCACCCAGATGCTCGCCAAAGGCCACCACTTCCCCGGCGTGACCCTGGTCGGCATCCTGGACGGCGACCAGGGGCTCTATGGCGCCGACTTCCGCGCCGGCGAGCGCATGGCGCAACTGATCGTGCAGGTGGCGGGGCGCGCCGGGCGCGCCGAGCGGCCCGGCGAGGTGCTGGTGCAAACTCATCACCCCGACCACCCGCTGCTCACGGCGCTCCTGCGCGGCGGCTATGCCGGCTTCGCAACCCAGGCCCTGGACGAACGGCGCGCCGCGGAACTGCCGCCGTACACGCGACTGGCACTGCTGCGCGCCGAGGCGCCCGCGCCCGAGGCGCCCCTCGCCTTCCTCGAGGCGGCGCGCGCGAGCGCCCTGCACCTGGGCGACGGCGCGGTCGCGGTCCTCGGACCGGTACCGGCGCCCATGGAACGGCGTGCCGGGCGCTATCGCGCGCAGCTCCTCCTGCAGAGTGCCGGTCACGCCGCGTTGCAACGGCTGCTGGGCGCCTGGGTTCCCGCCCTGGAAGGACTGAAATCCGCCCGCCGCGTACGCTGGTCGGTGGACGTGGACCCGGCCGACACGTTGTAGACCACAACGTGCTTGCAAGACGCCGACGGTCCCGGATAATAGGCGCCGATCCCACCGCCCCCACCCTGTCCCGCCTCCTTGAAGGGGGCGGGAACGTGAATTCGAGCGTCGGTTTACCCATGGACTCATCACCAAACCCGCACGATCTTCCGGAAACGCGGCCCGGCCGGGCACGGTCCGGTACCCGCCCCCTGCATCGAACCCGGCGCCCTGTGCGGCGAGCCGCCGCCCGGACGAGGGGGATGGTTTGAAGCGATTTCTTCAGCAACTCCTGGACGACGCCTTGGCGGAACTGCGCCGAACGGGGGGACTCGCGCCGTCACTCACCGGACCCTGCACGGTGGAGCGCACCCGCGACCGCCGCCATGGCGACTTCGCCAGCAACGTGGCGCTGACCCTCGCCAAGGAGGCCGGCCTGGCGCCGCGCGAACTCGCGCAACGCATCGTGGCGGTGCTGGCGGACGACGCGCGCCTCGCGCAGGTTGCGGTGGCCGGTCCGGGGTTCATCAACTTCACGCTCGCCCCCGCGGCCTTCCAGTCGGTCGTGCCCGCGATCCTCGACGCCGGCGAGGACTACGGGCGCAGCGGGATGGGGGCGGGACGGGCCGTGCAGGTGGAGTTCGTATCCGCCAACCCGACCGGACCGCTGCACGTCGGGCACGGGCGCGGCGCCGCCTACGGCGCGGCGGTCGCCGATCTCCTGGAGGCCGTGGGCTTCCGCGTGCATCGCGAATACTACGTCAACGACGCCGGGCGGCAGATGGACATCCTGGCGGCGAGCGTCTGGCTGCGCTACCTCGAATTGTGCGGCGAGAAAACCGTCTTCCCGGCCAACGGCTACCGGGGCGACTACGTGTGGGACATCGCCGCGAACCTGCACCGGGAACACGCCGACGCCTTCCATGTGCCGGGCGCGCGCGTATACGCGGACCTGCCGCCCGACGAACCCGAGGGCGGCGACCGGGAGGCATACGTCGACGCGCTCATCGCGCGGGCGCGCGAACTGCTCGGTGCGCGGCGCTACCGGACGGTGTTCGACGCCGGCCTGGTCACGATCCTCGCCGACATCCGCCGCGATCTCGAGGAGTTCGGGGTGTTCTATCAGGAGTGGTTCTCGGAGCGATCCCTGGTCGAGAACGGCGCCGTGACGCGTGCCGTCGAACGCCTGCGGGCCGGGGGGCACACCTACGAGCACGACGGGGCGCTTTGGTTTCGCTCGAGCGCGCTCGGCGATACCAAAGACCGCGTGCTGGTGCGCGAGAACGGCCAGACCACCTACTTCGCCTCCGATATCGCCTACCACATGAACAAGCGCGAACGCGGCTTCGAGCGGTTGATCGACGTGTGGGGCGCGGACCACCACGGCTACGTGGCGAGGGTGAAGGCGGCGCTCGGCGCCCTCGGCGAGGATCCTGCGTGTCTGGACGTGCTGCTGGTGCAGTTCGCGGTCCTCTACCGGGACGGCGAGAAGGTCCGGATGTCGACGCGTTCCGGCGAATTCATCACGCTGCGCGAGTTGCGCCGCGAGGTGGGCAACGACGCCGCGCGCTTCTTCTATGTGATGCGCAAGTGCGAACAGCACCTGGACTTCGACCTGGATCTGGCCAAATCCGAATCGGCGGACAATCCGGTCTACTATCTCCAGTACGCGCACGCGCGCGTGTGCAGCGTGCTGAAACAACGCGCGGAGAAGGGTCTGGAGCGCGACGAGGCCCGCGGCAACGCCAACCTGGATCGTCTCACGGAGGACCACGAACAGGCGCTGCTCTATACGCTCTCGCGCTACCCCGAGGTGGTGGAGACGGCGGCGCACGGGGAGGAACCCCACCTGCTGGCGCACTATCTGCGCGAGTTGGCCAACGAGTTCCACACCTACTACAACGCCCATCCGTTCCTGGTGGAGGACGCCGGCCTGCGCGACGTGCGTCTCAACCTGATCATCGCCGTCCGCCAGGTGCTGCGCAACGGTCTGCGCCTGCTCGGGGTATCGGCGCCGGAAACCATGTAGACACGCATCATGCCGCGCGACTACAAGAACACGACCCGGCGCCGCAAGCGCAAACCGTCCCCGGGCTGGGTATGGATGCTGGCGGGTCTCACGGTGGGACTGTTCGTGGCGCTGCTCGTCTTTCTCCACCAGCGCTACCCGGCACCCGAAGTCCGGCTCGCCCGCCCCGCCCCGCAGGCCCACCCGCACCGACCCCGGAGCCCCGTCGAGGAACCTGCCGCCCGCCTTCGCCCCAAGGACCTCGGGGCGAAGGCGGGGACGGGTGCGATCACGAAACCGAAATTCGATTTCTACACCATCCTCCCGGAGATGGAGGTGATGGTGCCGGAGCAGGACATCGCCGG
Source organism: uncultured Chromatiales bacterium (assembly GCA_964487445.1). Lineage (GTDB taxonomy): Bacteria > Pseudomonadota > Gammaproteobacteria > 21-64-14 > 21-64-14 > BMS3Abin12. The sequence goes on from CAZAQG010000054.1 coordinate 7,197, forward strand.
GAAGGTGGAGCACGGCGTCGCCCATGTGAAGACGCCCGGCACCTACGTCCTTCAAGTCGGCTCGTTCCGTCGCTACGACCAGGCCGATCGCCTGAAGGCACAGCTTGCGCTGCTCGGCCTGGAAGCCAACATCCAGGATGTGACCGTCAACGGCGACGAGACTTGGCACCGCGTGCGGCTGGGCCCCTTCCACCGCCTGCGCAAACTCAACGAGGCCCGTGAGGTCCTCAAGCGGCACCACGTCGAGGCACTGCTGCTGAAACTCAAGGGCTGAGCCCCGATCCGCCCGGGCGGACATTGCCCGGAACGGGGGAACGGGCGCTCAGGCCGGTTCCAGGTGGTCGGGCGCGATGAGTTCGTGGGCAATCGCGAACTGGTGGTCCGCGTCGGTCACGATGGCCTCCAGGGTCTCGACCGGAAAGCCCGCGCGCTCCCAGGCCGCCGGTTCCAACGGCGGTATCTGCTCGGAACCGATGTCGGGCGTCTCCAGCGCACCACTGATCACATCCGCCAGATGCACGATCGCCACTTCCTCCGGGTATTCGTGCGCGCGCTGCGGCTCATGGTGGTAGGCCACCACCTCCTCGAGTACCGGCGGCATGTTCCAGGTGCGCATCAGCTCGGCACCGACGGCGGCGTGATCGCACCCCATGACCTCGCGCTCCGCCAGGTAGAGCGCGAGGTCACGCTCGCGCGCCAGCGCCAGGGCGCGCGCCGCGAGGTCCGGGACCGATTGATAGAGGACCAGGGCGCCCAGGTCATGGATCAGACCGCCGACGAAGTGGCGCTCGATGTTGCGCCTGCGGCGGCGCGCCGCCAGGACCCGCGAGACCACGCCGCAATACAGGCTGTGGTGCCAGAACGAGTCCATGTCGACGAGTTCCGATGGGATCCCGCGAAACATCCGCACCACGGAGGCCGCCAGCACCAAGTCCATCAGTTCGGCGGTACCGACCACCGTCACCGCCCGCGAGACCGTATCGATACTCGATGGAAAGCCGTAGAACGGACTGTTCACGACCCGCAGCAGGCGTGCCGTGAGCGCCGGGTCCTCGCTGATCACTTGGCCGATGTCCGATGCCGAGGTGCGCGGATCACCGATCAGATCGCAGACCCGGGCCACCACCTCGGGCAGCGAGGCGAGCCGGACCTGACCGGTCACCAACTCCATGGGATCAATGATCATAGGCGGCGCGCGCTCCCTGGTCGGACGACCGGCGCGACCGGTTCGGACGCACAACGACCTGAATAGGCGGGGGTTCGCGGCCTGCAAGGCAGGACCGGGACGACGGAACCGGGTGCGAGGCCGGCGTCTGCGGTAGGCTGTCACCCATCTGGTCGTCTCCCGACGGTCGATGTCCGGTGGCCAAAACAGGGCCCGCAGTTTCGGGCCCCGCGCGGCGTTCCGGCCGCGCCTATGACGTTCTTATTTGTTTTTCATGGGAATTTTATTCTACACAAAGCGAGACGGCGCGGTAAAGCCTGTATCGGCGGGAAACCCGGCGACTGAATGCCCGCCACACGGGGCGGCCTATTCCCGGTGCAGCCCCGCATCGCGGTCCCAACGCTCGGCGGCCTGCGCATCGCCGGCGCGCGCCTCCACCCAGCGATCCCCTTGCGGGGTCTGCTCGCGCTTCCAGAAGGGTGCACGGGTCTTCAATCGGTCGATGATGAACTCGCAGGCCGCGAACGCCGCCGCGCGATGGGCGCCGGCCACCGCCACGAGCACGATGGGCTCGCCCGGCTCCATCGCCCCGACACGGTGGATCACCACCACGTCGCGCAATTCCCAGCGCGCACGTGCCTCCTCCACGATCGCCCCCAGCGCCTTCTCCGTCATGCCGGGGTAGTGCTCCAGCGTGAGCCGTGAAACCGGTGCGTGCGCGCCGTCCTCCCGCACCCGCCCTATGAAACTCACCAGCGCCCCCGCCCCGGTGTCACCGCGCGCCAACGTATCGAGTTCGACGCCCGGATCGAACACCTCGGCCTGCACGCGGATACGCCCGGCCATCTCAGCCGCCCGTCACCGGCGGAAAATAGGCGATCTCATCACCGTCGGCCAGCGCACCCTCCGAGGCGGACAGGGTCTGGTTGACCGCCACCAGCACCGGTCTCCTGCCCAGGGCCTCGTTCCACCGCTCACCGCGCGCGCGCAGGCGCGCGGTGAGCGCGCCGACGGTGTGCACCCCCGCGGGCAGCGCCAGCGACTCCTCGCCGGTGCCCACCTCTTCGCGCAACCGCGCGAAATAGAGCACCCGGATCACGGCCCATCCCCGGTCCGCGGCACCGCGCGCCAGTGGCCGCTGCGCCCGCCCTTCTTCTCCAGCAACCGCAGCTCGCCGATCACCATGCCCCGGTCCACACCCTTGCACATATCGTAGAGGGTCAATGCCGCCACCGCCGCCGCGGTGAGCGCCTCCATTTCCACCCCGGTACGCCCCTCGAGTCGGCAGGTGGCGCGTACCCGCACGCAATCCGCCGCCGCGTCCGGCTCCAGATCGATCTCCACGGCCGACAGCGCCAACGGGTGGCACAGCGGGATCAGCTCCGGCGTGCGCTTCGCGCCCTGGATGCCGGCCACGCGAGCCACCGCCAGCACGTCGCCCTTGCGGTGCGTTCCCTCGAGGATCATGCGCAAGGTGTCCGGGTCCATGCGCACCACGCACTCGGCGAGTGCCTCGCGCAACGTGACCGCCTTGCCCGCGACGTCCACCATGCGTGCCTGCCCCGCCGCGTCGAGGTGCGTCAACCGCCTCACCACAGCAGCTCCGTAAACGACAGATACTCGACCGGCTCGCCGCGCCGCAACGTGCGTCCCTCCGGGATCACCGCCAAACCCCGCGCCCAGGTCACCGAACTGAGCACGCCCGAGGATCGGCTCGGGTAGACCTCGACCCGCGGCGAGCCTTCCTCGTCGCCCACCAAGCGCGCACACAGGTACCCGCGGCGCCGCGGATCCGGGCGCGGCCAATCGAAGTCTGCGGGCAACCGCAGCGCCGGCGCCGCGGTCTGCGTGCGCCCCTGCGCGCGCACGATAAACGGGCGCGCAAACAGGCAGAAGGTCACGAACAGCGAGACCGGATTACCGGGCAGGCCGAGGATCGGTGTGCCGGCGACCTCGCCGAAGGCGAGCGGTTTCCCGGGGCGCACGGCGATGCGCCACAGATCGAGACTGCCGAGCCGCTCCACGGCCGGCTTGAGGTGATCCTCATCGCCGACCGACACCCCGCCCGAGGTGAGGATCAGGTCCGCGCACCCCGCCGCCGCTTCCAGCGCCTCGCAGGTGGCCTCGAGCCGGTCGGGCACCACACCCAGATCCTCCACCGCGCAGCCCAGCGCCCGCAGCAGACCCTGCAACGTGTAGTGGTTGGAGTTGTAGATTTGACCCGGGCCGAGCGGCACCCCGGGGCGCACCAGTTCATCGCCCGTCGAAAACACCGCCACGCGCAGGCGCCGGTACACCGGGAGCCGCGCCAACCCCACCGAGGCGGCCAACCCGAGGTGCTGCGGAGCGAGCCGGGTGCCCGCATCCAGGGCGCGCGCGCCCGCACGCAGGTCCTCACCGGCACGGCGGATGTTGGCCCCGGCGGCGGGGGCGGCGCGAAGCTCCACGTCGCCCCCGCGCACCTCGCAGACCTCCTGGACGACCACTTGGTCGGCGCCCGGGGGGATCGGCGCACCGGTGAAGATGCGCGCCGCACTGCCCGGGGCGAGCGGCGTGCCGACGCGCCCGGCGGGGATCCGCTGGCCGACCGGCAGTCGCACGGGCGCACCGGCCGGATCCAGATCGGCGCTGCGCACCGCGTAGCCGTCCATCGCGCTGTTGTCCCACGGCGGGACATCGACCGCCGCCACCGGCGATTCGGCGAGTACCCGCCCCAGTGCCTCGCCCAGCGCCGCCGACTCGGTCTCCGTCACCGGACGCGAGCGCCCGAGCAGAAACGCTACCGCCTCATCCACGCTCCGCATCGCGGAGGGCTCCGGGGTGCGGCCGCCGTCCCGGGTCGTATCGGCCCGCACCGCCTCAACGCTCCGTCAGACGCGGCAACAATTCCACGAAGTTGCACGGCCGATGGCGATTGTCCAACTGGTCGCGGAGGATCCGGTCCCAGGCGGTACGACAGGCCCCGGTCGAGCCCGGCACGCAGAAGATCACCGTGGCGTTGGCGACCCCGGCGAGTGCCCGCGACTGGATCGTCGAGGTGTGGATCTCCTCGAAGGACAGCCAGCGGAACAGCTCTCCGAACCCCTCCACCTCCTTGTCGAACAGCACCCGCAACGCCTCCGGGGTCACGTCGCGTCCGGTCATCCCGGTCCCGCCGGTCACCAACACCACCTGCACCTGCGGCTCGGCGATCCAGCGCGCCACCAGCGCGCGGATACGGTAGAGATCGTCCGCCAGGATGACCTTCTCCACGAGGTGGTGGCCGGCCTCCGTAAGCCGCTCCACCAGCGCGCGCCCGGAAGTGTCGGTCTCCTCCGTGCGTGAATCCGAGACCGTCAACACGGCGATCTCCAGCGGGATGAACGGCGGTGGATTTTCGGAACGATTCATGGGATGGCCTGCCGCGGACCGGGGCCATCATTATAGGTAGGCGCGGAGAGCCGGGCAATCGCGGCGATGGAGACCTGCACGAGCCATCATGCCGCTACTGCGGAAGCGGGAAATCGATCCCGGATTCCGCTTCGCTTCATCCAGGCCGCCCTCCACTCAACCGCCCGCTTCGGCCCGCACCTTCAAGGCCCGGTTCATGCGTTCGAAGCCTTCCTGGATCGCGGGCGCGAGCCGCTTCCAGAGCGGGACCACCAGAATCCCCTGGAAGCACCCATCCTGGAGAAACCGCACCCCACTCTCACCGCCATCCTCCAGGCGAAAGCGGTGCTCCCCGTCGAACACGCCCGGCAGCCGGAGTCGTCCCAGCCAGCGCAGCTCCCGCTCCGGGAGCACGGCCAGTACCGTGGGCCGGAACCGTCGCGGGCCGAGCCGCGGCAGGTCCATCTCCACGTTCAGCCGCGCCCCCGGACGCAGTTCCCCCTCGACCCTGCGCAGAAACGGATTCCAGTCGGGATAACGGGCTGTATCCAACAGGATCTCCCACACGCGATGTGCGGGCGCGTCGATCCGCACCGCGCTCTCGATCCAGCGGCTCACGCCCGCGCCCCGCTCATTCCGATGTCGGCGCCGGTTCCCGATGCACCACTTCGCCGTCGGCGCGCACCGTCACGCCCACGGGAATGCCCTGCCGCACGCTCGCCGTCACCACACAGAACTCCTCGAACAACCCGTTGCAACGCGCCAACCGCGCGCCGGCCTCCCCGGTACCCTCCAGGTCGATCACCACCTCCAGGGCGCCGATGCGCAACCGGTGCGCATCGGCGCGCAACAGCGTCGCCGTCACCGTGCTGCGCACCGACCGCGGCGGCACCCGGCTCTTCTCCAGACAGAACAGGAGGCTCGCACTCAGGCAGTTGGCCACCGCAGCGGCGAGCAGGCGCGAGGCGTTGGGGCCTGCGGCCCCACCCAGCGGCGGCGGTTCATCCACCGTCAGATCCGGCGCATCGGGCCAGTCGAAGCGCACTCGGAACTCATAGTCCCGGATGCGTTCCAGTTCGAGCGTAAAGGTCGACTCCACAGCCATGACTCCGTCTCCCCTGGTCGGCGCCGACCCTCAGCCCGGATGCCAATACCGTCCGCCGGTGGCCACCGCCACCACAATCAGACCCAGGATCAGGTTGACCCCGACGAGGCGCCGGATCTGCGCGAGCCGCCGCGCGCCCTCGTGCCAGTCCTCCCGCGCCACAGCCTGCGCGAGACGCCGGTAGGGCGCGAAGAATACGTACAGATAGAGCAGGATCATCACCCAGCCCAACCCCTGCATGATGTGCACATACATCCCCATGTGCGCCATCCCGCCCAGGTATCGGAACACCATCCAATAGCCGGTCACCGGCAGCAGGATCACGGCCAGCCAGACCCATGGGAAGAAACGGGCGAAGGTCTGCGACCACAGCGCCAGCCTGTGCGGCGGCTCCAGCAGGTTCGCGGCCGCCGGGCGCAGGACCACGTAGGCGAAGAACATCCCGCCGACCCAGATCACGGCGGACAATGTGTGCAGCGCGATGGCGATCTCCACATCGTCTCCTCAGTGGTTCATTCGTTTGGCGCGGTCGCCGGATGCCGGGCGTACTTGTGCAACCAACCGGAGACCCGGGTGATCAGGGGCCCGTCCAGGTCGCGAAAGAAATGTCCGGCCCCGTCGATCTCGACTTGCTCGTAACCGTGCTCGCCGGCGGCGCGCGCCGCCGCCGCGCGCCGCGGCGCCCCCGACAGCACGGCCCTGAAATCCCGGCTGCCGTACAAGTCGAGCACCGGCAGGTGGATCTTGCCCAGGGAGGCGGCCGTATCGAGCGGAGACTTGGGGGCCGGGCCGCCGGACATGCCGATGCCCACGAACGCCCGGATCCCGCTCCTCGGCGTATGGGCCAGGAACCAGGCCCCCATCGCCGCGCCGAGGCTGTGGCCTACGAGCATGATGGGCGCGATCCTCTTGGCGCGCAGAAACGCGATCCCCGCCTCGATGCGGGGCGGCACGTCCGGAAACAGCGGGACGTAATCCTTGGGGACGGCACTGTTGGGCAACACCGGCATCTGCAACGAGAGCGTCGCCCAGCCTTGGTCGGCCAGCCCCGTGCGCAGCGGGTAGATCACGTCGGCCCAGTCCGGGTTGGCCCCCATCCCGTGGAGCAGGATCACTCCGCCATAGACCGTCGGGCCGCGCGCCGGAGTGTAGATGGCAAAGAATTTCTCGCCGCCCTTGGTCTTGAGCCATTCGGCACGGCCCTGAAAGATCAGGGGCTCGATCTCCTTGGCCCAGCGCTGTTCCTTCGCCGTATCGGACTTGCCGGCCGCCGGCGCCGGCAACGGCGCGAGAAACGACAGGCACAGACCCAGCGCGATCCAGGGGCGCATCCGCGATCTCCCGGCGGGCCGTGGGGGCAAGCCCCCGTCAGGGCGCATTATACGGCGTCGACGGCCCGGGGGCTGAAAATTCCACGCCGATCGGGTAGATTCCACGGTTCACGCGCCCCGGCGCAAGCGACGTCGACGAGAAACGGGCCGGACCCGCAGACGCCCGAGAAGACAAGAGGAACAAATCATGCCGGATTATATGATCGCCCCGAGTATCCTGTCGGCGGACTTCGCGCGCCTCGGCGAAGAGGTCACCCATGTCCTGGCCGCAGGCGCCGATATCGTCCATTTCGACGTCATGGACAACCACTACGTGCCGAACCTGACCATCGGCCCGCTGGTGTGCGGGGCGTTGCGCAAACACGGTGTCACGGCCCCCATCGACGTACACCTGATGATCAAGCCGGTCGACCGCATCGTGCCCGACTTCGCAGCCGCCGGGGCGACCTATATCACCTTCCACCCGGAGGCCAGCGAGCATGTCGACCGCACGCTGCAACTCATCCACGGCGAGGGCTGCAAGGCCGGCCTGGTCTTCAACCCGGCCACCCCGCTGGACTACCTCCATTGGGTCATCGACAAGGTCGACCTGGTGCTGCTGATGTCCGTCAACCCCGGCTTCGGCGGCCAGAAATTCATCCCCTATGTCCTCGACAAGCTGCGTGAGGCGCGCAAGATCATCGACGCGTCCGGTCGGGACATCCGCCTGGAAGTCGACGGGGGCGTGAAGATCGACAACATCCGCTCCATCGCCGAGGCCGGCGCCGACACCTTCGTGGCCGGATCGGCCATCTTCGGCACCGACGACTACAAGGCCACGATCGCGACGATGCGCAAGGAACTCGCGCGCGCGGGGAAATGACGCCCGCGGGGCTGCGCCGCCCGTCCATGGTGCTCATCGACGTGGACGGGACGCTGGTCGACAGCGTCCCGGATCTCGCCTGGTGCGTCGATCGCATGATGGATCGCCTCGGCCTGCCGGTCCGCGGCGAGGCGGCGGTGCGCGAGTGGGTCGGCAACGGCGCCGAGCGCTTGGTGCGCCGCGCCCTGATCGGCCGGATGGGAGGCGAGCCCGACGAAGCGCTGCTCGAACGGGCCTACCCGATGTTTCTCGATCTCTACGCGGCGAACACCTGTGTGCGCAGCACCCTGTACCCCGGTGTGCGCGAGGGTCTCGACTCCCTCGAAGCGGCCAATATCCCGCTCGGCTGCGTGACCAACAAGGTGGCGCGCTTCACCGAACCGCTGCTGGAACACCTCGGGCTCAGAGACGACTTCGCCCTGGTGCTCAGCGGCGACAGCCTGCCCCGTAAGAAGCCCGACCCCGAACCGTTGCTGCACGCGGCGCGCTTCTTCGGCGTCGCACCGGCGGACTGCTGGCTGATCGGCGATTCGGTCAACGACGTACGTGCAGCGCGCGCCGCCGCCTTTCAGGCGGTGTGCGTAACCTACGGTTACAATCGCGGTCAAGACATCCGCGCGACACGGCCCGACGCAGTGCTCGACAGCCTGGCGGAACTCGGGGGCCTGCTCGAACGCGGGGACACCGCACGAAGAACGTCCCGCGGGGATGGGGTTTTGGTACGATCTGGTCTATAGTCTCAGCCGTCTCGGCACCCGCGCGAATTCCGGCGCGGCCCCGGAGATCGACCGAATGCACGCATCCAGAGAACGAGCCTGCCGGCGCCCGCCCGCGAGCGGCGGACGATGGCGCGACGCCTGACCGCCCCCGACCGACCGCCGGCCGCGGCCGGCCTCGTCCCGCTGGAGCCGCCCCCATGACCGAACAGCAATTCCGGCGCTACGCCGCCGAAGGCTATAACCGCATCCCGGTGCGCCGCGAGGTCCTCGCCGACCTGGACACCCCGCTCAGCACCTACCTCAAGCTCGCCCGAGGCCCCTACTCCTACCTTCTCGAATCCGTACAGGGCGGGGAAAAATGGGGCCGCTACTCGATCATCGGTCTGCCGTGCCGCACCGTGCTGCGCGTTCGCGGTCACGAGGCCGTGATCGAGCGCGACGGCGTGCTCATCGAGCAGACCCGCACCGACGACCCGCTGTCCTGGATCGAACACTACCAGCGCACCTGCCGCGTGCCCGCACTCAGCGGGTTGCCGCGCTTCACCGGGGGCCTGGTGGGCTACTTCGGCTACGATACGGTGCGCTATGTAGAACCGCGGCTCGGAGAGTGCCCCAACCCCGACCCCCTCGGCACGCCGGACATCCTCCTGCTGGTCTCCGAAGAGGTGGTCGTCTTCGACAACCTGCTCGGCAAGCTGGAACTCATCGTCCACGCCGACCCGGCCGAACCCGACGCCTACCGCCGCGCCAACGAACGACTCGACGCCCTGGCACACGCCCTGCGCGAGGCGACCCCGCGGCCGCCCGCTCCGCGCAACACGCGACGCGTACGCGAAGAAGACTTCCGGTCGAGCTTCTCGCGCGAGGGCTACGAGGATGCGGTGCGCCGGATCCAGCGCTACATCGTAGAGGGCGACGTCATGCAGGTGGTCCCCTCCCAGCGCATGGCCCTTCCCTACGAGGCCGACCCCCTCGACCTCTACCGCGCGCTGCGCAGCCTCAACCCCTCGCCCTACCTGTTCTTCTTCGACTTGGCGGATTTCCACGTCGTGGGATCGTCCCCCGAGATCCTGGCGCGCCTGGAAGACGGCGTCATCACCCTGCGGCCCATCGCCGGCACCCGCCCCCGTGGCGCCACCGAAGAAGAAGACCTCGCGCTCGAGCGCGAACTGCTCTCCGATCCCAAGGAACTCGCCGAACACCTCATGCTGATCGATCTCGGGCGCAACGACGTCGGCCGCGTCGCGCAGATCGGTACCGTCCGGCTGACCGAGAAGATGATCGTCGAGCGCTACTCCCACGTCATGCACATCGTCTCCAACGTCACCGGGCGGCTGCGCGAAGGACTCGGCCCCATCGACGTCCTGCGCGCAGCCTTCCCAGCCGGCACCGTCACCGGCGCCCCCAAGATCCGCGCCATGGAGATCATCGACGAACTCGAACCGGTCAAACGCGGCGTCTACGCCGGCGCCGTGGGCTACCTCTCCTGGTCCGGCAACATGGACACCGCCATCGCCATCCGCACCGTGGTCATCAAAGACCACACCGTGCACATCCAAGCCGGCGGCGGCGTCGTGGCCGACTCCGTCCCCGGCACCGAATGGGAAGAGACCCTCAACAAACGCCGCGCCATCTTCCGCGCCGTCGCCATGGCCGAAGCGGGCCTGGAAAAGCCGGGGCGACCGTAGGGGGC
>CAZAQG010000055.1:0-17196 GCA_964487445.1 uncultured Chromatiales bacterium
GAAACGCTGGCCGGCGGGATCATGGAATTCGCAGGCGGCTCATGAGCGGGGCCGGGGCCATGTTCCCGATTTCGGACCGCGGGGTCCGTGCTTCCAACGGGGGTGCGGCCGGCTCGGGGCGTGCGGTGCGGGCCGAAGAGGGGCGATAACAAACCGGTTGGTTGTGCTCGAGGCTCGTTACCGGTCCCTTGCGGCGATTGGGGGGCGCGGCGGTCCGCGTTCCCCGGGGGCTTCCTCGGACGGATCAAAAGGCTGCAGGAGACTGTATCGATAGGAATTTATCCGGAAAGGCCGGTGACTGCGGTTGGGCTATACTTATTGACAATGGCCTATTCCATCTTGGTTTCGCCTCGGATCCGCGCCGCCCGCCTCCACGACCCCGTGTGGCGGGTGTTCGACGGTCGCTTCGATCTGAAGGACCCCGGCGCGGGCGGTTGTGCCTACGCGGCCGGATCCGTTTCCGGCGTCCGCTATGCCCATCTCGACACCGATCTCTCCGGCTCCCGCGGTGCGGCGTCCGGACGGATATCCCCGGCGCGGTGTACCCCGGCGTGCACGGGTGGTTGGATTTCCAGATCGTGCGTGGGTCCGCGCGGTGATGTCGGCCGCGCATCCCACGGCTACCGGGGCGACCATGAGGGGGGATGACGCGATGCAGCTTCCGTTGCAGGTGACGTATCGGGACTTGGCGCCGTCGCAGGCGGTGACCGCGAAGATTCGCGGAAAGGCCCATAAACTCGAACGCTTCTATGATCGGATCACCGGTTGCCGCGTGATGGTCGAGGCGCCCCATGCGCACCGTCACAAGGGCAGGATCTTCCATGTGCGCATCGGCCTGACGGTACCGGATGGGGAGTTGGTGGTCAGTCGCGACCACCACGACCGGCCGGGCTATACCGACCTCTACGTCGCCATCCGCGATGCCTTCGATGCCGCCGGACGGAAGTTGAAGGCCTACGCCCGGCGTCGGCGCGGGGACGTGAAGGCTCATGACGCGCAGCCGAACGACCGTGTTTTGCGGATTGCGTCCGAACGCGTCGACGGCGCGATCGAGACCGACGACGGGCGCGTTCCCGGCTTGGGAGGCGGTTAGCGACGCTGGGAGTGGAACGGTTCGGCCTGAACCTTGTCACGGACCGGGTACGTCAGGTCCCATCGGTTCCTCCCCCCAGTTTTCATCCAGGTATTCTTTGATGCGGTTGCGGGGCAGGCGCATGCTGTGTGCTATCCACATGATCAGGGCCGAGAACAGGGCAATGGCCAGGATCGCGGTGGTCAGATCGAGGATCCCGAGATTGCCCTTGCCGGCGGATAGATCCGGATACGAGCCCAGCCAGCTGATCAGGGCCAGTCCGCCCAGCCATGGAATGACCCAGAAGCCGGAACGCAGATCCAGACGCGGTGTTTGCCTGTGATAAAAGGCCTCATGCACGATCAGTATGCTGAACCCCAGGAGCACGGCAACGGCCAGCTTCCAGTCAACGTCCCAACCCGACCAGTAGACGATCAGGTTGGAGGACAGGAACGCGAGATAGGGAATGATGATGCCTCCGGGTAGCCGGAATGGACGTTTGTATTCGGGTAGCTCCTTGCGTAACGCCATCAGCACCAGCGGACCGGAGCCAAATGACAGCACAGTGGCCGAGGTTACGAAACCGACCAGTTTTTGCCAGCTGGGAAACGGCAGAAAGAAGATCAGGCCGACTATGAATGCCACGATCACGCTGACCCAGGGTACGCCGTGTTCGTTGACCTTGGCCAGTGATGCCGGGGCATTGCCATTGCGGCCCATGGCGTAGGACAGGCGGGCCGTGACGGTGGTGTAGATCAGGCCGGTGTCGGCGGGGGAAATGAAGGCATCGATGTACAATAGCAGTGCCAGCCAAGTCAGACCGAGGGTCATCGACAGGGTGGCTAACGGCCCAAAAGCCATGGCCTTGTCCTCGATGCCGCCGGAAAAGGTGGTGCCGATATGAGCCCAGCCATTGGCCAGGGCCGCGTTGGGTAAGGCCCCGATGAAAGCCATTTGCAGGCCGATGTAGATCACCGCGCATCCCAGTACCGAGCCGATGATGGCAATCGGTACATTGCGGCTGGGGTTGTCGGTTTCACCCGCCAATTCCACCCCTTGCCGGAAGCCGAGGTAGGAAAAGATGATGCCGGCGGTGGCGATGGACGAGAATACGCCGTGCCAGCCGAATGGCATGAAACCGCCATATGCGGCATAGTCGAAATGACTGCCGTCGAACTCGGCGCTGAAGAACGACACCACCACCAGCATGATGACGGCGAGCTTCCACCACACCAGGGAATTGTTGAGTCGGGCAAACCAGCGGATGCCGACCACGTTGACCAGACCGAACAGGAACATCAGTGCGGCGGCGGCGACATAGCCCATCGGTGTCAGTACGGCAACACCGTCCCTGAGTACTTGCAGGTTGGGGATATAGTTGTTGGCGTATTGCAACGCTGCCAGCACCTCGATGGGTGCCGTGGAGGCTGCCGCCAGCCAAGTGACCCAGCCGGTGGTGTAACTGGCAAACGAGCCGAAGGCGAAATGGGGAAAGCGCACTACGCCGCCCGATAACGGGAACATGGTGCCGAGTTCGGCGTAGGTGAGGCCGATGAACAGGATCATGATCGCGCCGATCAGCCACGAGATGATCGAGGCCGGGCCGGCCTGCTCGGCCGCATTCAAGGCGCCGAACAGCCAGCCTGAGCCAATGATCGAGCCCACAGCAGTAAACAGCAGCCCGACCAAGCCGACATGGCGTTTCAGCCGTTTGTCATCACCGCCGGTGGTCGGAGTTATGGGTGTTCGCATCGGATCCCCCCTCTCTTAGGCAAAGTTGATGAAACATGCGTCGGTGCATTGCCTGAAGCCGATCATGCCACCGATACCGGTGCGATGCTGCGTATCGGCCGGTATCGGGTCGCGGCGGTGAGCTCGGCGGGCGCCATCGCCGGGTCGGCCACGGTGATACTGGTGCTCTATTTCGGCTCGACGCATATCTTCCCGGCCATGTCACGAGACGGTCTGCTGCCGCCGGCATTCTCGGCCGTGAACCCGCGCGGTGCGGCACTCCGGTGCGTGTGATCCTGGTGAGCGGCGTGTTCATGGCCGTGGTGGCGGGGGTTACACTCATCGGTGACGTGGCTGCGGTTCGTGATCTGGACGGCGATCGGGTTGGGCGTCTACTTCAGCTACTCGCGTCGGCGCAGCGCACTGGCCGTGGAATCCTGAGGCGCTCGCGCGGGGCGTTCAGAACGAGTGGAGTTGTCGGCGGGTCGGCTCGGCGCAGCAGTACCACGCCTCGGACAGCCTGGGAATCACGGCGCCGATCGGGCCCGCCGGCAGGGTGGGCGGGCGCTTCCCCTGCGCCTCGTGCGCGAGTTCCCAGATTCGCTCGAAGGCCTCGCGCCGCGGCAACCCGCGCTCCTCGGCCTGTGCGGCCCAGGCCCGCACGCGTTCCTGCAGTGCGTCGACCCGCGGATCCTCGTGGCGCCACGGGTAGCCGAGGATCGCCGGATCGAAAGGTTCCAGGCGTTGTGCGAAACCCGACAGTTCGAGCAGCCGCGAGCCTTCGGGTACCAGCAGGCGGATGCTGAGCTGCACGGGCGGCACGCTCTCCACCATCTCCAGTTCCACCAGCCGGCGCAGCAACGCCGCGTAGCCCTCGAGGCGGGTCCAGGGGGTGAACGGCACGAAGGTCGGCGCGAGCGCGATGCCGGCCTCGCGCAACCGCCCGGCGGCCTGCGCGAAGTCCGCGGCGGTGTGGTTCTTCCCGAGATACTCCAGTATCCGGTTGTCCACCGACTCCACGGCACTGGTGATGAACAGGCATCCGGTCTTGCGCAGCAGCGGGAGCAGCTCCGCGTGGCGGATGAGGTGCTCGACCTTGATGGTGGCGTCGTAGGTAAGCGCCGGGAACTCGCGGTGTAGCGCCTCGACCAGGCGCCGTGCGTGGGTCGGCCCGTTGAAGAAGTCCGGGTCGCCGAACGAGATGTGTGCGGCGCCGGCGGCGACTTGGCGGCGGATGTCCTCCAGCACCACCTCGGGGGGCACGATGCGGAAGCGCCCGTCGTAGACCGGGACCACCGGACAATGGCGGCACAGGTGCTTGCATCCACGGCTGCCTTCGGCGAAGCCCACCACGCGCGTGCCGCCGTCGGGCAGTGTGAGGTGGGCATATCGCTCCAGCGGCGGCAGGGCCGAGCGATCGGGCGTGAGAAAGGCGATCTTGTCGAGCCCGATATACACGCGCCCCGGTTTGGGCGGGACGCCGTCGCGGACCGACTGCGCGAGCGCCAACAGGTCCGGTTCGCACTCCCCGCCCAGGATCGTGGCGACCCCCCGGCCGCGCAGCAGGGCGGCGTTCATGGGGGCGTACAGCCCGTAGGCGCAGAGGTGGGCCTGCGGGGCGAGTTTCCGGATCCGGGGCAGCGCCTCCAGCGCGATGCGCGTGGCGGTGTGCATGCCCAGGTACAGCCCGACCAGCCCCGCCCCTGCGAGCGCCTGCGGCTCCAGGGTTTGCAGGGAAAGGTCCAGGCACACGACTTCCATCCCGGCGCGCCGCAGCCAAGCCGTGGGCTGCGCCAATGCGAAGGGCTGGCGTCCCAGTTCGTACGGGCTGATGAGGACCACCCGGAAGTCCGCGTCGGGCTTGGTGACGGACGGGGTCGGGGGTTCGGTTTGGAATGGGGGTGCGGGCATGGGCTCGCCGGATATTGTAGTGGATCGGTGCCGGTGGGAACGAGGGAATTTCCGCAAGTCCGTGCGCGCCCCCGATTCATGCCGCAACGATCCCTCGTGCATCGCGCCGTGGACCGCCGCCGTGCCGATGCCTCGGCGGATCCCCGGTCGGTAGAAGGGTCAAGGGCTTGGTGTGCCGGCCGCTAATCGTTCCACGCGTCCCGATCCCGTCCACGGGCGTGTGTTCGGGGCGGATGGGAACGGATGCGCGGCCGGGGGAGATCGGAAGAGCGGGAGCGGGATCCATGGAGGCGATGCGTGTGACGGATCGTGCCGGAAGCGATGGGGCGGGCGCGGAGACGGGGAGCGGGATGGGCGGGCGCCGTGCGGTGCTGATCGCACTTCTTTGGCTTGCGCTTGCGCCCGGCTGGGTTGCACCGGCCCACGCGCGGGCGCGGGGCGGCATCGACGCGGTGCTGGTGCTCGACAGTTCGGGGAGTATGCGGCATACGGATCCGCTGCGCCTGCGCGTGCCGGCCGCGAAGCTGTTCATCTCGCTGCTCGGCTCCGGTGATCGCGTCGGCGTGATCAGCTTCAGCGGTCGCGCCTGGCCGGTGATCGGCCTGACCGCCGTGATCGGAGCGTCGGACCGGCGCCGGTTGTTCCAAGCGGTGGACAAGATCTCCTCGCGGGGCGCATTCACCAATTTGTACGCGGCACTGGAGGCGGGGCGCCGGATGCTGGCCAAGCAGGCGCGACCCGGGACGCGCCGCTACCTCATCCTGATGTCCGACGGCCGGATGGACGTGGGCGACACACGGCGTGATGCCGAACTGACACGCCGGCTGCTGGGACAGGAACTCCCGGAACTCGCACATGAGCACGTCCAGATCTTCAGCATCGCCTTCACCCGCGCCTCGGACGTGGGGCTGTTGCGGCACATGGCGCGTATCACCCACGGGTTGTTCCGCCTGGCCGCGTTCGATCGGGACCTGGATACGACCTTTACCACGCTGTTCGAGAGGGCCAAGAGGCCCGAGATGCTTCCGATCCAAGGGGGGGAATTCACGGCCGACGCGTCCATCCGCGAGGTCACAGTGGTGGCCACCAAGCAGGATCGTGCGGTGCGCGTCGTCCTCCAGGCGCCGGGCGGCGAGCGGTGGTCGGCGAAGCATAGAGGACCCGGGATGCGCTGGTTTCGCTCCGAGCGTTTCGACATGATCACGATCCCGCACCCGAAACCGGGGAAGTGGCGGATCCTGTCGAGCGCGGGGCACAACAAGGCCTACATCGTAACCAACCTGGGGTTGGAGACCAACGTCGGCGAGCAGGACGTTGGTCTCCACACCGAGCAGACCGTCCGCGCATGGTTGAGCAAGGATCACGCGGTGGTCAGTCAGCCGGACGTGCTGCGCGACACGCGCTTCGTGGTGGAGATCCAACGCCCCGACGGGGTCTCGGCCCGGTACACGATGCTGGACAACGGCGGGTCACCGGACGGGAAGGCCGGGGACGGGATCTTCACCACCGACGTCCAATACTACAAACCCGGTGCCTATACGCTGCGGATCATCGCTACGGCACCGACCTTCGAGCGGCAGATCACCCGCTACTTCCACGTGAACGCACCGCCGGCGGCACCCGTCGAGCCCGCCCCGACGCCGGCATCCAAGGCCGCACCCGCAAAGCCCAAGCCGGAGCACGCGCCCAAGCCCGCGTCGAAGGCGGTACCCAAGGGGGCGGTGCCGGCGGCGACCGTCGGCCTGTGGCGCGTGGCGGCGGTATTCCTGCTGGTCAACGGGATGTTGTTCGGCCTCGGCGGCGGCGGGTTCCTGCTCTGGCGCCGGTTGGCCAAGGGCAAGGCGGCACGGACCGCCGCATCCGACGAGTCCGACGAGTCGGCGGAGGAATCGCAGTGATCCGCGTCTCGCCCATCCTCGTGCTGGTGTTCCTGGAGGCGCTGCTGTTCCTGGCCGTCCTGGCGGCATGGTTGTACTGGAAGGGGCGCCGACAGGCGAGTGCGGTATCACCGCCGGCCGAACCGGTCGCGCCCGATGTCCGGCCGCAGAGTGTGCGCTTGGACGTGGGCAACTACCTGGGGGAGGAACTGGAGCAGACCCGCGCGCGATTGCATCACCCGGTCCCGGAGAAGGACGCCCCGCAGGATGAGGAAGGCACGCCCGAGCCGCCGGCGTGGCTCGTGCTACGCGCCGAGTATCTGCAGCTGGAACTGGACTTCGCCAATCACGAACACCACGACGAGCAGGCCTGGGAAACGCTGACGAC
Source organism: uncultured Chromatiales bacterium (assembly GCA_964487445.1). GTDB lineage: Bacteria > Pseudomonadota > Gammaproteobacteria > 21-64-14 > 21-64-14 > BMS3Abin12. The sequence goes on from CAZAQG010000055.1 coordinate 6,980, forward strand.
GCGACTGCGGGAAGTGCTGGAACGTCACATCGGGCATGCCGTTGACCTGCACGCCGATGCCGATTCGGGGCACGACGCCGCGCGGCTCAATGACCTGTTGCACGATCAGGTGACCCACATCGATGATCTCCACGGTTTTCTCAAGGCGGTGGTCGTGCATCCGGAGAAGGTGCATGAGTTGGAACAGCACATCGGGCGAATAAACCGCGCCAACCAGGAACTCGCCGGCTGCGTGGCGGTTCTGGAAGGGGAGAACGATCGCCTGTGGCGCCAGATCGAGGTTGCACAGGGCGGTGCGGCGCAGGAGAAGGGTGCGGCCGGGGCGGACGCCGCTGCCGTGCCCGCTGGAGAAGTCTCCGCGGCATCCGCCGGGCCGTCGGCCGCGGAGGGTGCGAGCGGCGGATCCGGCCCGCCGGCGGACACCGCGAGCGAGGACACCGCGACCGAGGGTCCTGCGACCGAGGGCTCCAAGGTTTCTCCGCCACCTGGTCCCCCGAAACCGGCCGTTTGAGCGCAGGCTGATCGGGTCCCGCCGCCCAGTGAACACACCGGTGTGCCGGGTCGGCGGATCGCCGATCACAGGCCATCCGAAGATCCGGCAGTTCTCCCTTAGTATCTAATATCTCATTGAAAAATAACGTGTAAAATCTTTCATGACCCTGCCCGTGTTTCGAGGCGCACCAGAACGGTGCGCGCGAAAGTCCCCCCTGCCCCCGGTCGTTCGTGGTATGATTGCACTCGAAGAAGAAAGGGGCGGCTGACAGGCCGCCCCTTGGTCTCGCAAGGCGACAGGTGCCCCTCCCGAGGCCTGTCGGTTGCCGAAGTTACTTCTTCCGGCGAGCCTTTGATTGGGTCGCCGTCTTCCGTTTCGATGCCGCCTTCTTCTTGGCGGTCTTCCTCTTGGCAGCCGGCTTTCTGGCTGCCTTTTTTTTGACCATGGCCTTCTTCCGGGCCGGTGCTTTCTTCTTCGCCACCTTCTTCTTGCTCACTTTCCGTTTGGTTCCCGACTTGCGTTTCGGGGCCGCCTTCTTCTTCCGTATCGCACGTTTCTTCACAGCCATCGCTGGGTTTCCTTTTGTTGCACGATCAAACATCGTCGGCTCTACATCGACTCTCGTGCGGAAATCCTTTAACAATCGGTTCTGTCTCAGCGGGTTCCGGTGTGTTTCTCGATTTATCGTTGATCTCCCGCCGCCGCAGGAGAACTCTCCTGAGTCCGGCGGACTCCGGGCGCGAGGGCTATGATAAGGGGCCCGGCCGATCCGGGCGGGCGGGCCATACAGGGTGAGGCGCATGGAAGAGGACCCGATTCGATTGGCGGGACGGTTACCGGGGCTGAATTTCCCGGATCTGTTCGAGGCGGATGGACTGCGCCGCCTGGATGAGGCGTTCCTGGAACGGCTGGGGTACGAGGACGCGGACCTGCGGCGGCGGTTATTGGAACTGCGCGAGGAGCGGAACCCGCCGCCGGCGTTGGAGTACAGCGAGTGGCTGCTGGCCGCGGCCCCCCACCTCGAGGCCTTCGTCGCCGGGTTGTTCGGTATCGAAGGGGAGCTGGCGGCGTTGCGCGCGCGGACCCTCGCCCACGACCCGGTCATGGCCTTCAAGAAGGAATTCGTCCTCAAGCGCGGGCGGCGTTATCGCGGTCCGTTCACGGAGCCGTTCGGAGAACTGGATCGTTGGCTCGACGGACGGCTGTCCGAGGGCGGTGCGCCGCCGCCCGATCGCGAATCGGCGGTGGCGCTTTTCGCGCTCGGTGCGCTCGCCGATCCGCGGGGCCGGGCGGAGGATATCGCGCGGCTCACCCGCTGGTGCGCCCTGGCGTTGCAGGAGCCCGGGGCGCGCGCCCGCATGGCGGGCTGGGTGAGCTTCCGGCTGCCCCGCCCGGTCGACCACGGACACTTGGTCGCGCGCCAGGCGGTCGAAGGCGATGCGGCGGGTCGGGTGCAGGGTGACCCCGCCGCCTTCCGGCGCCGCGACGGGTTCCGGCTCACCGACCCGCGCATGGAGGGGCGCGAGGTGCAGGGGGAGATCCATTACTGCATCTATTGCCACGACCACGACGGCGACTTCTGCTCCAAGGGCTTTCCCGGGAAGAAGGGCGAACCGGACCTCGGTCTGAAGGTCGATCCGCTCGGCAACCTCCTCACCGGCTGCCCGCTCGAGGAGAAGATCTCCGAGATGCACAGCCTGCAGCGCGACGGCCATACCCTCGCCGCCCTGGCGGTGGTGATGGTCGACAATCCCATGGTGCCGGTGACCGGGCACCGCATCTGCAACGACTGCATGAAGGCGTGCATCTACCAGAAGCAGGACCCGGTCGATATCCCGCAGATCGAGACCCGCGTCCTTACCGACGTGCTCGACCTTCCGTGGGGTGTGGAGATCTATGGCCTGTTGGCGCGCTGGAACCCGCTGCGCCGGCGCCAGTACTGCATGAAGCCCTACAACGGACGCAAGGTCCTGATCGCGGGGATGGGTCCGGCCGGATTCACCATGGCGCACCACCTGACCCTGGAGGGCTGCGCGGTGGTGGGCATCGACGGGCTCAAGATCGAGCCGCTGCCCGAGGCCCTGCTGCGTGGCCCGGTGCGCCGCTACGCCGACCTGGTCGAATCCCTGGATCGGCGCATCAACTACGGCTTCGGAGGCGTGGCCGAGTACGGGATCACGGTGCGTTGGGACAAGAACTTCCTCAAGGTCATCTATCTGACGCTCGCCCGCCGGCCGACCTTCCAGATGTTCGGCGGTGTGCGCCTGGGCGGGACGATCACCCTGGAAGACGCCTGGGAACTCGGCTTCGATCACGTATGCAACGCCTGCGGGACCGGGCTGCCGCGGGTGATCCCGATGGGCAACAGCCTCGCGCGCGGCATGCGCCAGGCCAGCGATTTCCTCATGGCCCTGCAACTCACCGGCGCGGCCAAGGCCGACAGCTTGGCGAACCTGCAGCTGCGCTTGCCGGCGGTCGTGATCGGCGGGGGCCTGACCGCGGTGGATACGGCAACCGAGGTGCAGGCGTACTACATCGCGCAGGTGGAAAAGATGCTCGCACGCCACGAACGGCTGGTCGTCGAGATCGGCGAGGAGGCGGTGATCGCGCGCCTCGACGAGGAGAACCGGGGGATCCTGGCGGAGTTGCTGGATCATGGGCGCGCCGTGCGCGCCGAGCGGGCGCGCGCCGCCGCCGCCGGCGAGGCGCCGGACTTCATCCCGCTGCTGCGCCGCTGGGGCGGCGTGACCCTGGTCTATCGACGCGGCATGAACGAGTCCCCGGCCTATCTGCGCAATCACGAGGAGATCGTCAAGGCCCTGGAAGAGGGCGTCTACTACGCCGAGGGCCTGGAGCCGGTGCGCGCGGAACTCGACCGCTACGCGCACGTCGAGGCCCTGGTCTGTCGCCGGCGCCGGCGGCACGGCGGACGCTGGATGGCGAGCGGCGAAGAAGTCGTCCTGGACGCGCGCGCGATCTTCGTCGCCGCCGGCGCGGCGCCGAACACCATCTATGAGCGCGAGCATCCCGGTACCTTCGAGCTGGACGGCGACCACTTTCTGCCCCACGTCTGCCACGGCCGCAAATTGCAGCCGGTACAGGCGGGACAGCACTGCAAGGAGCCGGAGTTCGGGCCGTTCACCTCGTACCGCAGCGGAGAACGTTGCGTGACCTTTATCGGCGACACCCATCCGGCGTTTCACGGCAGCGTCGTCAAGGCGGTGGCATCGGCCCGGCGCAGCTATCCGCGCATCCTGTATGCGCTGCGCGAGTGCGGTCCGGCGGCGGATGCGTCCGCCGAGACGTATCGCGGGTTCCGCGAGCGTATCGCCGATTTGCTCACGCCGCGGGTGCATCGCGTGAAGCTCGACAATCCCTCGGTGGTCGAACTGGCGATCCATGCACCGCTGGCGGCGCGCAACTTCCGTCCCGGGCAGTTTTACCGCTTGCAGACTTTCGAGAGTCTCAGCCCGGTGGTCGAGGGCACGCGCCTGCAGATCCCGTTGCAGACGCTCAGCGGGGCGGGGGTCGAGGGTGACGACATCCGGTTGTTCGTGCTGCGCGGCGGCGCCAACCCGCGGCTTGCCGCGGCCCTGGAGCCCGGTCAGCCGCTGGTGCTGATGGGCCCCGCCGGCGCACCCACGTCGGTGGAGTCGGGGCGCACCGTGCTGGTGATCGCCGGGCGCTGGGGGGCGGCGGTTATGTTCGCGCTCGGACCGGCGCTGCGCGCGGCCGGCGACCGGGTGCTGTACATGGCGACCTTCCGCAACGCCGACGAACTCTATTACCGGGAACAGCTCGAGGCCGGCGCGGATCGTATCGTGTGGGCCACGGCCGCGGAACCGGCCATCGGGGCGCACCGTCCCCAGGACCTCAGCGTCATCCGCTCCAACGTCATCGAGCTGCTGCGCGAATACGGCGACGGTGCGCTGGAGCCCGGCGGTGCGGCCTCGCCGATTCCACTGCGGGAGGTCGACGAGATCCTGGTGATGGGTTCCACCGGCCTGTTGCGCGGCCTGCAACAGGCCCTGCGCGGCGAACTGCGGCCCTACTTCAAGCCGGACGTGCAGGCCATGGGCACGGTCGGAAGCCCCATGCAGTGCATGCTCCAGGGGGTGTGCGCCCAGTGCCTGCAGTGGCAGATCGACCCCCGGACCGGGGAGCGCACGCGCGCCGTGTTCTCTTGCGCCATGCAGGACCAGCCGCTATCTTGGATCGATCTGGACAACCTCGCCGCGCGCCAGGCCCAGAACCGGTTGCAGGATCACCTGACCGACCTGTGGCTGGGTCAGGTCTTGAAGCGGCGGGATTCCTCTGACGTACCCCCGGGGGATGGATCGTGAAAGGCGCGTGGCGGTACCTCGGACTCCCGGTGTTGGCCGCGCTGCTGGTGGCCGGGTGCAGTACGACCGTCGAGCGCACCGTCTATGACACGTTGGTGAATCTCCAACAGCAGCGTCGGCCCTGCGTGGCGCCCGTGCCGACGGATTGCCCGAAATCCCCGAGTTACGATCAGTACCGCCGGGAACGCGACACGACCCGTACCGGCGGTTCCCGGGTGCCCCCGCCCGCCCCGATCCCCCGGTAGCCTCCCCATCCTCCTCCGGCCTGCGCCCGGTCGGGCGGGGTTGCCGGTAATGTCGCTGTATCCCCCCGACCACCACCACTACGTGATCGGGGGGGAGGGGGATTCTGCGAGGCATTTGTCGGGACGAGGATGGCGCGGGCGCCGGTGAGCGACGCCCGCCGGCGCCCGGAGTTGATCCTCGTCATGGTCGCAGTTCCCGTTGCCTCGGTGACGCCGAAGGATTCTCTATAATAAAAAGCGCAGGCCGTTTGGAATCGGCGTGCGCGTCGGAGTGCGCCGGGTCGGAGCGGGATCGGCGGCACCGGAGACGGGCGCTCGCCAAGGCGGTGGAGAGGTGTCCGGATGGAGCCCGGGACCGCGGAGTATTGGCAGGGAGAGCGTACGGTAAGGGCCGGCGCTCGAGAGGGACCCGTTCGGCGGTCCTTGCGCCGCGTGTTGACCGTCGCATTCGACGTGTCGGTGCGTGCCTCGCACGAGGTGGAGGTGTGGGGGCTCGAACACTACACGCGCGCGCGTCCGACGCTGATCGTCGCGACCCACCGACGCGACACGGACGGCCCGTTGTTGTGCAGTGCGCTGATCGGCCGGCGCGGCCCGCTGCCCCACTTCGTCGCACGAGAAGACCTGTTCCGTCGCGGTTTTCTGCGCGAGTACCTGACCGGCTGGCCGCGCCCCCTGCGGGAGCTGTTGGGCGTGATCGACGTGGCGCCCGTGTTGGAGCTGCTGCACGCGCACCCGATGCGTCGTATTCCCGAGCGCACGCTGTGGGAGACGCTCGAGGACGTTCTCGGCGTGTGCGGCGATCTGCCGCTCAGTGAGGTCCTGCGCCCGCGCTGGTCGGCGGAGTTCCAGCGGCTTGCACCGCGCCGCAGCGGCGGGTTGCGCGTACGCGACGCGCTGGGGCGTCGGTACCGCCCCTTGCTGCGGCTGCGTTACGGCCTATCCAAACTCACACGCGAGCGGTTTCGTGCCATCAAGGAACACGAGCGGCGCGTCATCGAGGCGCAACTCGACCATTTCGTTGCGCTGCTCGATCGGGGAGAGTCCGTGCAACTGGAGCCGGAGGGTACGGTGTCCACGGACGGAGGCTTTCACCGCCTGCGCAATGGTCTCTACGCGTTGCTCACACGTCCGCGGCGGGCGCTGCGGGTCCTGCCGGTCGGCATCACCTACGACTTCATGTGCACCGGCTGTCAGCGCGTGTTCGTCAACGTCGGTCCGGAACTGGTGGGTCTGGAGGAACTGCCGCGCCGCGAGGTCAACGCGCGCGTCGCGCGCGCGATCCGGGCGCTGACCACGGTGACGGTAAGCCAGTTGGCCAGCCGTTACCTGCTGCAAAGCGTTCGCGGAGCGCCCGGGCGGGACATCTCCGCGGGCGCTATGGAGGCGTTCGTGGAGTGTCAGGCGGCGCGCTGGAAGGACGCCGGACTGCACGTCGATCCGCGGGCCCTCGACCCGCACGAGCGGGGCCGGCGTGTGCGCGGTTACCTGCGCTACTGCGTGCGCCATGGGGCGTTGGCGCGCCGGCGCGGCGGGGTCTACGTCCTGCGGTCCGATCCCCCGGCGCGGCCGGGCCCTGCGCCCGCCGTGGTGCATCCGCTGCACTACGTCGAGAACGAACTGAGCGGGGTGGCCCGCTGCACCGCCGACGCCGCGGCCGGTGCCTGAGGACTCGTGAAGGAATCTCCGCGGGCGGCCCCACGGCAAGGGGCGCGGCGCGCGTGGCTCCGGGTGCTGCTGAGACCGGCGGTCCTGCTCCCCGTCTTGTTCGCCGCCGCACTCCTGGCCTTCGTGTTCGGCGTCAGTGATCTGCCGCGCGTGGTCTCGCGCATACGGCGGATCCCGCCGGTGGCCGTCGGCGCGACGTTGGTGCTCGCGCTGGTCTATCTCCGGTTGAAGCTGCTCGAATTCCGGTTGCTGCTGCGTGGACTCGGAATCGACACGCCGCCGCGCCGGCTGCTCCTGGCGTTCGCCGTGGGCGAGATCACGCTGTCGATCCCGGCCGGCGTCTACGCCCAGAACTATATGCTGCGGAGGTTGCAGGGTGCGGGTTTCGCGCGCTCGGCGGCCGCCACCACGCTCATCCTGGCCATCGAGACCGGGCTGGTGTTCCTGGCGCTGGCGATCGACCCGATCCCGGCGTGGCCGTGGCTGCGGCCTCTGTGCATCGGACTGCTGGCGGCATCGCTGGCCATGGTGGTGTTGTTGCTGCGTCTGCAGGGGCTCGGTGCGGCGCTTGCGCAGCGGTCCTCGCCCGCCCCCCTGCGGTCATTGTTCCGCGGTATCGAGGAGTTGTTGACGGGCCTGCGTCGGCTCTCGACACCGGGCGTACTGGCGCCGAGCCTGATCCTTACGGCGGTCTATCTGTCGGCCCTCGCCGCCGCCTTCCTGCTCGTGGCGCACGGGGTGGGGGCCGGCGGTTTCACGTTCCGGCAGGCCTTCTCGGTCTACGCGTTCTCGCTGATGGTGGTGCTCGTGCTGGGCGGGGTCATACCGCAGTTGGGCGGAATCGAACTCGCGGGTCTCGGGGCCGCCCAGGCGTGGGGATACGGACCGAGCGAGGGGCTGGCGATAATGATCGGGTTCCGGCTGGTGTGGACCGGTGCGATCTGGTTCTGGTGTGTGCCGACGGTGGTACTACTATGGCATGAATTCGACCGCGTCGCCGGTGACGATCTCCAGAAACCTGCGCACTGAGCGCTCCGGGGACGCCACCGGCGGCAGACCCGGATACTCGCGTGCCCGCGCCGCGTCGCGGGCCAGGTCGAGGCGCTCCTGCGTGACGGTGTGTACGTGCCCGAGGGCGCAATGATACTTGGCGAGATATTCCTGTTCGCTCTGGCCCGGCGTTGGGACGAACAGCGCCGGTCGGCGCAGCTCCGCCAGTTCCATCAGCGTGCTGTAGCCGGAGCGGCACACCACCAGCTTGGCGCGGTTGAACATTTCCTCCTGGCGTCGCCGATCGAGATACGGATGGATCGTCACGCGCCCGTCCTCGCGCGCGGGGCCGGTCCGATCGGGGCGGCCCAGCGCCACCACCACCCGGCCCGGCAGGTCGTGGACGTTGTGCAGAACGATGCGCTCGAACAGCGTGCGTTGCGGCTCGGCCCCCGAAATGCTGATGAAACAGTCGATGTCCCGCACGCTCGGTCGCCGGTGCACGCTCGCGAGGATACCGAGGTAGCGCACACGCCCGCCCCAGTCGCAGTGCACGTCGTGGCACAAGTCGCCGGCGAGCCCGTCGCGCCCGGTGTCCGGGACCAGCACGGCGCGTGCGTGGCGCAGCAGGTGACGCTGCCCGCACTCGACCAGCTTCTCGAGGTGATAGGGGCGGCCCGGAATGATCTGACGCAGCGAGTGGAACAGGTAGTAGCTCGGCACCTCGGGCAGGCACACGCCGAAGCGGCTGTCGGAGACGATCCGATCGAAGCCGCGCTCACGGTGCAGGCGGCGCGTGACGGCGCGCTCGCGCCGGAAGGTGGCCAGCACCAGCGGCATGAGGAGACTCATCTTGACGTAGAACCACGCCGGCCGACGGCTCAGCGGCTTGGGGATATCGCGTAGTGCGATGAACTCGCACTCGGCGCCGAGTTCCGCGCGCAGCAGGTGCAGCGCACGTCCGCAGGAGAGCACGCTCACGCGGTGGCCGGCCGCGATCAGGCCGCGGATGAGCGGCAGGTCGCGGGTCGCGTGTCCGAGTCCCCAGTCGTGCACTGCGAACAGCACGTTGAGCGGCGCGTCGTGCGCCGTCCCCATAGGCGGCGGGTGATCGCTATGGGATGCGGCCGTGGCCATGGGTGGGCGGGGGCTCGGGGGCGGCGGGGCGGGCCGTGAGTTCCTGGTAGCGTGCCGGGGTCATCGTCGGCAGGTGACGGAGGAAGGCGACCATGTCCCAAAGACTCTGATCGCCGTGGGACAGCCCCCAGGCGGGCATTGCGGTCATCCTCACCCCGTGCTTGATGATCCAGAACAGTTCCTTCGGGTCCATCCCGGCGACGACCCCGGCCAGCCGGGGGGGGCGGGGGTTGAGCCCTTCGCGCAACTCGGAGGTCTCGATCCCCGGGGCGAGGTGGCAGCCCACGCACATCTCCGCATAGTGCTCGGCCCCCGTATCGATGCGCAGCGGGTCGTCGAGATCCTTCGGGACCACGACGGCGGCGGCGCGCACCTTCACCGAGCGCTCCATGGTCGAGTGCAGCAGCCAGCGGGTCAGGGGCGGGTCGGGCCGGTCCGCCGCGACATTGTAGAGCCCGGAATAGACCACCCCCACCGCGATGGCCGCCAGTAGCAAGAGTACCGCACCGGCGTGTCGGAGTGTCTTCATCGAGTGTCTCCCGGGAATCGATGCCCGCATCGTGAGCCATTATGGGCGCGCCGGGGACACGCGGGAACCCCGGCGCGCCCGCTCGGTGCGCGTCTTCACGACCCACCCGGCGCCCGGGGTCCTCGACGTGAAACCAAGGCGCGTCCGTGCGTGCCGCGCGGCGATGCTTCGGTGCACGCCGCGCGCGCGGAATGCGCTACCATGGCACGGGTTCGTCACTGGCCGGAGGGGTATCCGATGAAGACACCGATCCCTGCAATCGCGCGCATCCTGTTCCTCACCCTGTTGTTCGGCGTCGCGGCCGGGGTCCGCGCGGCACCGGTCAACGACGCCGCCGCGCTCTTCGGCCTCAAGTCGGCCAAGGCGGTGTTCCTCATCGACTCCGCCGACCCGCTCAAGGTCGCCCACGTGCTGCGCTTGGTCGGCAAGACCGCGGCGAGCATGGACCGCCAGGGTGTGAAGGCCCGCGTGGTGGTGGTCGTGATCGGCCCGTCGGTCGCCTTTCTGACCAAGGACCGGCGCGGGATCTCCTACCAGGACCAACGCCCGGTGGCGGAGATCCAGGAGGCGGTGCGCGGCCTGCGCAACGCCGGTATCCGCACCGAGGCCTGTAACGTGGCCCTGCACGGGTACGGCATCGATCCCAAGGCGGTGATCCCCTCGGTACGCGTGGTCGGCAACGGGTTCATCTCGGTGATCGCCTACCAGCAGAAGGGTTACAGCTTGGTGCCGGTGTACTGACCGCGGCATCGGTGCCCGCCGCGCGGCCCTATTGACGGGAAGCCGTGTGGGGCTCTACACTCCGGCCCCGT
>CAZAQG010000056.1:0-16954 GCA_964487445.1 uncultured Chromatiales bacterium
GTTGCCATTGCCGTTGGCGTGTGCACGGATGAACTCCACCGACTGCACGAACATTCCCGAGGAGCCGCAGCAGGGATCGTAGACCCGGCCCCGGTAGGGCTCCAGCATCTCGACCAGGAGCTTGACCACGCAGCGCGGGGTGTAGAACTCGCCGCCCTTCTTGCCCTCGGCGCTCGCGAACTGCGAGAGGAAGTACTCGTAGACGCGGCCGAGCACGTCCTTGGCGCGGGCCTCCTCGTCGCCGATCCGGATGTTGCTGATCAGGTCGATGAGCTGGCCGAGCCGCGTCTTGTCGAGCGCGGGCCGGGCGTAGTCCTTGGGCAGTACGCCCTTGAGGCTCGGGTTGTCGCGTTCGAGGGCGGTCATGGCGTCGTCCACCAGCCGGCCGATGGTGGGCTGCCTGGCCTGGGCCTTGAGATGCGTCCAGCGTGCCTCGGGCGGTACCCAGAAGATGTTGAGCGCCCGGTACTCGTCCGGGTCCTCGGGATCGGCACCCTGGGAACGCTCGGCCACGAGGCGGGCGTGCTGCTCCTCGAAGGCATCGGAGATGTACTTGAGGAAGATCAGGCCGAGGACGACGTGCTTGTATTCGGCGGCATCCATGCTGCCGCGCAGGGCATCCGCCATTTTCCAGAGTTGGGCCTCATAGCCCACGGTAGCGCCGTTGTTGTTTTTTTGGGGCTTCTTCTTGGCGCGGGCCATAATGCCCTTCTCCTTCCGTTTCTGGTGACTTGTCGGTGGATTGTAAGGCCTCGATTTCCGGGAGCGGAGCGGATCAATGGAGCCGGACTCGATCGATCACGCCGCTTTGCAAGGGTGATGCTGAGGGACGGCGGCAGAGCCGGTTGTCGGCCGCGGTGCCCTCGGCGCTGTAACCACCTGTTTTAATGGCGCTCCCACGGGGACTCGAACCCCGGTTTTTGCCGTGAGAGGGCAACGTCCTGGACCGCTAGACGATGGGAGCAAAGACGCGCCGGGGGCGGGCTGCGCGCGCCGCCCCCGGCGAGAGGTGGTATTATACGCAGCCATATGGACGGCTCAAGCGATTTTGCATTAACATCCGGAAAGCCGGGGGGAAACAGCGCCTGTCCCCGGATCCTCCCACGTGCCGAACACGTCGTCTCCCGGTCGGATATCAGTCCGAACGCCCTCAAGGTCCTCTACCGATTGAGTAGGGCGGGCTATCGAGCCTGCCTGGTCGGCGGCGGCGTGCGCGATCTGCTGCTCGGTCGTGAACCCAAGGACTTCGATGTGGGCACCGACGCGCGGCCGGAACAGGTCCGGGCGTTGTTCCGCAATTGCCGCCTGATCGGCCGGCGCTTCCGCCTCGCGCATGTCCATTTCGGGCGTGAAATCATCGAGGTGGCGACCTTCCGGGGTGGCGGCGAGGCGGGCGGGGAGGGAGACGACCGGCGGATCGACGGCAATGTCTACGGCACGCTGGAGGAAGACGTCTGGCGGCGCGATTTCACCGTCAACGCCCTCTACTACGATATCGAAGATTTCTCGGTGGTGGACTACCTCGGGGGTGTGGAGGATCTGCAGGCCGGTCTGCTGCGCGTGATCGGGGAGCCGGCGATCCGCTACCGCGAGGACCCGGTGCGCATGCTGCGCGCGGTGCGCTTCGCGGCCAAGCTCGGTTTCCGCCTCGAGCCCGATACGGAACACCCGATCCCCGTGCTGGCGGGGCTGCTCGAGGATATCCCGCCGGCGCGGCTGTTCGAGGAGGTGCTCAAGCTCTTCTTGGCGGGGTGCGCCTTGCAGACCTTCGAGCAGCTGCGCCACTACGGGCTGTTCGCGCGGCTGTTTCCGCAGACCGAGGACTGTCTGGCCCGCGAGGAGGGCGGCTTCCCGTCGATCTTCGTGTCCCGGGCCCTGGCCAATACCGATGAACGGGTCGCCGTCGGCAAGCCGGTGACTCCGGTGTTTCTGTTCGCCGCGCTGCTTTGGGAACCGGTGCGCCGGCGCGCCGCGCAACTGGAGGCGGAGGGCGCCACGGCGCTGGAGGCGATGCAGGACGCCGGCGACGAGGTCGTCGCCCGACAGGTCAGGCGCGTCGCCCTGCCGCGGCGCATCACCCTGCCGATGCGCGAGATCTGGCAATTGCAGATCCGCTTCGCCGGGCCGCCGCGCGGCAAGCGCGCATTGCGTCTGCTGCAGCACCCGCGATTCCGGGCCGCCTACGACCTGCTGGCGCTACGCGCGCAGGCGGGCGAGGAGGTCCAGTCGTTGGTGGACTGGTGGACCGAGTTCCAGGAGCGCCCGCGCGACGAGTCACCGGCGCAGCCCCGGGAGCGGGCCTCCGCCCCCCCCCGGGAGGAGGCGGAGGGCGCGCCGGAGCCGACCCGCCGCCGGCGCCGACGGCGTCCGCGCCGGCGCGGCGGTGCGCGCACCGCCGACGGGCCCGCCGCCGAGGCACCGCCGGCCCCCGGCGCGGGCGACGCGTCCGGGCCGGACGCGGAGTAGGCCGGTGGCCGCGCGGGTCCCGGCGGTGTTCGCGCCGGTGCGGGCCTTCGTCGGGCTGGGCGCCAACCTGGATGACCCGGCCGGGCACGTGCGCCGGGCGTTCTCGGATCTCGGCCGGATTCCGACGACGCGGTGCGTGCTGCGCTCGGGCCTGTACCGAAATCCCCCCCTCGGTCCCGCCGATCAGCCGGACTACATCAACGCGGTGGCCGGACTCGATACCGGGCTCGCGGAGGAGGCGCTGCTCGACGCCCTGCAGGCGATCGAGCGCGTGCATGGGCGGGTGCGCGGTGTGGTGCGCTGGGGGCCGCGCACGCTCGATCTCGACCTGTTGCTCTATGGTGACCGGTGCCGTGACGATCCCCGGCTGACCCTGCCCCATCCCGGCCTGCCTCGACGCGCCTTCGTCCTGTATCCTCTTCGGGAGATCGCCCCGGGGCTGGTGATCCCCGGTCACGGCCCCGTGGAGACCCTGGCTGCGTGTTGTCCCGGTGTCGAACTGGAACCCGTAATGGAACCCCGATGACCGAAGGATTGCCCCGCTTCGTGGTGGTGGAAGGACCGATCGGCGTGGGCAAGACCACGCTCGCGCGGCGCCTGGCCGCGAGCTTCGGCTGCGAGCGGCTCCTCGAGGATCCCGACGACAACCCCTTTCTGGAGCGCTTCTACCAAAACCCGCGCCGCGCGGCCCTGCCCACGCAGTTGCATTTCCTGCTCCAGCGTACGCGCCGGATACAGTCGCTGCGTCAGACGGACCTGTTTCAGCCGGTCCAGGTGGCGGATTTCCTGATGGAAAAAGACCGGCTGTTCGCGGAGCTGACTCTCGATCCGGAGGAACTGCGTCTCTACGAGCAGGTCTACGAGCACCTCACCCTGGATGTACCGCGCCCGGATCTCGTTCTCTACCTGCAGGCCCCGGTGGAGGTGCTGCGCACGCGTATCGCACGCCGCGGCGTGCCCTGCGAGCAGTTCATCGGACGCGGTTACCTGGAGCAGTTGGTGGAGGCCTATACGCGCTTCTTCTATTATTATGACGAGTCGCCGCTGCTGATCGTCAATGCCGCCGAAATCGATCTCGCCGGCAACGACGAGGACTACCGGATGTTGCTCGAGCGGCTGCGCACGATCGGCAGCGGCCGTCACTATTTCAACCCGGCGCCGGTGGCGCCCTGAGCGCCCGGCGGCCCGCGGCGAAGCCCATGTCCGAGACCGGCAAGCCCAAGGGCCATGACGCCCCCGTTACCCTGACGACGCTGGCGCGGATGAAGCAGGCCGGCGAGCGGATCGCCTGTCTGACCGCCTACGATGCGGCGTTCGCGGGCGTGCTGGAGGCGGCCGGCGTGGAGGTGTTGCTGGTCGGGGATTCCCTGGGGATGGTGGTCCAGGGGCATGACAGCACGCTGCCGGTGGGCGTCGACGACATGGTCTATCACGCGGCGGCGGTGGCGCGCGGGAGCCGTCGCGCGCTACGTGTAGTGGACTTGCCGTTTTTGAGCTACGCGACGCCCGAACGCGCCCTGGCGAGTGCGGGGCGGCTGATGCAGGCCGGGGGCGCGCACATGGTCAAGCTCGAGGGCGGCCGCGAGCAGGCCGGGGTGGTGCATCGGCTCACCGAATGCGGCGTGCCGGTGTGCGGCCACCTGGGGCTGTTGCCCCAGTCGATCCACCGGCTGGGCGGCTACCGGGTCCAGGGGCGTGAACCGGAGGCGGCCCGGCGGCTGCGCGAAGACGCCCGCCTCCTCGAAGAGGCGGGCGCCGGCCTGCTGGTTCTCGAGTGCGTGCCGGCGGCCCTGGCACGGGAGATCAGCCATGCCCTGACCCTCCCGGTCATCGGCATCGGCGCGGGACCCGACTGCGACGGCCAGGTGCTGGTGCTCTACGACCTGCTCGGGATCTCTCCGGGGCGGCGGCCGCGGTTCAGCAAGGATTTCCTGTCCGGCGAGCCCTCCGTCGCGGCGGCGGCCTCGGCCTATGTCCGGGCCGTGAAGAGCGGCGGTTTCCCCGGCCCCGAACACACCTACACCTGATCATGGCACCGGAGCGTGGCGGAGATCCGGGTCCGGAGGTGCGGATGACCGGCATGGAGATCGTGCGCGGAGTGGCGGATCTGCGTGCGCGGCGTGCACGCTGGCGGGTCGCCGGCGATCGGGTCGCCCTGGTCCCCACCATGGGTAATCTGCACGCCGGACACCTGGCCCTCGTGGAGGCCGCCCGTCGGCACGCCGAGCGGGTCGTCGTGAGTCTGTTCGTGAATCCCGCTCAGTTTGGAGAAGGCGAGGATTTTGGCGCGTATCCACGTACGTTCGAGGAAGATTGCCGTAAGCTGGCCGGATACTCCGTGGATCTGCTGTTCCGTCCGAGCGTCGAAGAGGTCTATCCCGAGGGGTGGGAGGGGCACACACGGGTGACCGTGCCCGGGCTCTCGGGGATCCTCTGCGGGGCCGCCCGGCCGGGTCACTTCACCGGTGTGGCTACGGTCGTAGCCAAGCTCTTCCACCTTGCGACCCCCGAGGTGGCGGTGTTCGGCGAGAAGGACTACCAGCAACTGGTCGTCATTCGGCGCATGGCCCGGGATCTGTGTCTGCCGGTGGAGGTGGTCGGGATCCCGACGGTGCGCGAGCCCGACGGGCTCGCGATGAGTTCGCGCAACCGCTACCTGACTCCCGAGGAACGCCGGCGCGCACCGGCCCTGTACCGGGCATTATGCGAACAGGCGCGGGTCCTCGCCGCCGGCTCGCGTGACTTCGCCGCCGTGGCGGGGGTGGGCGCGCAGGCGCTGTGCGCCGCCGG
Source organism: uncultured Chromatiales bacterium (assembly GCA_964487445.1). Lineage (GTDB taxonomy): Bacteria > Pseudomonadota > Gammaproteobacteria > 21-64-14 > 21-64-14 > BMS3Abin12. The sequence goes on from CAZAQG010000056.1 coordinate 5,257, forward strand.
GCTGCGCCCGGAGTACTTCGAGGTGCGCCGTGCCGGCGACCTGGAGGTTCCGCATGCCTCTGATTCCGAAGTGGTAATCCTCGCTGCGACGCGGCTGGGGCGGACCCGGTTGATCGACAACGTGGTGGTGCGATTGAACGCCGAGGCTGGATCTACGATAATAAACGACCCGTAAGTCCCCGGGTCCGCGGATGCCCCGTCCGCGTGCATCGTTACTCTGAAGTGATCACCCAGCCAGCCAGTCGAGAGGACCGGGAACCGGAGCGCCAGCCATGCATCTCACTCTGCTCAAGGCCAAGCTGCACCACGCGCGCGTGACCCACGCGGAGCTGGAGTATGAAGGGTCCTGCGCGATCGACGCGCGGCTGCTCGACGCGGCCGGCATCCGCGAGTACGAGAAAATCCATATTTACAATATGGGAAACGGCGAACGCTTCAGCACCTACGCAATCCGTGCCGAGGCCGACTCGGGGGTGATTTCGGTGAACGGGGCCGCCGCCCACAAGGCGCGCCCGGGAGACCGGCTGATCATCTGCGCCTACGCCGTCCTCTCCCAGCAGGAGGCGCTCGCCCACCGGCCGACGCTGGTCTACCTCGACGCCGCCAACCGCATCGTGCGTACCGGACACGACATCCCGGTCCAAGTGGCTTGAAGGTTCTCTCCCCGCGGCTCATGCACCCTTGAACGTTCACCGATTTCGACCGATCGGTCTCAGGCAACGATATCCTGGAGGTTGATCCCCAACGTGGCAGCAAGTCCTGCGCCGTAGGCCGAATCGGCCTTGAGGCAATAGCCGATCCAGCGGCTTTGGATGGTGTGCGGCACTTCGCGCAGGGCGCCGGCCATGTTTGCAATCAGGCGCTCCCGCTCTGCCTGGCTCAGCAGCCGGAATAGCTCGCCGGCCTGGGCATAGTCGTCGTTGCCTTCGCGATGGTCATAGCGTGCCGTATCACCCGAGATGTGCAGCGGCGGCTCCTGGTAGGGATAACCGTCCGTCGGTCCCCCGAAGCTGTTGGGCTGATACACGGGCTGGTCGCCACCGTTGTCGCCGTAGCGCATCTGACCGTCCTTGTGATAGCTGTGGACCGGGCAGCGCGGCCGGTTCACATCGAGTGCGGCGTAGTTGACGCCGATGCGATAACGGTGTGAATCCGGATAGGACTGCAGGCGCGCCTGCAACACCTTGTCCGGTGAGGCACCGAATCCCGGCGGTAGATTACCGGGCTCGAAGGCGGACTGCTCGACCTCGGCGAAATAGTTCTTCGGGTTGCGGTTAAGCTCCAGTACACCTACCTCGATCAGCGGATAGTCGGCGTGTGGCCAGACCTTGGTGAGATCGAAGGGGTGGATGCGATAGCTGTCCGCCTCGAGTTCCGGCATGATCTGCACGAAGACCGTCCACTGCGGAAATTCTCCGCGTTCGATGGCTGCAAAAAGATCCTGGCGGTGATAGTCGGGTGCCTCGCCCGCCAGCCTCGCGGCCTCGGCCACCGTCAGGTTTCTGATGCCCTGACGGGTCTTGACATGCCACTTCACCCAGTAGCGCTCGCCCTTTTCGTTCCACAGGCTGTAGGTGTGGCTGCCGTAGCCGTTCATATGGCGATAGCTCGCGGGGATGCCGCGATCGCCGAACAACCAGGTAACCTGGTGCAGCGACTCGGGGCTCAGGCTCCAGAAGTCCCACTGCATGGTGTTGTCGCGCAGGCCGCTCATCGGAAGGCGCTTTTGCGAGTGGATGAAGTCGGAAAATTTCAGTGCATCACGGATGAAGAATATCGGGGTGTTGTTGCCGACCAGGTCCCAGTTGCCCTGCTCGGTGTAGAATTTCATGGCAAAGCCGCGTGGGTCACGCACGGTATCGGCATAACCCTGCTCACCGGCCACCGTTGAGAAGCGCAGAAAGGTCTCGCAGGTGTTGCCGACCTTGCTGAACAGCTTGGCGCAGGTGTGGCGTGAGATATCGCCGGTGACCGTGAAGGTTCCGTAGGCGCCCGCGCCCTTGGCGTGCACCACGCGCTCGGGCACCCGCTCGCGGTTAAAGTGCGCCATTTTCTCGAATAGCTGCACGTCCTGCATCAGCACCGGTCCGCGGGGACCGACGGTAAGGGAGTTCTGGTTATCGGCAACGGGGATGCCCGCCGCCGTAGTCATCGCTTCCTGCTTTCTGCTCATGGCTTGACACCTCTTCAGAATGAATGGACGGAGTGGTTTTCGCCGGCCACCCGGTAAAGGGAAGTATAGTATTTTTTTAGACTAAGTCTAATCATATTGCAACTATTGTTCAGTGCAACGGCTCCATGTCCTCGAACCAGTCCGGTGAAGGGGGGATCCGGAAGAACGTGGTCGAATCCGAACCCGCCGCGAACTGACCTGACCTCCAACACATCGGCGCTACCTACCACGCCTGGCGTGGAATCGGTACGCCGGATTCTTGGACCCTTGCGTGGGGAAAGCGGAAGATACCGCCGAAGATCGTGTGGTCGAGCGACAGGTTGGTGAAATCGATCGCATCAGCCGGACTTGCGTGCGCATATCGGTGCGAGGAAGAACAGGATCGGGCCGGTGAAACCGCTGCCCGTCAGGGCCAGCAGACCGAGTTCGTGCGCGAAGCTCGACAATCCGATTCGGCGCCCGGCCGATGGGAGCCGCCCGTGCAGCAGGCCCGGCGGATCGCGGCCGATCGCAGCGGCACCGTCGTGGTTCCATGGGGGCAGGATTCCGAGGTCGCCCTTCACATAGACATAGAGCCGGAAGGTCACCACGATTACGCCTGCGCCCAGCCCTACCAGCTCATGGCCGGAAACAGGAACTGCGTCGGCGTGTCGGCCATGTACAGGCTGCTCAAGAGCTGAAACGTCACCGTGAGGACGAGGAGCCGGTGGAGAATCCGCGTGTTGGTATCCCAGTCGGTGTCCTTCGTCGTTTCGTTAGTAGCCTCCATGACCGGACTTCTTGCCGCGTATCCGTCGCCCGGATCGTGTCCCGCCGGGCGAGCCCGGCACCACCGTGATGCGAATCGCACGCAACCTACAAGGGCGGGGGAAACCCCGCCGTGCATGCAAGGCGACCGCGCGGTGTCACGGAAGTTTCGACACGAGCGAACCGGCCGGCCCGATCAATGCGTATCGGCCGCGCTGAGGCGCGCGACGATCTCGGCAGCGAACCGTTTGAGGCGCTCGAACGCCGGGGTGCCGGGCCCGGCGATCGCCAGCCGCATCGGTGAGAACACGAGCTGCCGCCGGCCCACGCGCACCGGGCGACGGCGCGACCTGAGCGCGTGCGAGAGAACGGCACAGTAGAGCCGGTCATGATCGTTCTCCTGCGTCGACGGCTATGGGCGCCGCATCACCACGCCGGCCGACGGCGGGCCGAGCGAGCCGTCAGTTGCACGGTAGCGGATGCGGTAGCGGACCGCGCCGGTACCGGGATTGAGGTCCCGGGCCTCGGTTTCGCTCGTCGGACCGGCGACGGTAAGCCAGTGAACGCCGTCCACGGACGACTGCACGAGTATCGAGAGCCGGGCTGGCGGTTGCTCGAAACGGATTTCCACCATCGGGACGGGCTTTGCCACATAGCCGACCTCGGGTTTCGCCGGCCGGGGGAGCAAAGGCGACGCCACCCGGACTTCGACCGCCTGACCGGCCGCGCTGCGATTGCCGGCGGCATCGGCGGCCACCAGGTGGTACCAGTAGGCCTTGCCGGGCTGAACCCAGGTATCCTCGAATCGCTTGGCGTCGCCGGGCAACGGCTTGCCGATGACGAGGCCCGGGTCATCGGCCGACCCGCCGCGCAGCACGTAGATCCGCGTCGTGTCCCTGGCGGGGGCCGCCGCCTGCAGGCCGAGCGTCACCTTGCCTCCGGCGCCGTTGGCCGTGCTAATGCGCGGCGGCAACGGCGGCGTGGTATCAATCAGGCGTACCTTTACGATTTGCGATGGCGCACTCTTCAGGTTGTCTTGACTGACGGCGGTCACCCGGTAGGCGAGCACGCCGCCAATCTGGGGGCCCAGCAGGTCATCGTAGCGGGGCGGCTGTTGCAGGGTCGCATTGAGCCGGCTCCAACGCGGGCTACCTTCGGCCCGGCGCTCGATAATGTAACCGGCGACATTGCCGGGCAGTAGCTCCCAGCTCAGCCGCACGCGCGTGCGTCCGGCGTCGGCCTTGAGCCGCTGCGGCGCGGGCGGGGCCGCCGTACTGCGCGCCTGGGCGGCCACCGGATCGGACGGCGTACCCAGATCGCCGTGCGGGCCCATGGCGCGTACACGGTAAAAATACAGCGTGCCGCCCTTTAGCTTGCTGTCGCGGTACTCGGGCCGGGCCGCGGGAAGACCCTTGGGCGTCAGCACTTCGTAGGGCCCGGTGTTGAGATAGGCGCGCTCGACCACGTAACCGGCCGTGTGCGGGTTGTCGCTTTTCGGCCAATGCAGGGTCACACTATCCTTGTCGATTTTCGCCGTCACCCGGGCCGGCGGTCGTAGCGCGGTGAAATCTACTGAATAGACGCGCACGCGCGCCCAGGGGCCCTTGCGACCGAGGGGGTCGACCCAGCGCACCTGGTAGGTAATCTCCTGTTCAAACGGCGGCAGCCGGTCCATGTAGGCCGGTTGTTTCGCCTTGTGGCCGAACGGAAGAAACGGCGCCTGCAACATGAGCGATTTGGCGCTGTCGCCCGTGTCCCGCGCCACGCGATAGGACAGCACCGGAAGGGTCCGCTTGCCGAATGGTTGCCAGTACAGCGCCACCCCGTTTTCAATGCTGACAGCCCGCAGCTTGGCGGGCGCCGGTGGCGGTTTGGATGAGCCGAGGCGGCACGCGAGGGGACTTCCCGTGGGTCGGCCCCTGGCGTTTAGTGGCTGGATTTGCACCGACTTGATGTTGCGCGGCGCACCGGGGAAGACGCCGCCCATCCCGGCGGCACGGGCAAAACGCCAGTCCGACAGCAGGCGTCCATAGATAATGACCGACGCCGCCGGTGATTTCGCTTTGCGCGCCCGCGCCGGCAGGCGCCGTAGCGCTTCGCGTTCCTCTTCAGGCAATTGTGACAGGGCCTTTGGATCCGCACTCATCCGTGCGAGGGTTTTTCCGTTGGCGTTCAGCCGGAACCCGCCCGACGGCCAGCGCGCCGGCGGTATCAGTACCAGAACCCGCAGCGCACCGTTCCGGTCCCGGGCGCACAACGCCCGTTCGGGTGTTACCGCCCGGGCGGTTGCGGATACCGCCAGCAGGCACGCACCGAAGGCCACCATTACCCAATACCGGGTATCGCGAACCGTCACCATAAACAGAGCCCTCCGCCGATGCTCGGCTTGGGACTGGGCAGTATGCGTAGCCCGATATTCAGATGCCCGGGCGGGCAGCCGCCCAGTCTGAAGCCGATGGCCAGCTCGGGCGGCAAGGCGGCCACATGCATACTGGCACCTACTCCCGCGCCCAGACAGATCTTGAGTGCACACGCGTGCGCGTCCATGTGCATATCGGCGTCCGCGCTGATATGCGGTTGGGGTGTAATCTCCGCCGCGATCAGCATATCGACAATCACCCGGGCACAGGCAGCGTCACAATCGCCCGCGCCGAGGTTCAGGTGGGCCTTGGCGCCTGCGTACATACCCTCGCTGCCGATGCCCAGCCATGCGCCCGCGTTGACGATCAGGACATGACCCTTTATCGGGTTGGGCTTGGTGCCTGCGTGGATATACCAGCGGCCACCGCCGAAGTGCATGGAAATGGCGTCGTTGGCGGCCTCGATATACACCTTGTCGTCGAGGAAGCTGTATTTTCCGTTCAGCGTGCCGTCGAAGTTGCCATTGGCAAATAGAAAATGACCATGGAAATTACCAGGGCCGTCCCACTTTTTACTTACCATCCAGGCCTTGTAGTCCATGCGCGCACCAGCCTCCGGACCGCTGACCTTGACCGTGAACCGGCCATCGAAACCGTAGACAAAATGAGTCGGGTCACCGACCTGTATGTGGGCATTGAACGCCGGTGTGTGATCGATTTTCGCGCTCACGTTACAGCTCGCGCCGGAGGTGAAGGAATTGAGTGCCACGTTATAGCCGAGCCCGCCGCCGATGGTGTACAAGGTCATGAACGGCGGCACCAGCGGGGTGCCGGTCGGCCCCATCGACACATCGGCGCCGGCCGCCCAAAAATCATCGGACCCCTGGTAGCCGAGGGCGAACCCGCCCTTGACGGGTGGTCCGCCGAACATCCCCAGATCGATCTTGCCGCAGTAGGACATGTGGCTGCCGGAGGCGGCGCCGTGACCGCCCTGCGGCCCGACATAGTCGGGATGGATCACCGAATCGGTTGACGGGTTGGCGTCCGGGAACGGTTTGTGGATCACGAACTTTCCGGTGACCGGTCCGCTGCCGGTGTATTTGGCCGCCGATGCCTCGTCGATGCGGTAACTTACCGGTGCGGGCGCCGCCGGCAAGGCATCCGAGATACGCAACTCCGTGCTGAAATTAAACAGCAGCCGGCTCGATTTTCCGGGGGTGGCGATCACGTCCAGCCCCTTGAGATCGACCACGCCTTGCGACAGCCGGCCCTTGGAGCCGCTCAGGCTGATGTGCACGGTACCGCCGCCCTCCTTGAAGTAGGCCTTGCCGTTCATGCCGAAGACGAGGTCGGGGACGGCCACGTCCTTGGCGAATGTCCGACCGTCGGCCCTGAAACTGAACAGCGTGCTCTGAGCGCGCACCGCCCAGCCCACACCCTTGAAGGTGCCGAATTGTAGCGCGTTGGCGTCGAGCGTGACCGGTCCGAAGGTGCGTGGCGGAGCATCGCCGGTCAGGTTCAGGACCAGCTTGCCGCCACTGCTGCCCTTGCCCGCTTTCAGCAATTGGCTGCTGTTGCTCGTAAGGTCGGTATTCAGCCACGGCACATGCGCGAGCAGTCCGTTGTAGGCAGCCGTGAACCCCCCGCCCGTGGCCTTGGCATTGATGCTCTTCCACTGAATGGAACCGCGTTCCACCTGTGCATCGTAGCTGCCGAAGTTCGCCGCGCCGCACAGACCCTCTCCGTTAATACCCCAACCGGAAACGGATGCGGTCTGCCCCTTCCTGAGTTCGAAGGTGTAGGCCGAGAGTTGCGATCCGTCGCCCATGGAGATGCCCATCCAGCCGTTGTCACCGGAGTCGCACCCGCTACCCCGGGAGGCGCTGAAATCGAGAGCGACGGAGTCGGGTTCCAAGGTAAAGCCACTGTCGTAGACATCGAGTTTCGGCAACGACAAGCCGCCGGCATACCAGTCTCCGGCTGGTGACAACACCGCGGTGGCGACGAGCGGCGGCGGCGAGTGCTGGTTGTCGGTCGCCACGATATTCGAATTGGTGATCCGCGCGTTTAACGTCATTCGGACCGACTTGCCGGCTTCGCCCCGCAGGCGCTGTACCCGCACGCCGACACCCGGCATGAGCAAGCTGGACTTGATTGGATCAGATAAATCGAAAGTGCCGCTGCTGACCGTCACTGCATCGTCTTTGAGCGTCCAGCCCGTGAACTTCAGCGGCACCGGCAATGAGGTCGCGCCACCGGCAAGTTTAATGAACAGCTTGCCGTGACCGCTCCATTTGTTGCCCTGGCGGGTAACGTTGGGTGGTTTGCCTTTGCCTGCATTCTGCAGTCCGCCGACGATGAATTCACCGCCCTTAACCGGAAACCGGAAGGTGCAGGGTTGGTCGGACTTGGATCCCAGCACCCGATAGGCGCGCGCCGGAGCCGCGACGTAGGCCGGCGGCTTGCCTTTCGGCAACTCCCGAGCCGAATGCAAAATGCCGCCGAGCCGGATTGAGGCGCCGCTGTCGAACATCACCCGGTCCAACACCGCGAGTTGTACCGGTTTCGACGATTGTTGCGCCAGCCGCTGTAGCGGCTGGTTCAGCCAGGCCACGGGGCCGCCGCTGCCGGAAAATCGCACCCCCCGAGGCGGCAACACGCCGAGCGGCGGCGCACCGTGCAGGCCGGCGGCCAGTTGGGCGGCGAGCCGGCGGTCGGGTTTGCGGTCGCCGGCTCCGAGCGCTTGGCCCATCAGACTGGCGAGTTTTGGCAGCCCTCTGACGTCATAGATGACTTCGGCATCGAACGACAACCGGTGCCGGCCGAGTTGATCGAACGGAATGGACGGTGACAGGATCAGGTCCGAAGCCGACACCAGCGGTTTGCCGGGATGCTTGCCGGACAGCACACGGTCGGAGCGCGGTGTGGAGGGCCCGAGCGGAAGGATGCTGTTGCCTACCGGGGCGCCGTCCACATACCAGGTCGTGCGCACCTGCCCCTGACCGTAGTAATAGATGCTACCGCCACCGGTGAGCGCAACGTCGCAGGTCGAGAAGCTGGCTCCGCTATAGCTCTTGGCATGGGAGACCTGGGTAATGCCGCGCGACGGCAGGCCCGTGTGCACGGCCGACTGGTCCGTCTGAAGATGCCCCACCTTGAAACTACTCCTGGCGACCGGTGAACCGCCGCCGGATGCAGGTTTCGGCATCAGCGATTTGATGACGCCCAGTGGCGAGGCGACGCTGACGCCCTTGGGCGGCGTGCCGCTCCCCGCTTGCTCGGGAAAGCCGCGCACCTTGGCTGCCACCAGATTCAGAGGACCGTCCGAGGCCGGGTCGTGCCGCGCCTCGATGACCACCTGTTTGCACAGCATCATGTAGGCGCGATTCCCCACGGCCCGGGCGTGGTGAAAGCTGCGCGGCGTTGTATTGGCGTCGGGGCGGTTGTTGTCGCCGCCGCCTATTGCCATCCGGGCGGCGCCGTAAAGCGTGGCGCGCGGGTTGACCGCCACGCTGACGTTACCGGCGGATTCATTCTGAATGTCGCCCTCGGCCAGTTGATAGATCCGTACGGTGTAGCTGCCGACCCGGGAATAGGCGTGCTGGTGGGGGGTTATGCCGTTATTGGCGAGATCCAGCTTGTCGTGATGTTTGTCGAAGAGATTTACCGACCGGCCGGGTACTACGGACTTGGAAATCGCCAGTGGCACGACGGTGCCATCGCCCCAGTCGAGGTAGATGTTGTCGAAATTCCAGGTGATGGACGGAAAGTGCTTGTTCTTGCCGTGGCCCACGGCTGTCGCGGTCTCCGAGGGCTCGGACGACCAGGGACTGCGACCCAGATCCATCGTGCCGAACAGTTGCCAGCGATCTCCGGTATGGGCAACGGGGTATATCTCGTTGGAGAACGGCTTGTTTTTATTCGTGGAGCTGTTATCGACCCGCCTGACGTTGAGCGTGCTCGACGCCTCGTTGCCGCAGGCCAGACCGGTGGAGCGGTACGGTGTGTTCAACGGCCAGCGCTCCGAGCGCTCGACCTCGCGCGGCACCATGGTGCCCAGGTTGTCATTCGACGGAATGAATCCGCCGGACAGCGATGCCAGCATGACCGGACGGCGCGCCTTCAGCGCCGCATGGAGTTCGATTCCGCTCTTGAAGTAGCGGCGATAGCCGACCACTTCCCAGGTAAGGGCGCTGGACGGCAGCGTGCTCTTCCGGCCGCCCCACACGGGCGTCGCCTGTACCACGCCGCTCACCTTGATTCTGCCGGTCTTCGCGTCTCTCGATACGGATACCCCGTAAGTCGAAGCCGCACGCGTAAGTGTTGCGATCAAGGCCGGATTCGGTTCCAGCCACGTCGGTAACGCGCCCTTGTTGTTCAGACCGACGTGGCGCTTGGCGACCAGCCTGTTCCCGAAGTAGAAGCGCACCTCGTACCACTCGGCCATGCCGGGATTCTGCTCACGCCAAGTGAATACCTTGTCGTCCTTGAGGGTGGGGACATGAACGCCGGTCTTGACGATCTCGGCCGGTCCCATGGGTTTTCCGGTAAGCGGATTCTTGGGCGCCGGTTTTGTGGCGAGACCCGAAAACCATTTTGGACCTTGCAGCAGGATGCGACCCTTGACGGTTATTTTCAAGTTTGGCGGATGAATTTTCGGTTTCGGTAGGCTCACGATCAGGAACGGTCGCTCGACCAGGATCGTTGCCGGCTGTGCGGTCCATATCCCCCGGCCGCCCGCACGGATTCGCGCCCGGCGTGTGCCGGGTCGCGCCTTCGCATCCACATGCAGCGCGACCTGCGCGTGGTGTGCGTCCAACACCTTCACGGTGTTGACGCGGATGCCGTCGCCCAGGCGCAGTTCGAGCCCGGAGCCGAGATTCCGCCCGTAGGCGGTCACGCGGTAGTCCTTGCCCGCTTCGAACCGGTTGGGCGAGACATCGAACAGGTGTGCGTTCGTGACCCGCGGCGCGAACCCTCCCGTCGACTTCGGCGGTGTCCGGTGATTTCGAGCGGCAGGGGCGGCGAGAAGCTCTAGCGCCGCTCGAACGAGAACCCGAACCCGGGCATCGGGCTCGCTTGCACGCGGCATCCGCCGTCCCGGTCGTGCCGTTGCGTCGATACGTACGAACGCAACGGCACGCCTGGCACTGAGAACCCGCAACGATTCGACCCGTACGCCGGGCCCGTAGTCAACGTGCAGCCCGCGCATGAGGTTGCGCCCTTCCAGCATCAGCCGGACACGGTCGCCGACGCGCACCGTCGATGGCGTGACGATTGAAAGAATGGAAACGGGCGGCGCGAACCCTGCGGGTGCGGGCTTCGGTTTGACACTGACACGGGGAAAGGTAGATATGTTCACTTGCGGCGCCTGTACGATGATATAAGCATCCTGCGTCACGCGTCGTCCGTTGACAACCAGCGTCATCTGTCGCCGGCCGGTCCGCGCGTCCGGCGCAATCCGTATGCGCAAGGATGCCTGCGTGCCATCGGCGCTGGTGCGGCTCGTAGGCTCGGTCCGGATGCCGGCGCTGAAGCTCGTTACCAGACCGTTGCTTAGTGATCGTCCAAGCAGACGCAACATCGTTTCTTTGCCGGCTGTTACCTGGATTGGGGCAATACGGACTACGTACGGATACGCTATCGCCATAAGGCGCGGAACATCCGCGGCCGACGTCGCCGGCATCGTGGCAGGAATCAGCGCGGCCAGCAGCGCGAATCCGACGGAAAGCCCGCGCAGCACGCCGCGACTGTTTGCGGTCGGGGCGCGGCCTGTTGTCCCCCCGATCATCATTTTCATGTTTCGTTCACCGTGCGTGCGACCAGTTCCACGCGGCGGTTTCTGGCGCGGCCTTTCCCGGTTGTATTGGCGTCGACCGGGGCCAGGGGTCCGACGCCCTCGGATGAGAGCCGGTCGGCTGCAACGTGGTATTGCCCGATCAGCGCCGCTGCCACTGCCGCCGCGCGGCGGCGCGAAAGATCGAGGTTGTGTGCCAGCGTGCCGCGGTTATCCGTGTGGCCGACGATGTAGACTTTTACGCGTGGATTTGCTTTCAAAAAGGCTGCCATTTCGGCCAGTTGCGCGCGCGAGGCGGGCTTCAGGCGCGCCTTGTCGGTGTCGAAGTACACGCCGTACAACGCGATGTGGCCGTTGCGCTTCAAGCCGCGCGCCAGCGCGGCGGCGTCGACCTTCACCTGTCCGGTCTGCATAGCGCGGGCGCGGACCACCTGTAGCAGGGTCATGACGCGGTTCGCGCCCTGATATACGCCCGCCTCGTTCTTGTCGGCGGCGACGTACAGCGACACGAATGCGGGGCTGGCGGTGGACAACCGTGCGCTGAGAAAATACTGGTCTTCGACGCCCGAGAGAGTGAATTGCGCCTGTTGCGAACGGGTGAACTCTTGCGATATGGGATAG
>CAZAQG010000057.1:0-3644 GCA_964487445.1 uncultured Chromatiales bacterium
CCAATCGTCCCCACGTTTACATGCGGCTTCTTACGCTCGTACTTTGCCTTGGACACGGTCATATACCTCTTTATCTAAAAACCCAAAGACTTGCGATATTCGCGACTTTGTTCGGAAACGGGCCTCAGGAGACCTTCTTGACCACCTGCTCGGCGATGTTCGCGGGCGCCTCGGCATACTTCGAGAATTCCATCGTATAGGTGGCGCGACCCTGGGTCGCGGAGCGCAGATCGGTCGCGTAACCGAACATCTCCGCCAGCGGGACCTCGGCACGAATGATCTTGCCCGCCGGGGCCTCCTCCATACCCTGCACCAGACCGCGACGCCGGTTCAAATCGCCCATGACGTCGCCCATGTATTCCTCGGGTGTCACCACCTCGACTTTCATGATCGGCTCGAGCAGCACCGGGTTCGCCTTGCGGGCGCCGTCCTTGAACGCCATGGAACCGGCGATCTTGAACGCCATCTCCGAGGAATCGACCTCGTGATAGGAGCCGTCGAACAACGTCACCTTGACATCGACCACCGGATAGCCCGCGACCACCCCGTTCTGCATCTGTCCCTGGATACCCTTGTCGACGGCGCCGATGTACTCCCGCGGCACCACCCCGCCGACGATCGCGTTCTTGAATTCGTAGCCCTCGCCGGGCTCTCTGGGCTCGATCCGCAGCCAGACATGACCGTACTGACCGCGACCGCCCGTCTGTCGCACAAACTTGCCTTCCTGCTCGACGCTCTTGCGAATCGTCTCGCGATACGCCACCTGCGGCTTGCCGACATTTGCCTCGACCTTGAACTCACGGCGCATGCGGTCGACGAGGATCTCCAGATGCAGTTCGCCCATTCCGGAGATGATGGTCTGGCCGGATTCCTCATCGGTATGCACCCGGAACGAAGGATCCTCCTGGGCCAGCTTCTGCAGCGCGACCCCCATCTTCTCCTGGTCGGCCTTGGTCTTCGGCTCGACCGCCTGGGAGATGACCGGCTCGGGAAACTCCATGCGCTCCAGGATGATGACCTTATCGATATCGCAAAGGGTGTCACCGGTGGTCACGTCCTTGAGTCCGACGCACGCGGCAATGTCGCCGGCGCGCACTTCCCTGGTCTCCTCCCGATGATTGGCATGCATATGGAGGAGACGTCCGATGCGCTCCTTCTTGCCCTTGACGGAGTTGTAGACGGTGTCGCCCGAATTGATCACGCCCGAGTAGACACGGATATAGGTGAGGCTGCCGACGAACGGGTCGGTCGCGATCTTGAATGCGAGCGCCGAGAAGGGCTCGTCGTCGGACGGGAGCCGCTCGGTGAGGGTACCCTCGGCATCGTCCAGCTGGCCCTTGATCGCAGGCACGTCCAACGGCGAGGGCATCAGCTCGATGACCGCATCCAACAGCGCCTGCACGCCCTTGTTCTTGAATGCGGAGCCGCACAGGACCGGGACGATCTCATTCGCCAGGGTGCGCGCGCGCAGACCCTGCACGATCTCCTTGGCATCGAGATCACCGGTCTCGATATACTTCTCCATCAATTCCTCGTTGGCCTCCGCCGCGGCCTCGATCATGGTCTCGCGCCACTGGACGCAGGCCTCGACCATCTCGGCGGGAATCTCGCGAGCCTCGTAGCTGGCGCCCAGCGCCGCGTCGTCCCAATAGATCGCGCGCATTGCAACCAAGTCGACCACGCCGGCGAATCCGTCTTCGACCCCGATGGGGAGTTGGATGGGAATCGCATTGGCCCCGACCCGCTCGCGTATCTGCTGCACGACACGCAGGAAATCGGCCCCCATGCGGTCCATCTTGTTGACGAACGCCAGGCGCGGCACACCGTATCGGTTCGCCTGCCGCCACACCGTCTCGGACTGCGGCTCCACACCGCCTACCGCACAAAACACGGCCACCACCCCGTCGAGCACGCGCATGGAACGCTCCACCTCGATGGTGAAATCGACATGCCCAGGGGTGTCGATGATGTTGATCCGGTGCTGCGGAAACTGCTTATCCATGCCCTGCCAATAGCAGGTCGTCGCCGCGGAGGTGATCGTGATGCCCCGCTCCTGCTCCTGCTCCATCCAGTCCATGACGGCCGCGCCCTCATGGACCTCGCCCATCTTGTGGGAGATGCCGGTATAGAACAGGATGCGCTCGGTCGTCGTGGTCTTACCGGCATCGATATGAGCGGCGATGCCGATATTACGATAGCGCTCGATGGGTGTCTTGCGTGCCACGATCCGGACCTCGTACTCGCCTATCGGCGTATCATGCCCGGCGTCGCCGGGTGCGCGCGACGGATCGCCCGGACTGCGGTCCGGGCGCCATTCGCATGAATCTCTCTGTCAATCCTGGTGCTCACGCTCATCCAATTCGCCGCACAGCGGGCGAAGCGCATCGTCTTACCAACGATAGTGCGAGAAGGCCTTGTTGGCCTCGGCCATACGATGCGTGTCTTCGCGCTTCTTGACCGCGGCACCGCGACTCTCGGCGGCGTCCATCAACTCATTGGCCAGACGCGCCACCATGGATTTCTCGCCGCGGCGGCGGGCCGCATCGATGAGCCAACGCATGGCAAGCGACGCCCGGCGCACCGGGCGCACCTCGACCGGCACCTGGTAGGTCGCACCGCCGACGCGCCGGGACTTGACCTCCACGATGGGGCGCACGTTATCCAGTGCGTGGTCCAGGACCTGAACCGGGTCCCCCTTTCCCTTCGCGATGATCTGGTCCAGCGCACTGTAGACGATGCGCTCGGCGGCGGCCTTTTTGCCGCTGTACATAATCATATTGATGAACTTGGCCAGCGTCTCACTACCGTATTTCGGATCCGGCAGGATCGACTGCTGCTGGAGTATTCCTCGTCTGGGCATTGGCTTCTACTCGGCTCCTGCGGATCCACCGGGGCACGCCCCGGGACACGACTCAACTCTTCGGGCGCTTGACACCGTACTTGGAACGACCCTGCTTGCGGTTGTTCACGCCGGCCGTGTCCAGGCTCCCGCGCACCACATGGTAGCGCACACCGGGAAGGTCCTTTACGCGCCCGCCGCGGATCAGCACCACCGAGTGCTCCTGAAGATTGTGTCCCTCACCACCGATATAAGTAGTGACCTCGTAGCCGTTGGTGAGGCGCACGCGGGCCACCTTCCGAAGCGCGGAGTTCGGCTTCTTCGGCGTAGTCGTGTAGACGCGCGTGCATACGCCGCGCTTCTGGGGCGAGCCCTCCAGCGCCGGCACCTTACTCTTTTCCCGCTTGCGCGTGCGCGCATTGCGCACCAGTTGGTTGATCGTCGTCATAACATCCCCGACTCCACTCTGCGGGTGACCGCAATCCGGGCCCGAGCACGGGAAAACGAGAGCAAGCGACCCCTCCTCGCCCAGGCTTTCCGCGAATAACCAAAGCTACTCGGCGGCTCTCTGCGCGAAGCCGGTCGTCTTCCCGCCACCGCGGTAGACCCTTACCCCGGGTCCGGCCGAAGGATACCGACCGCGCCCGAAAACAAACGACAGGCCGGAAAAATCCGGCCTGTCGGAAGACAGGCGATTCTAAGGACGCCGCCCTGCGCTGTCAAGCGCCATCCCGGTAGTCGGGTCCGATCAGGACCCCGATGCGTCCAATGCCTGGTCCGTGGCTGCCTGGTCCGTGGCTGCCTG
>CAZAQG010000057.1:3744-16301 GCA_964487445.1 uncultured Chromatiales bacterium
TCCGTGGCTGCCTGGTCCGTGGCTGCCTGGTCCGTGGCTGCCTGGTCCGTGGGTGTCTGGTCCGTGGGTGTCTGGTCCACGAACACGGCCTCCGCATCGGTCGGCTCCCCGGGGGTCTCCAATCCGAGACCTGCAAGGCCGCCCGCACGTCGACGGCGACGCTCGGCATGGTAGACCTGCCCGGTGCCCGCAGGGATGAGCCGACCCACGATCACGTTCTCCTTGAGCCCGCGCAGAGGATCGCTCAGACCCCGAACCGCCGCCTCGGTCAACACCCGGGTCGTCTCCTGGAAGGAGGCCGCCGAGATGAACGAATCCGTGGACAGGGACGCCTTGGTGATTCCAAGCAGGATCGGATCGAAGCGCGCCGGCGCCTTGCCGTCACGCTCCAACCGTTCGTTCTCCTCCAACACCCGGGCACGCTCGGCCCGCTCCCCCTTGAGGAAACGGCTCTCGCCCGGATCGGTCACCTCCACCTTGCGCAACATCTGCCGGATCACGATCTCGATATGCTTGTCATTGATCCGCACACCCTGGAGGCGGTAGACGTCCTGGATCTCCTTGACGAGGTAGGCCGCCAGCGCGGTCACCCCCAGCAGGCGCAGAATATCGTGCGGGTTGTGCTCCCCGTCGGCAATGGGTTCGCCCTTCTCCACGTGCTCGCCCTCGAAGACGGTGATGTGCCGCCACTTCGGGATCAGCTCCTCGTGCTGGGTACCTTTGTCGTCGGTGATGATCAGTCGCTGACGCCCCTTCGTATCCTTGCCGAAGCTCATGGTCCCGGAGGTCTCGGCGAGGATCGCCGGCTCCTTGGGCTTACGAGCCTCGAACAGGTCGGCCACCCTGGGCAGACCTCCGGTGATATCGCGGGTCTTGCTCGACTCCTGCGGAATACGGGCGATGACGTCGCCGACACCCACCCAGGCGCCGTCATCGACGCTGGCGATGGCACCCGGCGGCAGATAGTACTGGGCCGGCTTGTCCGTGCCGGCGATGCACACATCGTTGCCGTTCTCGTCCAGCAGGCGGATCATCGGACGCAGGTCTTTGCCCACCGCACCCCGCTGTTTGGGATCCATGATCACCATGGAACTCAGGCCGGTCATCTCGTCGACCTGACGCAACACGGTAACCCCCTCGATGAAGTCCGAGTAGCGCAAGCGTCCGGCCACTTCGGTCACCACCGGATGCGTGTGCGGGTCCCAATTCGCCACGACCTGGCCCTGTTCCACGGCCTCGCCGTCCTCCACGGTGAGGACC
The DNA here is from genome assembly GCA_964487445.1 of uncultured Chromatiales bacterium. GTDB lineage: Bacteria > Pseudomonadota > Gammaproteobacteria > 21-64-14 > 21-64-14 > BMS3Abin12. Next base: position 5,005 of record CAZAQG010000057.1, read on the forward strand.
GCACCGTAGGGTACCTTGTAGCGCTCGCGTTCGCGTCCCATCTCGTCCATGACCGCCAGTTCGCCCGAACGGGAGACGGCGACATAGTTTCCGGTCTTCTTGTGCTTGACCAGCTTGATGTTGCGCAGCTTCACCGTCCCGTTGGACTTGATCTCCACGCTGTTGATCGCAACCGTCCGGGACGCGGCACCCCCGATGTGGAAGGTCCGCATCGTAAGCTGGGTGCCCGGCTCACCGATACTCTGGGCGGCAATGACCCCCACCGCCTCGCCGAGGTTTACCCGATGCCCGCGCGCCAGGTCGCGGCCATAACAGGCCGCGCAGACCCCATGACGGGTCGCGCAGGAGATCGGCGAGCGGACCATGACCCGGTCGATAGCCATCTGATCGAGTTGCGCCACCCAGTACTCGTCGAGCAGCGTGCCGACCGGTATGAGCACCTCGTCGGTGCCCGGCTTGGTGACTTCACACGTCACGGTGCGTCCGAGGACCCGATCGCGGAGCGGCTCCACCACGTCACCGCCCTCCACCAACGGCGCCATCAGCAGGCTCGCGGTAGTGCCGCAATCGAATTCCGTCACCACCAGGTCCTGCGCAACGTCGACCAGCCGACGGGTGAGATAGCCCGAGTTCGCCGTCTTGAGCGCAGTATCCGCGAGACCCTTGCGTGCACCGTGGGTGGAGATGAAATACTGCAACACGTCCAACCCTTCCCGGAAATTGGCCGTGATCGGCGTCTCGATGATCGACCCGTCCGGCTTGGCCATCAACCCGCGCATGCCGGCGAGCTGGCGGATCTGCTGGGCGCTGCCGCGCGCCCCGGAGTCCGCCATCATGAAGATCGGATTGAACGACTTCTGCTTGACCATGTTCCCCCGGGAGTCTTTCACCTCGTAGGAACCCAGCTTATCCATCATCGCCTTGGCGACCACGTCGTTGGTATGCGACCAGATGTCCACAACCTTGTTGTAACGCTCGCCGCTGGTCACCAGCCCGGATGCATACTGGGCCTCGATGTCCTTGACCTGGGCTTCGGCCCGGGCCAGGATTTCGAGTTTCTGATCCGGGACCACCATATCCTCCACACCGAACGATGCGCCCGACCGGGTCGCGTAGTAGAACCCCGTATACATGAGCTGATCGGCGAATATGACCGTCTCCTTCAGCCCCACATCGCGGTAGGCGAAGTTGATGAGACGGGAGATCGCCTTCTTGTTCATGTCCCGGTTGATCAAATCGAAGGACATCCCCTCGGGAAGAACCTCCGAGAGCAGGGCGCGGCCCACGGTGGTATCCACGACCCGGCGCACTTTGCGCCGATCTCCGTCCTCCCCCTTCACGACCTCGCGGATCCGCACCTTGACCTTCGCATGCAGACCGACCACACGGCTTTCGTAGGCGCGATGCACCTCGGCCACATCGGCGAACATCATGCCCTCGCCGAGGACGTTGACGGCCTCGCGGGTCATGTAATACAAGCCGAGCACCACGTCCTGGGAAGGAACGATGATTGGCTCGCCGTTCGCCGGCGACAGGATGTTGTTGGTGGACATCATCAACACCCGCGCCTCGATTTGCGCCTCCAGCGACAGCGGCACATGAACCGCCATCTGATCGCCGTCGAAGTCGGCATTGAACGCCGCGCACACGAGGGGATGCAGCTGGATCGCCTTGCCTTCGATCAGCACCGGCTCGAAGGCCTGGATACCGAGACGGTGCAGCGTCGGGGCCCGGTTCAGCATCACCGGATGTTCCCGGATCACCCCCTCGAGGATGTCCCAGACCTCGGCGACCTCACGCTCCACCATCTTCTTCGCGGCCTTGATGGTCGTGGCCAGACCGCGGAGCTGGAGCTTCCCGAAGATGAAGGGTTTAAACAGCTCCAGCGCCATCTTCTTGGGAAGTCCGCACTGATGCAGACGCAGGGTGGGGCCCACCACGATCACCGAGCGCCCGGAATAGTCGACGCGCTTGCCCAGCAGGTTCTGGCGGAAGCGCCCCTGCTTGCCCTTGATCATGTCCGCAAGCGATTTGAGGGGGCGCTTGTTGGTCCCGGTGATCGCCCGACCGCGACGCCCGTTGTCCAGGAGGGCATCCACCGATTCCTGCAACATGCGCTTCTCGTTGCGGACGATGATGTCGGGCGCGTTCAGCTCGAGCAGGCGCTTGAGACGATTGTTACGGTTGATGACCCGCCGGTACAGATCATTCAGATCCGAGGTCGCGAACCGGCCGCCGTCGAGCGGCACGAGCGGGCGCAGGTCGGGCGGCAGTACCGGGAGGACGGTGAGGATCATCCACTCCGGGCGGTTGCCGGAGTCCAGGAACGACTCGATCAGCTTGAGGCGCTTGGACAAGCGCTTGAGCTTCGCATCCGACGCCGTGCTCACGATCTCGTCGTGCAGCCGGGCGGCCTCCGTGCGCAGGTCCAGGGACTTGAGCAACCCGTAGACCGCCTCGGCGCCCATGCGTGCGTCGAACTCGTCCCCGTTCTCCTCGATGGCCTCCAGGTATTGCTCGTCGGTCAGCAGCTGGCCGCGCTCGAGTTGGGTCATCCCGGGATCGACCACGACGAAGGCCTCGAAATAGAGCACCCGCTCGATATCACGCAGGGTCATATCCAGAAGCAGCCCGATCCGGGACGGCAACGATTTCAGGAACCAGATATGGGCGACCGGACTCGCCAATTCGATATGCCCCATGTGCTCGCGGCGCACCTTCGCGACCGTCACTTCGACGCCGCACTTCTCGCAGATCACACCACGGTGCTTGAGCCGCTTGTACCTGCCGCACAGGCACTCATAATCCTTGATGGGCCCGAAGATCTTGGCGCAGAACAATCCGTCACGCTCCGGTTTGAACGTGCGGTAGTTGATGGTCTCTGGCTTCTTGACCTCTCCATAGGACCAGGAGTGGATCATATCGGGCGAGGCCAAACCGATGCGGATGACATCGAAGTCCTCGACCTGCCCCTGTTGTTTGAGAAGATTCAGTAAATCTTTCATCGCGTCACCTGTCCCGTAAGTTCCGGGACGCCCGTGGGCGTCCCGTCAGGCCGTTTCGGGCGATATCCGCCCGGCCGATCGCCTCAGTCTTCCTGCTCCAACTCGATGTTGATGGCGAGCGAGCGGATCTCCTTGACCAGCACGTTGAACGACTCCGGCATCCCGGCCTCCATACGATAGTCACCGTCGACGATATTCTTGTACATCTTGGTACGTCCGTTTACATCGTCGGACTTGACGGTAAGCATCTCCTGCAGCGTATAGGCGGCGCCGTACGCCTCCAGGGCCCAGACCTCCATCTCGCCGAAGCGCTGACCGCCGAACTGCGCCTTGCCGCCCAGCGGCTGCTGGGTGACCAGGCTGTAGGGCCCCGTCGATCGGGCATGCATCTTGTCGTCGACCAGGTGGTTGAGTTTGATCATATACATGTAACCCACGGTGATCGGCCTGTCGAAAGCCTCGCCGGTACGCCCGTCGATCAGCGTCGCCTGACCGCTCTCCGGCAAACCCGCCAGGCGCAGCATCGACTTGATCTCCCCCTCGCTGGCACCGTCGAATACGGGCGTCGCCATCGGCACGCCGCTACGCAGGTTCCCGGCCAGTTGCAGCACCTCATCGTCGCTCAACGATTTCAACTCGACGCCGCGACCGCTGGTGTTGTACACCTCGTTCAGAAACTTACGCAGCCCGGCGGGCTTCGGACCGGCGTCGAGCATCCGGCCGATACGTTGACCCACGCCCTTGGCGGCCCAACCCAAGTGCGTCTCGAGCACTTGGCCCACATTCATGCGCGAGGGCACGCCCAGCGGATTCAGGACGATGTCCACCGGCATGCCGTCCTCCAGGTAGGGCATGTCCTCGACGGGCACGATCCGCGAGATGACCCCCTTGTTTCCATGTCGGCCCGCCATCTTGTCGCCGGGCTGGGTGCGCCGCTTGACCGCCAGGTAGACTTTCACCATCTTGAGCACACCGGGCGCCAAGTCGTCTCCGGCGGTGATCTTCGCCTTCTTCTCCTCGAAACGCCGGTCGAATTCCTTGCGCAGGACCTTGATCTGTTCGGCGACCGCTTCGAGCTGGCGGTTGGCGTCCTCGTTGCGCAGCCGGATCTCGAACCACTTCTCCCGCGGCACCTCGGCGAGGTAGCCTCCGGTGATCTTGGAACCCGCCTTCAGGCTCTTGGGCCCGCCTTCGACGGTCTTTCCGATCAACAGCCGCTCCACACGCTGGAAGGTGTCGTCCTCGACGATGCGCAGTTGGTCGTTCAGATCCTTCTTGACGCTCGCGAGTTCCATCTTCTCGATCTCGAGCGCACGCTGGTCCTTCTCCACCCCGTCGCGCGTGAACACCTGCACGTCGATCACCGTGCCGTCCATGCCGGACGGCACGCGCAGCGAGGTGTCCTTCACGTCGGACGCCTTTTCACCGAAGATCGCACGCAACAGCTTCTCTTCCGGGGTGAGTTGGGTCTCGCCCTTCGGGGTGACCTTCCCGACCAGGATGTCTCCGGTCGCGACCTCGGCACCGATATAAACGATGCCCGACTCATCCAGCTTCGAGAGCGCGTATTCCCCCACGTTGGGAATGTCGGAAGTGATCTCCTCCGGCCCGAGCTTGGTATCCCGGGCGACGCAGGTCAGCTCCTCGATGTGGATGGTCGTGAACCGGTCTTCCTCCACCACCCGCTCCGAGATCAGGATCGAGTCCTCGAAGTTGTAGCCGTGCCAGGGCATGAACGCCACGAGGAGGTTCTGCCCCAGCGCCAGCTCGCCCATATCCGTCGAGGACCCGTCCGCGAGCACGTCGCCACGGGCGATGACATCGCCGGTGTGCACCAGCGGTCGCTGGTTGATCGAGGTGTTCTGATTGGATCGCGTGTACTTGATCAGGTTGTAGATATCGACCCCGGGTTCTCCCGGAATCGTCTCCTCGTCGTTCACGCGCACGACGATGCGCCCGGCATCCACGGAATCCACGATGCCGCCGCGATCGGCCACCACCGCGGTACCGGAATCGATCGCGACGGTGCGCTCCATCCCGGTACCCACCAGCGGCTTCTCGGCGCGCAACGTCGGGACCGCCTGACGTTGCATGTTCGATCCCATCAACGCCCGGTTGGCGTCGTCGTGCTCCAGGAACGGAATAAGACTCGCCGCGACCGACACGATCTGCATCGGCGAGACATCCATGTAGTCGACCTTGTCCGGCGTCGACATGGTGAATTCGTTCGCGTGCCGGCAGGAAACCAGATCGTCGACCAGGTTGTCCTTCTCGTCCAGGGTGGCGTTGGCCTGCGCGATGACGTACTGCCCTTCCTCGATCGCCGACAGATACACCACCTCCTCGGTCGCCCGGCCGCCGACCACCTTGCGATACGGGGTCTCGAGGAAACCGTATTCGTTGGTGCGCGCGTAGCAGGCCAGGGAGTTGATGAGCCCGATGTTCGGACCCTCCGGCGTCTCGATCGGGCAGACCCGCCCATAGTGGGTGGGATGCACGTCGCGGACCTCGAAGCCGGCCCGCTCACGGGTCAGTCCACCCGGGCCGAGCGCCGATACACGGCGCTTGTGGGTGATCTCCGACAGCGGGTTGTTCTGGTCCATGAACTGCGAGAGCTGACTGGAGCCGAAGAACTCCTTGATCGCCGCCGCCACGGGCTTGGCGTTGATCAATTCCTGCGGCGTCAGCCCCTCGGACTCGGCCAGGCTCAAACGCTCGCGCACGGCGCGTTCCACGCGCACGAGGCCGATACGGAAGACGTTCTCGGCCATCTCGCCGACGCTGCGGATGCGGCGATTGCCCAGGTGATCGATATCGTCGACGTAACCGTTTCCGTTGCGGATATCGATCAGCACCTTCAGGACATCGATGATGTCCTCTCTGGACAGCACCCCCGGCCCGGTGATCTCTTCGCGCCCGAGCCGACGATTGAACTTCATGCGACCGACCGCCGACAAGTCGTAGCGGTCCGAGCTGAAGAACAGATTGTTGAACAGGTTCTGAGCGGCCTCCTTGGTCGGGGGCTCGCCCGGGCGCATCATGCGATAGATCTCCACGAGGGCCTCCAGCTCGCTCGTGGTCGGATCGATACGCAGGGTGCTGGACATGTAGGGACCACGATCGAAATCGTTGGTATAGAGGGTGCGGATCTCCTTGATGCCCGCCTGCCGGATCTTCTCGACGGTCTCGGCGTTCAACTCGTCATTGGCCGAAACGATAAGTTCCCCCGTCTCGGTGTCCACCACGTCACGGGCGATCGTCTTGCCGATCAGATAGTCATCCGAGACCGCCAGCGTCTTGATTCCGGCCTGTTCCAGTTCCCGGATATGCCGTGCGGTCACCCGCCGGCCGGCCTCGACCAGGACCTTCCCCTTGACCTTGATATCGAAGCTCGCGGTCTCACCGCGCAGCCGCTCGGGGACCAGTTCGAGCTGAGCGCCCTCCTTCGAAAGATGAAAGACATTGCTTTCGAAGAATGCGTTCAGGATCTCATCGGTCGAATAGCCGAGGGCGCGCAACAGGATCGTGGCGGGGAGCTTGCGCCGGCGGTCGATCCGGACGAACACGCAATCCTTCGGATCGAACTCGAAGTCGAGCCAGGAGCCCCGATAGGGGATCACGCGCGCCGAGAACAGGAGTTTGCCCGAGGAGTGGGTCTTGCCCTTGTCGTGCTCGAAGAACACGCCGGGGGACCGGTGCAGCTGCGAGACCACGACCCGTTCGGTGCCGTTGATGACAAACGTACCGTTACGCGTCATGAGCGGCAACTCGCCCATGTAGACTTCCTGCTCCTTGATGTCCTTTACGGACTGGGTCCCGGCCTGCGCTTCCTTGTCGTAGATGACCAGACGCAGCGTGGTGCGCAGCGGCGCGGCGAAGGTCATACCGCGCATCTGGCATTCCTTGACATCGAATACCGGCTCACCGAGACGGTAGTCGACGTACTCCAGCACGGCGCTTCCGGAATAACTGGAGATCGGGAAAACCGAATGCAACGCCGCATGCAACCCGGTAGGACGACGCCGGTCGGACGGCACGTCTTCCTGGAGGAACCGACGGTAGGACTCAAGCTGCGTAGCCAGCAGGTAGGGTACCTCAAGGATACGCGGGCGTTTGCCGAAGTCCTTGCGAATCCGCTTCTTTTCGGTAAAGCTGTAGGACATCGCGGTGGTCCCTCTCGATCAGAACGTGTTAGCCGGCGCGGGCACGCGAGCCGGTGTGGGCCGTCGCGGCGACCCTCCGGCGCGCAACGACGCGCGAACAGGCGGGCGCGAACCGACGGCCATCCGCCGCCGGTCCCACCCGCCGCCATGCTTCACCCATCGGCAAAGTCATTCAGTCCGCGTCGATCCTCACTTGATCTCGACGCTGGCGCCCGCTTCCTCAAGCTTCTTCTTCATGTCGGCCGCCTCGTCCTTCGACACCCCTTCCTTGACGGTGGACGGGGCGCCCTCGACGAGATCCTTGGCTTCCTTCAAGCCCAGGCCGGTCAGTGCGCGCACCACCTTGATGACGCTCACCTTGTTCGAGCCGAAGCTCGACAGCACCACGTCGAACTCGGTCTGTTCCTCGGCGACGGCTTCGGCGCCGCCCGCGGCGGCGGGCGCCGCTGCGACCGCCGCCGCGGCGGAGACGCCGAACTTCTCTTCCATCGCGGAGATCAGATCGACGACATCCATCACCGTCATGCCGGCGATGGTCTCGAGAATCTCTTCTTTGGATACGGACATGGTTGAATCTCCTGAATCGTCAGTAGTCCGGTGGACCCGGGCGCGGCCGACACGGCGCGCGACCCCCGGGGACCCCGTTATATGGCCTGTTTCTGGTCGCGAACCGCCGCCAGGGTCCGAACGAGCTTGCCGGGGATCTCATTGAGGGTGCGGGCGAGCTTGTCGAGCGGCGCACGCATCACCGCCATCAGCAAGCTGATGGCCTGCTCCCGGGTGGGAAGCGTGGCGAGGCGCTGCAACTCGACCGCGGGGAGCAACTGTCCACCGACCGCGATCAGCCTGGGCACGAGCTTGTCGTGGCCTTTGGCGAACTCGCTGACCACACGCGCCGCGGCGCCCGGCTCCTCCTTGGAGAATGCCAGGAGCAGCGGCCCCACGAGACCTTCCTGCATACATTCGAACGCGGTGCCCTGCAGGGCCCGACGCGCCAGGGTATTTTTCACGACCCTGAGATAGACGCCGCCGTCGCGCGCCGAGCGGCGCAGCTCCGTCATCTCCTGGACGCTCAAACCCCGGTACTCGGACGCGACCGCCGAATGAGCGTCCGCAGCCACGGCGTTGACCTCCGCGACAATCGTCTTCTTTTCTTCCAGTACGAGTGGCACGTCTGTCACCTCAATGGCACCGCGCGACTTCCCGCCGCCACGTGCCCGTTGTGGACTCGGGACGCCCGCGAGGGCGCCCGCCCGTGCGGTGAACGACGCCGGAATCACTGGCGCTGGGTCCACCGTCTGCGCAGGCCGGGCCCGGGCCCATTAAGCCCCGGAGTCCGAACAAACTCCGGCGGCACCTGCGGTCTTTGACGGCCGCCCCGCCCCCGGAAAGGGTGGACCGACCCCAAAGCCTGGTAGGGCGCGAACGGCGCCCCTCCCGCCGGCTAGCCGGCGAGCGAACTCTGATCGAGCGCAATGCCCGCGCCCATGGTCGAGGACAGGGTGACCTTCTTCAGGTAGATCCCCTTGGCCGCCGCGGGCTTCGCCTTCTGCAGGTCGGCGAGCAGCGCCTGGAGATTCTCCTTCAGGGCGGAAACCTCGAAATCGACCTTGCCGATCGTACAGTGGACGATGCCGGCCTTGTCGGTCCGGTAGCGTACTTGGCCCGTCTTCGCGTTGTGCACTGCGCCGGCCACGTCGGGCGTCACCGTCCCCACCTTGGGGTTCGGCATCAATCCACGCGGGCCGAGGATCGGGCCCAGTTGGCCCACCACACGCATCGCATCCGGCGACGCGATCGCGACGTCGAAGTCCAGCGAGCCGCCCTTGATGCGCTCCGCCAGATCCTCGAACCCCACCAGATCGGCACCGGCGGCGCGTGCCGCATCGGCGTTGGCCCCCTGCGCGAACACCGCCACCCGGACCGATTTCCCGGTCCCGTGGGGCAACACGGTGGATCCGCGCACCACCTGATCGGATTTGCGCGGATCGACGCCCAGGTTGAACGCCACGTCCACGGACTCGCGGAAACGGGCCTGCGGAAGTTCCTTGAGGATCTGAAGCGCCTCATCGACCGCGTACAGCCGCCCCGGCACCAACCTCTCGCGGATGGCCCGCATGCGCTTGGAGAGCTTCGCCATGGCTAAACGTCCTCCACTTCGATGCCCATACTGCGCGCGCTGCCGGCGATGGTGCGCACACCCGCATCGATATCGGCCGCGGTGAGATCCGGCCCCTTGGCCTTGACGATCTCCTCGAGCTGCGCCCGTGTCACCTTACCCACCTTGTCGCTGTTGGGTGTGGCACTGCCCTTCTGCAGGCCCAGGGCCTTCTTCAGCAGGACCGCGGCCGGCGGCGTCTTGGTCACAAAGGTGAAGCTGCGATCCGAATACACGGTGATAACCACCGGCGTCGGCAGACCCTGCTCCACCCCCTGGGTGTGCGCATTGAAGGTCTTGCAGAACTCCATGATGTTTACGCCGTGCTGACCCAGCGCAGGGCCCACCGGGGGGCTGGGATTGGCCTGCCCGGCCGGCACCTGAAGCTTGATATAGGCCTGTATCTTCTTTGCCATCATCCACTCCTACCGGGTGCAATCGCCTCTCGGCTCCCCGGAGTTGTCGTCACCGGCGCCCCGGCGCGCTCCCGCATGCCGGGCGACCGGCGTGCGGGCTTCGTAAAACGATCCCCCGCCCGGTCCAGTCACCGCGTCGGGCGGGGTCGTCGATCCCGCCGCGCAGCCCTCGCCGCCGTGCGCCTCGCGACGGTCCCCTGGAGTTCGTCCGAATAATCGTGGACTGCTGCGGCGGTGAGAAATCGGCCCATGTCCGCGACCCTTCTCGTCGAATAGCTCCGCTATTCTCCTTGAAGAATCGCAAAACGGTCCTCGATTCCCCGCGCGTCCCGCTACGCACGGATGACTCGGACGGACTCCCGGGCGATCAGCCCTTCTCCACTTGGCTGAACTCCAGTTCCACCGGCGTCGGTCGACCGAAGATCAGCACCGCCACCCGCAGGCGGTTCTTCTCGTAGTTGACCTCCTCGACCACGCCGCTGAAGTCGTTGAAGGGGCCGTCGATTACGCGCACGACCTCCCCGGGCTCGAAGAGCACCTTCGGTCGCGGCTTCTCGACCCCCTCCTGGACCCGCTGCAGGATGGCATCGGCCTCGCGGTCGCTGATCGGGGCGGGACGGTCCGAGGTGCCGCCCACGAACCCCATCACCCGCGGCACCTCCTTGACCAGGTGCCAAGTCTCGTCGTCCAGGGTCATCTGAACCAGTACGTAGCCGGGGAAGAACTTGCGCTCGCTGCGCCGTTTCTGCCCCTCGCGTATCTCGACCACCTCCTCGGTGGGCACCAGGATCTGGCCGAACCGATCCTGAAGTCCGCTACGCTCGATCCGATCCTGCAACGAGCGACGCACCTGGTTCTCATACCCGGAATAGGCGTGTACCACGTACCAGCGCAGTGTCATTCCCTCAACTCCCCTGACCCGTCAGCACACGCACCATCCTGAGCAATCCCAGATCCAGCGCCCACAAGAACACCGCGACCAGCAGCACCAGACCGATCACCACCAGAGTGGTCTGCACCGTCTCATGGCGCGTTGGCCACACAACCTTGCGCACCTCGGTGCGCGACTCGGCGATGAACGCCCAGATCGCGCGCCCCGCCCGCGTCTGCGAGCCGACCGCCACGGCGATGCCCGTAGCCGCGAGCAGCCCGGGTACCCGGAAAATCAACGGCTCGTCCACAAACCAGTAAAAGCCCACGACCGCCGCGATCAGAATCAGCACCGCGATTGCAAGCTTCACCGTGTCAAGCGGCGAGGTGGAGGTGGTACCCGATTTCTGCGCCATACTCTCTGTTCGCCGGTCGGCGGCGCCGCCGGGGATCCCCCGTGGTGCCGACCGCGCCGATTCGCCCCATGTTCCGGTTCAATGCCGTATGGCAGGCCAGGAGGGACTCGAACCCCCAACCTGCGGTTTTGGAGACCGCTGCTCTGCCAATTGAGCTACTGGCCTAAAGACTCGGCACGCCGCGGTGAGTGCACGCGCGCGCTTCGCTGCGACACGCCCTCACTCGATGACCTTGGAGACCACGCCGGCCCCCACCGTGCGACCGCCCT
>CAZAQG010000058.1:0-15191 GCA_964487445.1 uncultured Chromatiales bacterium
AATGCTTTCGCAGAGCTTAGATATTGGGTCATCCTATTTCCAACATAGCAATATATAAGTGGCACCGGGAGTCGGTATTGTTGCGAATTGAGATAGAACTGTGACTGCTGCGCACCAGGTTGACGGGTAACACCATATACCAGCGCCAGAACAGCTCGAACGGCCCTTCTGGATGACCCATCAGCGGAAAATGGGATGATTAATCTATCAGCCGCTGACATTGCTAACTCGGTATAAATCGTAAAACTCGGGTTGCAATCCATAAATACAGTTGCGTCATTTGTATCCCAGCATTGCTGAATGTCTTCTATAAGATCATTTATCCATGTGTGGACGATTCTCCAAGCATCGGTAGGGCCGGGTGCCGTGGCTGCCAATACTCGGGATGCCTGGATCTCAAGTTGTTCATCTCCTGTAATCAAATACAGATTTTCAGGGACGGCCTCGTTGTGATTTGCTACATGAGTGAGGTATGAAGATCCTCTTTTTGGGTTGACATAGGGGCTTCGAATCCGGTCTTCGATGTAGCCCGAAACAGTCAAACTCGGTGTTTTTCCTGCTAGGCTGTCAAGAACTCTCTCGCCTGCCTCAATACCCCCTAGAAGCATCCCGGAGGAATTGGCTTGTGGGCATAGATCAATCACTAAAATGCGTTTATTTGGATGGGTGCGTGCGTACTCACATGCGATTTGGAAGGAGAGATAACTCTTTCCAACACCGCCTTTATTATTCCAAATAGCGTAAGTTGCCATAACAATCCCTTTTGGGAATTCTTCAATTTGCCGAGTTTATCTGATATGGATTATTATTGTTAATTATTGTATCGTCCACAACTTGAATTTCGGCCTATCTCCGTCTTGAAGATATTCATCAGGTAACTCAGTGGAGGTAAGCTCCCGGCCATGCCGGGGGACTCACCCGAGTTTGACCCTCAGTCCCGTCCTCGCTGCACCATCTCCTCGGCGTGCGCGAGGGTCTGGGGGGTGATCTCCAGCCCGCCGAGCATGCGCGCCACTTCACCGACCCGCTCACCGGGATTCAGGGCCCGGATCCGCGTGCGGGTCGTGCCGCGGCGGGTGTGCTTGTCGACCTGCAGGTGGTGGTGGGCGAGCGAGGCGACCTGGGGCAAATGGGTGACGCACAGCACCTGATGGCGCTCGCCCAGGCTGCGCAGGTGTCGCCCCACCGTCTCGGCCACCGCGCCGCCGATACCGCTGTCCACCTCATCGAAGATCAGGCTCGGAAGCGCCTCCTCGCCGAGCGAGGTGATCTGCACGGCGAGGCTGATGCGGGAGAGTTCGCCGCCGGAGGCGACTTTGCGCAGCGGGCGCGGCGGCTGACCCGGGTTGGCACTGACCAGGAACTCTACGCCCTCGCGCCCGCCGGGGCCGCCTTCCGTCGTGGTGCGCAGGCCCACCTCGAAACGCCCGCCGGGCATACCCAGGTCCTGCATGGCCTCGGTGATGCGGCGCGAGAGCCGCGCCGCGGCCCGCTTGCGGCGCGTGCCCAGTTGCCCGGCCGTGTCCTCGAACGCGTGGTGCGCCGCGGCGCGCACGGATTCGAGGTCGGCGCGGCGGACATCGACCTGTGTCAGTGCGTGCAACTCCTCTTCCAGGGCGACGCGCCGTGCCGGCAGCTCCGCGGGCGTCACCCGGTGTTTGCGGGCCAGCTCGTGGATCGTGGACAGGCGCTCCTCGATCCGGCGCAGCCGCTCGGGGTCGAGGTCCAATCGGCCCAGGTAGGTGCGCAACTCGTCGGCGGCCTCGTCCACCTGGATGCGGGCGTTCTCGAGGTACTCCCCGATGCCCGCAAGCCGGGCGTCCAGTCCCTGCAACTCCTGCACTGCGGTCAGCGCCCCGCCGAGCACGGCGGCGACCGAGCGCTCGTCGTCTTCATAGAGCGCCGCGAGGGTCTCCTGTGCGGTCCCGATCAGGCGTTCGGCGTTGGCCAGGCGCCGGTGTTCCTCCTCCAGGAGCGGCAGTTCATCTTCCGTCAATCCCAGGGCCTCCAACTCGCGGAGTTGATAGGTGAGCAACTCCGTGCGCGCCGCGCCGTCGCTCGCGCCCGCCAGCAGCGCGGCGTGCTCGCGTTCCAGCCCCTTCCAGCGCCGCCACGCCCGCTCCACCTCCCGCGCCAGTTCGAGGTGGCCGCCGCAGGCGTCCAGCCAGTGGCGCTGTATCTCCGGGCGCAACAGCGACTGGTGCTCGTGCTGGCCGTGAATGTCGACCAGGAGCGCGCCGATGGTCTTGAGCGCCTGCAAGGGGACGGGTCGCCCATTTACATACGCGCGCGAACGTCCCTCGCGCGAGAGCGTGCGGCGCAGCACGCACTCCTCGTCGGCGTCCAGTTCCTGTGCGCACAACCAGGCCCGCGCCGCCGGATTCGTCGCGAGGTCGAACCCCGCGGAGACCTCGGCACGCGCGGCGCCGTGGCGTACCGCGTCCGCATCGGCCCGGTCGCCGAGCACCAGACCGACGGCGCCCACCAGGATCGATTTGCCCGCCCCGGTCTCGCCGGTGAGCACGGTCATGCCGGCCTCCAGTTCGAGGTCCAGGGATTCGACGATCGCGAAATCGCGGATCTGCAGCTGCGTCAGCACGCCGTCGTTTCCGTGCGCGGGGAGACGGTGCGCGCCCCGTCGCGGCGACGCCGTCGTACGCATCGGGAACGGATCTTCGCCATAATTCGCCGCGCCTTCCTAGCGGTTCTTCGGGGTGTGCCCCCAACCGAGTTTGGCCCGCAGGAGGCCGAAGTAGTCATGCTGCTCGGTGTGCAGCAGGCGGATCGGGTGCGGCCGGCGGCGGATAACCACCTCGTCGCCGCTATGCAGCTCGACGCTGATCTGCCCGTCGCAGGTGATCTGTGCCGGTACCGGATGCCCGTCCCGGACCACGATGCGGATCTCGCTCGAGGCGCTCACGACGATCGGCCGGTTGCTCAGGGTGTGGGGGCAGATCGGTACGAGCACGATGGCGTCCAGGGCCGGATGCAGGATCGGGCCGCCGCCGGAGAGGGCGTAGGCGGTGGAACCGGTCGGTGTGGCGACGATGAGACCGTCGGATCGCTGCGTGTAGAGGTCGCGGTCGTCCACCCGCGTGTCGAACTCGAGCATGCGCGCCACGCAGCCCTTGTGCAGCACCACGTCATTGAGGGCGTCGCTCTGCATGATCGGGGCCCCCGCGCGCACCACCTCCATACGCAGCAGGAAACGGCGCTCCTCCACGTAGTGCCCGGCGAGGATCTCACCGATCCGCTCGGTGATCTCGCGCGGGGAGATGTCCACCAGGAAGCCGAGTCGTCCCAGGTTGACGCCTACCATCGGCACGTCGTGGCCGGCAAGGCTCCGCGCGGCGCTGAGCAGGGTGCCGTCGCCGCCGATTACCACGATGAGGTCGGCGCGCTGCGCCAGCTCGTCCCGCCCGTGCGTGGCCGCGACGCCGGGTGAATCGGCGAAGCCCTCGTCGAACAGGACCGTGTGTCCCCGTTCCTCGAGCAACACGCACAGCGTACCCGCGGTTCCGGCGACGCCGGGGTCGCCCTGCTTTCCGATCAATCCGATGGTGGGGAAGCGTTGTACCACGGGGTGCGGTCGGCCTCGGGGGTGGGACGGCGTAGGAACGGTAGCATGCGCCCGCCGGAACGGCCAAGGGCCGGCCCCGAGTGCGCGTCCAACAGTGCGCGTCCAATAGTTGACACCGGAACTTTAGCACTCTACCCTGGAGAGTGCTAATCACTGTGTTACGCGAGCATTCCCGCCCATGTCGAAGTCGGTCCCGGATCCCGATGCCGGTCTTGGAGTACGCGCCCGGCATCTGCTGAAGGTGTTGGTGGAGCATTATATCGAGGCCGGGGAGCCGGTCGGCTCACGCACCCTGTCGCGCGACCGGGAGCTGGACCTGAGCCCGGCCACGATCCGTAACGTCATGTCCGACCTGGAGGAACTCGGCTACATCCAGTCGCCGCATACCTCCGCGGGGCGGGTGCCGACGGTACGGGGCTACCGCTTCTTCGTGGACTCGTTGTTGACGGTCCAGCCCTTGGAAGAAGGCGAGCTGACGCGGCTGCGTCGCTCGTTCGCACCCGGTGGCAGCACCCAGGAGGTGCTCGAGGTCGCCTCCGACCTGCTCTCGGCCGTTACGCGCATGGCCGGGGTGGTCACCCTGCCGCGCTCGCGTGAAGATTCCCTGCGCCACGTCGAGTTCCTGCCGCTCAGCGGCAAACGTGTGCTGGCGATCCTGGTGGTCAACGAGGAGCACGTCGAGAACCGCATCATCCACACGGCGCGCGTGTACAGCGCCGCCGAACTGGAGCAGGCGGGCAACTATCTGAACCGGCACTTCGCCGGCAAGGGCCTGGAGGACGTGCGGCGCCGGCTCGTGCACGAGATGCGCGAGGCCCGGGAGCACATGGACCAGATCATGCTGGCGGCCGTCGATATGGCGGAGAAGTCCTTCGGCCCGGTCCCCGACGCCGGGGACTATGTGCTGGCCGGGCAGACCAATCTGATGGATTTTCGCGATCTGGCCGGGAGCATCGAGCGGCTGCGGCTGCTTTTCGACGCTTTCAATCAGAAGCGCGAACTCCTGCACCTGTTGGATCAGTGTGCCGACGCCCAAGGGGTGCAGATCTTCATCGGCGAGGAGTCCGGCTATGAGGTCCTCGACGGGTGCAGCGTGGTGACCGCACCCTATTCCTTGGACGGGCGGGTCCTGGGGGTGTTGGGGGTGATCGGCCCCACGCGGATGGCCTATGAACGGGTGATTCCCATCGTGGACGCGACGGCGCGGTTGTTGGGCGCGGCCTTGAATCCGCGTTGAGGGTGCCCCATCTACCAGGGTGGCTGGAAAGGCGTAGTGGGGGTTGTGTCTTTGTGACGCGCCCGGGGGCGGACAGTCCCACACCGCGCGCCGGGGCGTGTGAGGAGGCCCCGGCCGGGTGCGTCGGATCGGACAATGGAGTACGGGCATGGAGAACGAAGAACCGATGACGCAGACCGAAGGTGAACGGCCGGAGGCCGGTGCGACGTCCGGGAATACGGGCGGGCAACAGGCGGGGGCGGCGCCCGGGACGGAACTGGAGGAGCGCCCGCTCGAGGAGTTTTCCGTCGAGGAACTCGCCGGCTTCGTTCGCGAGGCACGGGCGCAGGCCGAGGAGCACTGGAACCGGTTCCTGCGCCTGAAGGCGGAGATGGAGAACTTCCGCCGGCGCAGCGAGCGCGAGTTGGAGAACGCCCACAAGTACGGGGTGGAGAGGTTCGCGATCGAACTGCTCGGGGTGCGCGACAGCCTGGAGATGGGCCTGAACGCGATGCGCGAGGCTTCCGTCGACATCGGCAAGTTGCGCGAGGGCGGCGAGCTGACGCTCAAGCTGCTCGGGCAGGTGTTCGAGAAGTTCGGGATCCACGAGATCGACCCCGGCGGCAAGCGCTTCGACCCGGCCTACCACGAGGCGGTGGCCCTGCAGGAGCGGGTCGACGTGGAGCCCAATACGGTTCTCAACGTGATCCAGAAGGGCTACACCCTGAACGGCCGACTGATCCGTCCGGCGATGGTGATCGTGTCCAAAGGACCCGCCGGCGGTGCGCAGGGCGGGGCGGGGGCGGGTTGAAATCCCGATTTCCGGCCTCCACATAAGGTAATAACGCCGCGGCGGTCCCGTGCGCCGGCGGATGAAATCGAGAAATTCGGGCATCCTGGAGAGTACGAACCATGGCAAAGACGATCGGAATCGATCTCGGGACCACCAATTCGTGTGTGGCGGTGATGGAGGCCGGCAAGCCGAAGGTCATCGAGAACAGCGAAGGCGCGCGCACCACCCCGTCGGTGGTGGCGTACGCGGAGGACGGAGAGGTCCTGGTGGGCCAGCCGGCCAAGCGCCAGGCGGTGACCAACCCCCACAACACCCTGTACGCCATCAAACGCCTGATCGGCCGGCGCTTCGACGAGGACGTCGTGCAGCGTGATATCAAGCTGATGCCGTACAAGATCGTCAATGCCGACAACGGCGACGCGTGGGTCGAGGTGCGCGGAAAGCGCATGGCCCCGCCGGAGATCTCCGCGCGGGTGCTGATGAAGCTCAAAAAGGATGCCGAGTCCTATCTGGGGGAAGAGGTCAAGGAGGCGGTGATCACCGTGCCCGCCTATTTCAACGACTCCCAGCGCCAGGCGACCAAGGACGCCGGGCGCATTGCCGGCCTGGAGGTCAAACGCATCATCAACGAGCCGACCGCCGCGGCGCTCGCCTACGGCCTCGACAAGGCCAGGGGCGATCAGAAGGTGGCCGTCTATGACTTGGGCGGCGGGACCTTCGATATCTCCATCATCGAGATCGCCGAGGTGGACGGCGAGCACCAGTTCGAGGTGTTGGCCACCAACGGCGATACCTTCCTCGGCGGCGAGGATTTCGACAACCGGTTGATGGACTATCTGGTCGACGAATTCAAGAAGGACCAGGGCATCGATCTGCGCGGCGACCCGCTGGCCATGCAGCGCCTCAAGGAGACCGCCGAGAAGGCCAAGATCGAACTCTCCTCCACGCAGCAGACCGAGATCAACCTGCCGTACATCACGGCCGACCAGGCGGGTCCCAAGCACATGAACTACAAGGTGACCCGGGCCAAGCTCGAGTCCCTGGTGGAGGGGTTGATCGCGCGTACGGTCGAGCCCTGCAAGATCGCCCTCACGGACGCCGGGCTCAGCGTCAACGACGTCGACGAGGTGATCCTCGTGGGCGGTCAGACGCGCATGCCCAAGGTCCAGGAGACGGTGAAGGCGTTCTTCGGCAAGGAGCCGCGCAAGGACGTCAATCCGGACGAGGCGGTGGCGGTGGGCGCCGCGGTGCAGGCGGCGGTCCTCACCGGCGAGGTGAAGGACGTGCTGCTGCTCGACGTCACGCCCCTGTCGCTCGGCATCGAGACTCTCGGCGGCGTGATGACCAAGCTCATCGAGAAGAACACCACCATCCCCACGCGGGCCAACCAAGTGTTCTCCACCGCCGACGACAACCAGACCGCGGTCACCGTTCACGTGCTGCAGGGTGAGCGCGAAATGGCCTCGGCCAACAAGTCGCTCGGCAGGTTCGATCTGACCGGACTCCCGCCGTCGCCGCGCGGCGCGCCGCAGATCGAGGTCACCTTCGACATCGACGCCAACGGCATCCTGCACGTCTCGGCCAAGGACAAGGCCACCGGCAAGGAGCAGTCCATCGTCATCAAGGCCTCCAGCGGCCTGGGCGAGGACGAGATCCGGAAGATGGTCAAGGACGCCGAGGCCCACGCCGACGAGGACCGCAAGTTCCACGAACTGGTGGAGGTGCGCAACCACGCCGATAACCTGATCCACACGGCGAACAAGTCGCTCAAGGAACTGGGCGAGAAGGCCACGGACGCGGAGAAGAAGGAGATCGAAGAGGCGGTGAGCGCGTTGCAGAGCGCCATGAAGGGCGAGGACAAGGCCGATATCGAGGCCAAGACACAGCGCCTCGCCGAGATCTCGGGGAAATTCGCCGAGCGGCTGTATCAAAAGGGGCAGCAGGAGGGCGCGGCGCAGGCGGGGGCGGGCGGCGAATCCCCGGGTGCGGACGCCGGGCAGGCCGGTGCCAAGGCCGGCGGCGAGGACGTGGTAGACGCCGAGTTCGAGGAAGTCAAGGAAGACCACAAGTAACCGACGACACTTCGGGTAACACCCGGGCGCGCCGGCGCGAAGGCGGTCGACCATTCGGGGCACCGGTCCGGCGCGGGCCGGCGCCCCGAGTGTCGGTCGTGCGCGCCCGGTTGCGTTCGGGCGTGTCCGGGACGGGTCTTGCGAGAAGCACATTGCGATGTCGAAACGTGACTACTACGAAATTCTCGGGCTGAACCGCAACGCTTCCGATGCGGAACTGAAAAAGGCCTACCGGCGCTTGGCCATGAAGTACCATCCGGACCGCAACCCGGAGGACCAGAAGGCCGAGGAGCGCTTCAAGGAGGCCAAGGAGGCCTACGAGGTCCTGTGCGATCCCCGCAAACGTGCCGCCTATGATCAGTTCGGTCACGCCGGCGCCAACGCGGGCGGCTTCGGGGCGGGAGGAGGCTTCGGTGCCGGTGCCGGCTTCGGCGACATCTTCGGCGACATCTTCGGCGACATCTTCGGCGGCGGGGCCGGGCGCGGCGGAGCCGGCCGGGCGCAGCGCGGTGCCGATCTGCGCTACAACCTGGAGCTCTCGCTGGAGGATGCGGTCTTCGGCACGACGGTGAAGATCCGCGTGCCGACCTTCGTGATCTGCACCGGTTGCGGCGGAAGCGGTGCGCGCAAGGGAAGCCAACCCAGCCGCTGCGGAACCTGCGGCGGTCACGGTCAGGTGCGCATGCAGCAGGGGTTCTTCTCGATCCAGCAGACCTGCCCGCACTGCCGGGGTACCGGCACCGTCCTCAACGATCCCTGTCCGACCTGCCGCGGCGGCGGTCGGGTCCAGGAGCAGAAGGTCCTGTCGGTCAAGGTCCCGCCGGGTGTGGATAGCGGGGATCGCATCCGGCTCTCGGGCGAGGGCGAGGCCGGCGAGGCCGGGGGCCCGCCGGGCGATCTCTACGTGCAGATCCGGGTCCGTCCGCATCCCATCTTCGCACGCGAGGGTAACGATCTCGCGTGCGACGTGCCGATCAGCTTCGTCGCGGCGGCCCTGGGCGGTGAGTTGGAGGTGCCGACCCTGGACGGGCGGGTGGCGCTGAAGATCCCACCCGAGACCCAGAGCGGGCGGCTGTTTCGCCTGCGAGGCAAGGGCGTGACGCCGGTGCGTGGCGGGCCGGCGGGCGACCTGCTGGCACGGGTGATCGTGGAGACGCCGGTCAATCTGACCCCCCGCCAGGAGGAGTTGCTGCGCGAGTTCGAGGGCCAAGTCCGCGAAGGCGGGACGCGCCACAGCCCGCGCGAGAGCACCTGGCTGGATGGTGTGAAGAAATTCTTTGAAAATATGCGATTATAAAATATACATTATATGTGACATTAATTCAGGGCCCCCGATTGGGGATCCATACCCCGGGGCCACCGGCTTTGGCCGGTGGGGTCTTCCGAATCCAATCGACCCGCCGCCCCGGGTGGGCGTTACCGGCAGCAGGGAGTACGCATGACCAGGATCGCCATCGCCGGCGCCGCGGGGCGCATGGGCCGCACGCTCCTTCAGGCCGCCCGGGAGATCCCGGGCATGCAGTGCACGGTGGCCACCGAGCGTCCCGGGAGTCCGGCCGTGGGCATCGACACGGGGACCCTGGTCGGCCTCGAGCCCTGCGGCGTGGCGGTGAGCGACGATCTCGCGCGCTCGGGCGGCGCATTCGACGTGTTGGTGGACTTCACTCGTCCGGAGGCTGCCCTCGGGAATCTGGAGGTGTGCCTGGCGGCGGGGCGGGCGATGGTGATCGGTACCACCGGCTTCGACGGTGCGCAACGCGAACGCATCCGCGCGGCCGCGGCCGGCGTCCCGATCGTGTTCGCCCCCAACATGAGCGTCGGGGTCAACCTGTGCTTCAAGCTGCTGGAACTGGCCGCGCGCGTGCTCGGCGACGAGGCCGACGTGGAGATCATCGAGGCCCACCATCGCCACAAGGTCGACGCCCCCTCGGGCACCGCGCTCGCGATGGGCGAGATCGTGGCCCGGACCCTGGGGCGCGATCTGGAGCGATGCGCCGTCTACGGGCGCCGGGGGCATACCGGCGAGCGCGACCCCAAGGCGATCGGCTTCGAGACGATCCGTGCCGGGGACATCGTGGGCGAGCACACGGTGATGTTCGCCGCGCCGGGCGAGCGGGTGGAGATCGTGCACAAGGCGGGCAGTCGCACGACCTTCGCCCGTGGTGCGCTACGTGCCGCCGATTGGGTCATCGCTCGCGACCCCGGCCTCTACGACATGCAGGACGTGCTGGATCTGCGCTGAGGGTGCGGGACCCGGGCGTCGCCCGGCGGTGCAACGGATTACGCGGACAGGCGTCCGGCCGGCCGCCGATATCGGGCGGCGTGTGTCGTGTATCGGTCCCGTGAGGCCGGGCTCCGCGCCGCCCGACGCATGGACACCCCCCCGCCCTATCCAGTAGAATTCGTCCGATTTCCACGGGGGCGCCGTAGCAAGCACCGCGGGCGTCGGAGGAGCGGGAAGGGGCGAGGCCTCTTCCCGTTCTGTGCGGCTGCGTGCGTCGCCCGCGGCTCGCGCCCCCCCGACCCTTAACGGCCCCGGCGATGACGGCGTGTGCGGTGCGCGCCGGCCCGGAGGAGGAACCTTGCGCACACCGGCCCTGCTGGCGTTGGAGGATGGCAGCCTGTTTCGCGGCGAAGCCATCGGCGCCGTCGGCCAGAGCGTCGGCGAGGTGGTGTTCAACACCGCGATGACCGGCTATCAGGAGATCCTCACCGATCCGTCCTATTGCCGACAGATCGTCACATTCACCTATCCCCACATCGGTAACGTCGGCACCAACGGCGAGGACGAGGAGTCGCGGCGCATCTTCGCGAGCGGCCTGGTGGTGCGCGACGTGCCGGCACGTCCCAGCAGTTGGCGCAGCACGCGGCCCCTGCCCGAGTACCTGCGCGCGTACGGGCTCGTGGCGATCGGCGGCATCGACACCCGCCGCCTGACGCGCATACTGCGCGAGCACGGTGCACAGAGCGGCTGCATCCAGGCCGGGGAGGGGCTCGACGAGACGGCCGCGCTCGCCGCGGCGCGGGAGTTCCCGGGCCTCGAGGGCATGGACCTCGCGCGCGAGGTGACCACCGAGCGGCCCTACACATGGACACAGGGCGAGTGGCGCCCCGCGGGCGGGCCGCCGGTACCGGGGAATGCGGCGGACGAGGCGTTGCTCCACCATGTCGTCGTCGTCGACTACGGCGTGAAGCGCAACCTGCTGCGAATGCTCGTCGATCGCGGCTGCCGCGTGTCGGTGGTCGCGGCGCAGACCCCGGCCGCGGAGATCCTGGGGTTTGCGCCCGACGGGGTATTCCTGTCGAACGGGCCCGGCGACCCGGAGCCCTGCGATTACGCCATCGAGGCGATCCGCGCGATCCTCTCCGCCGGCGTGCCGACCTTCGGCGTCTGCCTGGGGCATCAACTCCTGGGACTGGCCTGCGGGGCGCGCACGGTCAAGATGAAGTTCGGCCACCACGGCGCCAATCATCCGGTGCTCGAATTGGACAGCGGGCGTGTGATGATCAGCAGCCAGAACCACGGATTCACGCTCGAGGAGGCGGGCCTGCCGGGGGTCTTGCGTCCCACGCACCGCTCCTTGTTCGACGGCTCGCTCCAGGGGATCCACCACACCGGGCGCCCGGCGTTCGGGTTCCAGGGTCACCCCGAGGCGAGTCCCGGGCCGCACGACGTGGCGCCCCTGTTCGATCATTTCATCGACCTGATGCGGCGGACGCATCGATGAGCGGTGTTGCGGCGGGCGCACGCACCGCTCGCGGCATCGGGGACGAGTGAGCGCAGATGCCCAGACGAACGGACCTCCACAGCATTTTGATCATCGGCGCCGGTCCGATTGTGATCGGCCAGGCCTGCGAGTTCGACTACTCGGGCGTGCAGGCGTGCAAGGCGCTGCGCGAGGAGGGCTGCCGGGTGATCCTGGTGAACTCCAACCCGGCGACGATCATGACCGATCCGGGCACCGCCGATTCGGTGTACATCGAACCCGTCCGCTGGCAGGCGATCGCGCGCGTCATCGAGAAGGAACGCCCCGATGCCCTGCTGCCCACCATGGGCGGTCAGACGGCGCTGAACTGCGCATTGGATCTGGTGCGCGAAGGGGTGCTGGAGCGCTTCGGCGTGGAGATGATCGGGGCCGGCCGCGAGGCCATCGACATGGCCGAGGATCGCGATCTGTTCCGCCGCGCCATGCTGGAAATCGGCCTCGAGGTGCCGCGCGCGGCGCTCGCCCACAGTATGGAGGAGGCGATGCAGTTGCAGGCCGGAATCGGCTTTCCGACCATCCTGCGTCCCTCGTTCACGCTCGGCGGCAGCGGCGGCGGCGTGGCCTACAACCGCGAGGAGTTCGTCGAGATCTGCAAGCGCGGGCTCGATCTCTCCCCCACCCACGAGGTGCTGCTGGAACAGTCGGTGCTGGGGTGGAGAGAATTCGAGATGGAGGTGGTGCGCGACCACAAGGACAACTGCATCATCGTCTGCTCGATCGAGAACCTGGACCCGATGGGGCTGCACACCGGTGATTCCATCACCGTCGCGCCGGCGCAGACACTGACGGACAAGGAATACCAGCGTATGCGCGACGCCTCCCTGAGGGTGTTGCGCAAGATCGGCGTGGACACCGGCGGCTCCAACGTGCAGTTCGCGGTCAGCCCGGAAACCGGTCGCATGCTGGTGATCGAGATGAACCCGCGCGTCTCGCGCTCTTCGGCGCTGGCCTCCAAGGCGACCGGTTTCCCGATCGCCAAGGTGGCGGCCAAGCTCGCCGTCGGCTACAGCCTGGACGAGCTGCGCAACGAGATCACCGGCGGGGCCACGCCCGCCTCCTTCGAACCCAGCATCGACTACGTGGTCACCAAGATTCCGCGCTTCGCCTTCGAGAAGTTCCCGCGCACCAAGGCCCGGCTTACCACGCAGATGAAGTCGGTGGGCGAGGTGATGGCCATCGGGCGCACCTTCCAGGAGTCGTTCCAGAAGGCCCTGCGCGGCCTGGAGACGGGGATCGACGGGCTGGACGAGCGCCTGAGCACGGACGATCCGCAGGAGCGCAAGGCGCGGCTGCGCCAGGAACTGCGCGAGCCGGGCCCGGAGCGCATCCTGTACGTGGCCGATGCCTTCCGCGCCGGCTGGGCCCTGGAGCAGGTGTATGAGTTGAGCGGCATCGATCCGTGGTTCCTCACCGAGGTGGAAGAACTGGTGCGCGTCGAGGAGGGCCTGCGCGGGCGCGAGCCCGCCGGCGTGGAGGCCGCGGAGTGGTTCGATCTGAAACGCCACGGCTTCTCGGATCGGCGCCTGGCGCGGCTGTTCGGAGTCTCCGAGGACGACGTGCGCCGGCGGCGCCACGCGTGCGGGGTGCGCCCGGTCTACAAACGGGTGGATACCTGTGCCGCCGAGTTCGCGACCGCTACCGCCTACCTCTATTCGACCTACGAGGAGGAGTGCGAGGCGGCCCCCACCGGTCGCAGGAAGATCATGGTCCTGGGCGGCGGGCCCAACCGCATCGGCCAGGGCATCGAGTTCGACTACTGCTGCGTGCACGCCGCCCTGGCCCTGCGCGAGGACGGCTATGAGACCATCATGGTCAACTGCAACCCGGAGACCGTGTCGACCGACTATGACACCTCCGATCGGTTGTACTTCGAGCCGCTGACGCTGGAGGACGTGCTCGAGATCATCCACAAGGAAAAGCCCGAGGGTGTGATCGTCCAATACGGCGGGCAGACGCCGCTGCAGCTCGCGCGCGCGCTGGAGGCCAACGGAGCGCCGATCATCGGGACCTCGCCGGATTCGATCGACTTGGCCGAGGACCGCGAGCGCTTCCAGGGGATGATCCACAATCTCGGCCTGCGCCAGCCGCCGAACCGCACCGCGCGCAGCGTCGAGGACGCCGTGCGGCTGGCCGCCGAGATCGGCTATCCCCTCGTGGTGCGGCCCTCCTACGTGCTGGGCGGACGGGCGATGGAGATCGTGTACAATAAAGAGGACCTGCGCCGCTACATGCGCGAAGCGGTGCAGGTTTCCCATGAGTGTCCGGTCCTGCTCGACCGCTTCCTGTCCGACGCCGTCGAAGTGGACGTGGACGCCGTCTGCGACGGTACGCGGGTGCTGATCGGCGGCATCATGGAGCACATCGAGCAGGCCGGGATCCATTCCGGGGATTCGGCCTGTTCGCTCCCGCCCTACTCGCTGGATGCGGCGCTGCAGGACCGGATGCGCGAACAGGTGGCGGAGCTGGCGCGGGAACTGGGCGTCGTCGGGCTGATGAACGCGCAGTTCGCGATCCAGGATGGGACGATCTATATTCTGGAAGTCAATCCGCGGGCCTCGCGCACAGTGCCGTTCGTCTCCAAGGCGACCGGACTGCCGCTGGCCAAGATCGCCGCCCGTTGCATGGTGGGGCGCGGCCTGGACGGGCAGGGCGTACAGGGGGAGATCGTGCCGCGATTCTTTTCGGTGAAGGAGGCGGTGTTCCCGTTCATCAAATTCCCCGGGGTGGACCCGTTGCTCGGCCCGGAGATGAAGTCCACCGGCGAGGTGATGGGTGTGGGTTCGAGCTTCGGCGAGGCCTTCGCCAAGGCGCAGCTCGGGGCCGGTGTGGATCTGCCGCGCAGCGGGCGCGTGTTCCTCAGTCTGCGCGACGCCGACAAGCCCGGCGCCGCGGAGTTGGGTCGGGCGCTGGTCGCGCGCGGGCTGGAGGTCCTGGCCACCCGTGGCACGGCGGCGGTACTGGAACGGGCGGGCATCCCGTGCGCGCGGGTCAACAAGGTCACCGAGGGGCGCCCGCACATCGTGGATATGATCAAGAACGACGAGATCGGCCTGATCGTGAATACCACCGAGGGCAGGCAGGCCATCGCGGACTCCTACGAGATCCGGCGCGAGGCCCTGCAGCACAAGGTCAGTTATACCACCACCCTGGCGGGTGCCCGGGCGACCTGTCTGGCCCTGGGCTATCTGGACGCGCAAAACGTCAACCGCCTGCAGGATCTACACCGGGAGGCGACCCTATGAAAAAGGTTCCATTGACGGTGCGCGGCGCGCAGCGGCTGCGCGAGGAACTCCGGCGCCTGAAAAGCGTGAAACGCCCGGAGGTGATCCGCGCGATCAGCGAGGCCCGTGCCCACGGCGACCTCAAGGAGAACGCGGAGTATCATGCCGCACGCGAGCAGCAGAGTTTCATCGAGGGACGCATCGCCGACCTCGAGACGAAGCTCGCGTACGCGCACGTCATCGATTTGTCGACGATCAACGCCAACGGCAAGGTCGTGTTCGGCGCGACGGTCTCGTTGCTGGAATCGGCGAACGAATCCGAGGTGACCTATCAAATCGTCGGTGAGGACGAGGCCGACATCCAGGTGGGTATGATCTCGGTGACCTCGCCGATGGCCCGGGCCCTGATCGGGCACGAGAAGGGCGAGGTGGTCGCGGTGCACGCCCCGAGCGGGATCAGGGAATTCGAGATTCTCGAAGTGCGCTACGTCTGAGGTTTTTCAAGGAAAGTTCGAAAAATCGATGTTCTCCAAGATTTCAAG
>CAZAQG010000059.1:0-12180 GCA_964487445.1 uncultured Chromatiales bacterium
ACCAGATGCAGATCGTGCCGCGCTGGCGCGTCGGGCTGGGTCTGAACGCCCCGTTCGGCCTGCGCACCGACTACCCCGAGAGCTGGAAGGGGCGCTACCAGGCGGTGAAATCCGACCTCAAGACCATCAACCTCGACCCGTCCGTCGCCTTCGCGACCACCGACCGGCTCTCCGTCGGGATCGGGCTCGATATCCAGTACGCGGAGGCCACGCTCACCAACGCGGTCGACAACTCCGCCGTGTGTCTGGGGCTCTTCGGTCCCGGCACCTGCGCGCCCGCCGGGCTGGCGACGCCGGGCACTCCCGCCACCGACGGCTTCGTACGAGTCTCGGGCGACGACTGGGCCCTGGGCTACAATCTCGGCGTGCTGTACGCGCCGACCCCCGGCACCCGCTTCGGCCTGAGCTACCGATCCAAGGTGCACCATACCCTCACCGGCACCGCCCGATTCTCCAACATGCCCGCACTGTTCACCGATAGGGGCCTGTTCGTGAACACCGGCGCAAGCGCGGAAATCACACCGCCCGAAACGGTCTCCGGCGCCGTCTACCACGAGGTCGACCGGCGCCTGGCGGTGATGGGCGGCTTCACCTGGACGCACTGGTCGCACTTCGACAACCTGGTGGTCCGGTTCGATCGGGGCACTCAGGGCCCGACGAGCCGGCCGGAGGCGTGGCAGAACACCTGGCGCTTCTCCGTGGGGGCCGATTACCGCTACACCGACCGGCTGACCCTGCGTAGCGGCCTCGCCTACGATCCGACCCCCATCCCGGACGCCGGCCACCGCACGCCGCGCATCCCGGGGGCGACGCGGCGCTGGCTCGCGGTCGGCGCGAGTTATCAATACACGCCGGCGTTGCGCTTCGACCTGAGCTACGCGCATCTGTTCGTGGGCGACAGTTCGACGAACGATACCGCCCTCCCCGAACACAGTCTCGCAGGGACCAACGAGTCGGATGTCGATCTGTTCGGCGCACAGGCGGTCTGGTCGTTCTGAACAGCCGCGGGATCGGGAGGGTTTTTCGGAAAAACAGGGTGTCGCAGTATCCGCCGCGGGTCGCGCCGGATACTCGTCTGCACCGCCACTCAAAGGCCGCAGGGGGGTGCTTTGCGCCGCTGCGGTTCTGTGATACTTTCCGGCGCAGGGGCACGGCGCCGGGCCCTGCGAATACAAACGCTTATGTATGGTAAAAACGGCGGAATGACACATACGCGACGCGCAAGAACGCACATCGGAGGAGACAACAATGAAAACAGCACCATCGGCTCTCAAGACCCTTATGTTCGCAGCCGTCCTGCTGACCCTTGGACTGGGTCAGTCCTCTGCGGCGGAGAAACTCAAGCCCTTCATCCTCGCCTACACCACCAACGCCGACATGGGCGCGGTCGTAACCAAGATCAAGGAGAAGCTCACTGCGGGCGGCTTTGATATCGTGGGCAGCTACGCCCCGTACACCAATGCCAAGTTCTCCAACGGCGAACTCGTCTCGGCCGAGGTCATCGGCGTGACCGACGACGCCATCCAGCAGGCCGCGGCGCAGACCGAGTTCGGCGGATTCGCGGCGGTACAGCGCGTAACCGTCACCAAGGTCGTCAAGAACGGCACCACGCAGGTCCAGGTCGCCTACACCAATCCCGTCTACATGGCGAACGCCTATCACCTCAAGAACGACATGGCGGATGTGGCAACACAGTTCCAGCAGGTGCTGGGGAACGAGCAGCAGTACGGCCCCGACAGCGGGTTGAGCCCGTCCGACCTGCGGGACTACCACTACAAGTGGCTCATGCCCTACTTCGGCGACCGCTGGGATCTGGCGAAATACGGCAGTTACCAGGAAGCGTTGAACGCCGTCAACGCCGGCCTCGCCGCCCACAAGGGCGGGACGAGCAAGGTCTACGAGGTCGCGATCCCCGGAAAGGACGTGACGCTGTTCGGGGTGGCGCTCGCCGGACCCAAGAACAACTCATGCAGCGGTGACGAGTACGTCATGGGTCAGATCGACTTCAAGGACCTCAAGTCCACCGGCCACCTGCCCTACGGCATACTGGTCCGAGGCAACCAGGTCTACGCGCTACGTGCCAAGTTCCGCATCGCCATCAACTTCCCGGACCTGAGCATGATGGGCTCCAACAGCTTCATGAGCATCATGTGCGCGCCGGGTTCCATCGAGAAGGCCCTGAAAGAGGTGGTGAGCAGCACCTGATCGCCGCCGGGCAATCCGGTGAACCTACGAGACCCCGGCTTCGGTCGGGGTCTTTTTTTTGGTCTCTCGCACGGGATCGCGGGTCGCGTTCGCACGCTCCGCGAGACGAACTTCTCATCTTCCGAAGGTGGTGCCATTTCGCTCCGGACTCAAAAGATACCGCGCCACCACAGCGACGCGAACGGCAGATAAGTCACCACCGCGAGCCAGAGCAGCATCAGCGCCAGGAACGGCAACGTGGCCCGGAACAGGACGAACACCGGCTTATCGAAGCGCTGGCTCGCGATGAACAGGTTGAGCCCCACCGGCGGCGTGTTGTAACCGATCTCCAGGTTGGCCAGGAAGATGATCCCCAGATGGACCGGATCCACGCCGAAGCGCAGGGCCAGGGGCAGGATCAACGGGACCACCACGACGATCGCGGAGAATACGTCCATCATACAACCGACCAACAGCAACAGGGCGTTGAGCAGCAGCAGGAATTCCACCGGTGAATGGACCACGTGCTCCACGTAGGCCAGCACCCGCGAGGGGATCTGCGCGTTGACCAACAGATTGGTCAACCCCATGGACACGCCGAGGATGATGAGGATACTGCCCACCAGCACCACCGCTTCGCGGAAGGTGGCGAACAAGTGGCGGTCGAACTTGAGGGTGCGATGCACCACGACCTCCACGAACAACACGTAGGCCGCCGCGCACGAGGCAGCCTCGGTGACCGTCACGTAGCCGCCGAAGATCCCGACCACGATACCCGCGGGCAGCAGCAGGTCCCAAACACCCGCGCGCGCCGCGATGCGCAGTTCCGCCCAGGAGAACGGCTGGCGGGGCACTTCCAGCCTGCGCCCCGTGAATATACTGTAGCCGCCCAACAGGACCAGCAGGATCAGGCCCGGTATTACGCCCGCCTTGAAGAGCTGGTCGATGCCGACCTTGGCGACCACTCCGTATAGGAGCAACGGCAGGCTGGGCATGAACAGGATCCCCAGAGAACCGGAAGAGGTCACCAGTCCGAGCGAGAAACGCTCCGGGTAGTGCCCCGCGGTGAGGATCGGGTAGAGCAGGCCGCCGAGCGCCAGGATGGTCACCCCGGAGACCCCGGAGAAGGCGGTGAAGAAGGCGCACGAGGTCAGCGCCACCACGGCGAGCCCACCCGGCATCCACCCGAGCACTGCATTGAACACCCGCACCAACCGCTGCGGCGCGCCGCCGGCGGCCAATACCGAGCCCACGAGGGTAAACAGCGGGATCGCCACCAGGCTCGC
This sequence comes from uncultured Chromatiales bacterium, assembly GCA_964487445.1. Classification (GTDB taxonomy): domain Bacteria; phylum Pseudomonadota; class Gammaproteobacteria; order 21-64-14; family 21-64-14; genus BMS3Abin12. The sequence continues at coordinate 3,471 of CAZAQG010000059.1, forward strand.
CGAAGCGGTCAGGCCGTGCATCTCGACGATCAGTACCGCCGGATCCACCCCGGAGCGCCAGCTCGCCACCAAGCCCACGGCGGCGAGGACCACGAACAGGGGCAGGCCCAGGAGGGCGGCGGCCACCAGCCCCAGTGCGATCGCCGCGTTCATTCGGCGTCATCGGAACGGTGCGCCCCGATCCAGGCCCGGAGGAGAAAATGGAGACTGAGCAGCCCGAGGCTCAGGGGCAGGACGATCGAAAGCGCCGCCAGCCAGTGCCGGCCCACCTCTGCGTAACGCCACGCCTCCAACCAGTAACGGACCGCGGCCCAGGTCAACACACCGCAGACCAGCGCCGAGAAGAGATCGAAGCCGACGCCGAGCGGCCGTTTCCATGCCTCCGGAAGCAGCCCCACGGCGGCATCGAGGCGGATGTGGCGCCGATCCCGTACCGCGAGTACCGCCCCCAGGAAACTCACCACGAGCACGAGGTAGCGCAACAGCACATCGACGCCGGGCAGCCCGGTATCGAAGAGGTTGCGTGCCAGGATCTGGAGAACCGAGAGGAGGACCATCGCCACCAGCGCGGCGACGGCGACGGCGGCCTCGATGCGCGCCAGCGCCCGTTCCAGCCTGATCATCGCGCCACCCCCGCCGTCGCGGGAACACCCGCCGCCGGTCGGCGGATCATGCGATTCATCGGAGCGCGGGCACACCCGCGCCGGGCGCAAAGTAGGCCCCCGGCTTGCCGTCCCCCGGGTGCGCCGCCCGGTACCGGTGGAGCGCGTCCTGTACGCGACGCATGAGGGCCGCCGGGATCAGCCCACGGTGCTCGAGTTCGGCGATCACCCGGTCGCGCAAGGTGAAGAACTGCCGGTGATCGACATGAGCCCAACCGGGACCGAACCTCAGCCCATACTTGCGCAACGTGCGCAGACTCCTGACGTTGTCCTCCCGGCTGACCGCGATCAGGCGCTGCCCGGCCGCCTTGCCGGTCTCACTCAAGATCCGCTGCAAGTCCGACGGCAGCCGGTCGTAGAAGCGCCCGCGAACCACCAGCGCGGCGACGGCGTCGGCCATGGGAAACCCCGATACATACTTCGTCTGCGTGAACCACTGCATGGCGATGGCGCCCAACGGCGGCGCATAGACCGTATTGATCAGGCCGGTCGACAGGCTCGTATAGACGTCGGTGATCGAGAGCGGGATCGGCGAGAGGCCCGCCGCGGAGAAGAACGCCCGGGCCAGCGGATCACCCTGCCACAGCCAGATCCGCAGCTTTTTCATGTCCTGCAGCGTGCGAACCGGTTTGCTGGAAAACAGACGCACCGGCCCCACCTCCCCCCAGCCGATCAGGGAAAAGCCGTTCTTGCGGAAACCCGCGCGCAACTGCGGCATGATCCGCGCCCGGACGTAGTCGACCTCGGCATAGTTCCGAAACAGGAACGGCAGCTCCAGGACCCGCGCCGGAAAATAAATCTCCCCGATGCCGCGACCGGTGAGCGCCGCGCCCTGCAACTGTCCGAAGCGCATCTTGGTGATCACATCGGGCTCGTCACCGGCCACGCCGCCGGGATAGAGCTTGATCTCCAGGCGCCCGTCGCTGCGCGCGTGCACGATCTTCGCCCATCGCGAGAGCACGATCATCCAGCTCGTGCCGCGCGGCGCCAGCGTCGCGAATTTGAGGACGTAGTGCTCATCGGCCACCGCCCCCCCGCACACCAGAAGCCCCAGGAGCACACCGATCAATCTGCGGGCCATCAAAAGTAGTCCTTCTCGTGGGCCAGCAGGCGTCGGGCCTTGGCCTGGGCGATTCGATTGAACAGGGCCAGGTCCGGGACCTCGTCCGCGGGGCGGCTCAACACCGAGCGCAGCTTCTTCTCGAACAGGGCGCGGTTCTGGGTCTGACGGGCGAGGTACTCGGCATAGAGGACATCGACGAGGAACAGCTTTCCGTCGCTGATCCGCTCGGCGCGCGCGAAGTAGCGGCGCGCCTTGCGGTAGTCGCCGCCCAGCATCGGCGGGCGACCGCCGTAGTAGACGCCGAAGAACAGATCGGCGCCTCCGTGGAAGTAGCCCTCGTCCAGCTTCAGCACGCGCCGCATCAGGACCGCGGTACGTCCGAGTTCCGCGACACGCGCCGGATCGTCGCGGTTCATGTCGATCCACTTGGCCCAGCAGGACGCCGTCCAGAACAGACCGGGGACCGCGGAACGTCCGAGGCGGGCGACCGCGGCCTGAACCTGCTGCTGCTGCGCATGCTGCGGATCCAGGTCCAGACCCTCTTCGCGCAGGGCGGCCAATCCGTAATGGAAGCAACGCTCGTACAGCTTCGACGCCCGCCTCCGATCGTGGTCCTCCACGAACCCGAAGGTGTAGCCGTAGAAACCCCGAGCCGCGTACAACAGCAGCCGAGGATTGTGCGGATCCTCCTGCAGGAGGCCCTGGATCAGTATCAGTTGCGCCGGCATCGCGTCGCGTGCCAACTTCAGATCGGTCTCGCGGTACATGGCCGCCTGTCCGCCGGCCAGAATCGGCTCCGCACCGATGACCGCGAGGCGGTTCATCGAACATCCCGAGAGGAACAGAAGGAGAGGCAGCGAGGCCGCCAAGAGGAGTTTTGCGCGAATCCAGGGAGGGGTCATAGCGATCAATCGGTTCTTATTTTCGGGGTTCTCGCACGGGATTCCCGGGTCGGCGTTCCGGCCGACGTTCGTCGAAGCCCCCCGTCTTTCCCTCGGAGAGGGGGTGAGGCGCAAACCGTGATCCGGCCCCCTCTCCCCGGCCCTCTCCCGGGAGAGGGGATGCACGACTCGTGCGTTACCGCCATCCTTCGAGCAAAACGTTCCCTCTCCGCAACGAAGGAACCCACGGTTCGGCGTTCCCATCCACGTTCGTTGGAGCGATGCGCTCTCCCGCAGTGAGAAGAGGCCCCTCACCGGCGATGACCTTCACATCCTCAGTCCTCGGACACTTCGTGCAGCGTACCGACGAACTCGCCGGCGAGTTGGCGCCGCACCACCGAGACATCCGCGGCCCGCAGGGCGAACGGGAAGGAGCGGATGTCGCTGGGGCGGGAATCGCCATATGGGCGGTTGCACGCGGAGACCTCTTCGTCGGACTTGCCCGGACACCCGGAGGTCTGAAACGGCTTTCCGGAAGCGACGAGCGCTTCGAGTTCCGTACACTCGAGGCCGAAGTCGACCACCCGCCCGGCGTCGCTAAAGCGCATGTCCTCGATCCGGCCGCCGGCGTAATCGATCAGGAAGCGCGCCAGTTGCACGCGCCGCCACTGATCCCGGGGCACCGGCTCCCAGTCCTCCATCATGGAGCCTTGTTCCGGGAAGAACGCGAACATATGATTGTGCCCGCCCAGGTCGCGGATGCGCTGCACCACACGCAGGATCTCCTCCTCGGTCTCGCCCATGCCCGCGATGAGGTGGATACCGAACTTCCCGGTACCGAAGATCTCCGCGGCCCACTCGATCGCCTGCCAGTACTTCTTCCATGTGTGCGGGCCGTCCACTGCCCCGCCTCGGGTATGCTCGAAAATCTCCGGGGTCGCCGCATCCAGCGCCACGGTGAAGATGTCCGCACCCTCCGCGTGCAGGGTCTCGAGATCGCCGCGTTTCATCGTGGTCGGATTGGACAGGATCGAGACCGGGATGCGCGGCACCTTCTGCACCCAGCGCCGAAGCAACGCCAGTGTGTCACGACCGGAATCGGGGTGCGTGATCATCGAGATGCACATCCGCTCGAATCGCCCGCGGTCCTCGTCGCGCCGCACGCGCTCGATGATTTCGTCGTATCGGGCGGTGGGCCAGTCCACCCGGATGAAGTTGCGATCCGCGTAATCGCGGGCCTCCTCCCGATGGCGCGCCAGCCCGCAGTAGCTGCAATTGGCCCGGCACCCCTCCGGATAGGTCACCAGCAGGTTGAGGCAATGCGTGCAGGCGGTGCGGTGCATACTCCCGGGGATCAGGCCGAGGGTGATTGCAGCGGCGGTGGAAAGCTGCACGTACTCCGGCGAACGCATCTGCGGCGTCTTGACGCGGTAGTCGGGCCGGTAGAAATCCGGCGGTGCCACCGCCGCCTCTCGGCTGGCGCCCATCTCGATGTCCTCCTGATCGGGCCTTCAGACGCCGACGTCCGAGACACGGCTCGACGCTTGCGCGAAGTACTCGCCGAATGCGATCCACCCGCGTTGCAGTATGTGGTCGTCGCGCGCCTTCGGGGTGTTCCAGCAGCGATCCAGAAACGCGCGCCGCTGTACGGCGCGCCGGATGCCGCCCTCGTACTGATCCCGCACGTCCTCTTCGAACCCGGCGAGAGCCGCGGGAATCTCGCCCGCGAGACAGGCCGCGGCGGCGGCACCCGCGCGTTCTCCGGACATCACCGCAGCGGCGATCCCCGCCCCGGTGATCGGATGCGTGAGGCCCGCAGCATCGCCGACGAAGACCACCCTACCCTCCACCAGACGGGGGCGCAAGCCGCCCACCGGGATCGCGCCGCCGGTGCGAACCAGGACCTCGGCGCCCACGATCCCCGCCTCCATCAGGTGCCGATGGAGGCGATCGAGCGGAGTCTTGAGATCCGCATTCACCAAATTCCGGTAGGCCCCGAGACCGATGTTGGCGACCTCTCCCTTGGGGAACAGCCAGCCGTAACCGCCCGGGTACTCCTCCGAGAGCCAGATGTCGGTATCCGCGGAGGGAATCCGTAGCGGAACCGTGTGCTGGCGCGCATGCACCACCGGTAACGGCGCCAGGGCGAGCAGCCGCCCCACCGTCGAGTGAGGTCCATCGGCGGCGATGAGCACTTCATAGTGGACTTCCCGCAGGCCGTCACGGCGCGACAGCGAGGCCAGCCGCCGCCCGGTGTCCAGGGCGCACAGCCGCGTCTGCTCGATCAGCCGCGCACCTGCGGCGCGTGCGCGCGCGGCGATCGCCCGATCGAAGCGGGCCCGATCCACCATGATGCCCGCAAAATCGCTCGACGTCCGAGCACCGGAGGGCAGCACGGTGCGCATCCCCGTGATCCGCTGGACCTCGACGCCGGCGGCGGTGGCATAGCGCCCCAGCGGCGCGGGGATGCACTCCGCGCACTGGACCGGCTCGCCGATGCGCCGATTGCGTTCCACACCGAGAACCCGACAGCCGCCGGCGGCGGCGCTCCAGGCGGCGCTGGCGCCGCCTGGGCCGAGCCCGACCACCAACACGTCCACCCGCTCCATCCGCGTCCCCCTCCTGATCGACAACGCGTCAGGCACCGAAACCGACCCCTGCGGCGATGGCGCCGGCACCCGGCGACGCCGCCAGCGACTTATCCAGCACGGCGGCGAAGTCCGCCGGCGTGAGGTGCAGCATCTGCACCGGATAATCCGCGAAAAACGCCTCGACGCGCGCACGCACCTGATCGCACGGCGTATCCTTGAGGGCCGCCTCCAGATCCGGGACCATGCGCGCGGGGCTCACGAAGAAGTCCCCCGTGATCCACGCCTGCGTGACGCGCCCGCCGCCGGCGTCGAGGCGGACCCGGGCGCGGAGCAGGCCGCCGCGCGCGCGATGGACCCCTTCCCGCACCGGAGTGCCCGCGCCCGGTTCGTTGTGCTGATAGACCCATTCAGGCATTGCGATCTCGACGTGGACGTCGCGGAACTTCGCCTCTTCGTGCGCCGTGAGCCCGCCCGCCTCGAAGGAGACCCCGAATGCGTCCGCGAAGGCCTCCGTCAGACAGCGCTGCACCTCCTCGACGGGCGGGGTGCGGCCAAGCAGTTCGCGCAGGCTCGTGACGCGCTCGCGCGCCGAGCGCAACGCCTTGTCCGAGAACTTCTCGGCCGGGATCCGGAGCACGCGCAGCATGCGCTCCACGTCGAAGTCGATCAGCACCGTGCCCTGATAGAGCAACGAGTCGCCGTCGAATGCACCGCCGGTCCCGGAGATCTTGCGCCCGTCGACCTCGACGTCATTGCGCGGGCGGAACCGCGCGTCCACTCCCAGGCCGCGCAGGCCCGCGGCGGCCGCCTCGCAGATCCGCGCGGCGATGGCCCGCATGTCGGCACTGCCCAGGGCGGTCTTGTCCAGGTACAGCTCCCAGCCGAGTTGGACCTCGTCGAAATAGATGGCGCCGCCCCCGGTGATGCGCCGTTGGATCTCGATCCCGGCGCTTCGACAATAGTCCTCGTGCAACTCCCGGCACACGCTCTGATGGAATCCGACCAGGGCCGAGGGGCGGAAGCGCAGGAAGCGCAGGGTGTGCGGGCTGTGTCCCTCCTGGTGGGTCTCCAGCAGGGTCCGGTTCAGTGCGATGTTCTCGGCGGCCCCGCGCAGGCCGGTGTCCAGGAGCCGCCAGCGGTCGGGCCGGCGGGCGCTCATCGCCCGCAGCCGCCGCCGGCGACCTCGGTCGCCGGCGGAATGCGGCCCAGGGCGGCGCCGCGGCGCCGGGCGCGCTCCTCGGCAAGCAGGGTGTCGAGATCCAATTCCAGCACGCCGCCGTCCCCGTCGAGTGCCATCGCCTCGCCGCCGACCATGATCGAACAGCAGGCGGGCGTGACCTGAACACGGCGTTCGAGCCGTGCGGCCAGCTCGACGATGCCGTCCGAGGGGTGTGCGATTCCGTCCAGTCCGGCCAGCACCGCGTAGGCGTCGATCCGGGCCTTGGTCGTCCCCGGGGGCCGTGCGCAACCCAGCAATAGCGGGAAATCCGGCAGCCGCTTGCGTGCATCGAGGAAGAACCGCCCCACGGCGTCCGCGTCCGGCGTCTCGAACGGCCGCTTCGCCGACGCATAGAACGGCATCACCACGACCAGCACCAGCGCGTCCGGCCGGTGGCGCCGAATCATCTCCAGCGCGTTCCGTTCCCCCAGGAGACGACCGTAGTGCAGGCCGACGACGATGTGCGGGACGACCTTCATGCGCGTGGCCACGAGGACTTCCAACGAGCGCTCGAAGTCCTCTACCCGGCGATGCAGGTGATAGATCCGGGCGATCGTCTCCTGAGCGCCGATCACATCCATCATCGCGGCGTCGATCCCCGACTGTTCCATGCAATGCGCGATGTCCTCATCGACCAACGCGGTATGCAGCGCGATACGGAAGTCCGGAAACTCATCCTTGATGCGACGGATCGTGGCGTAGTAGGGACCGTACTCCACCTCGTTGCGGTGGTTGGATCCCCCGGTCAACAGCATGCCGCGGGCGCCGTCCGCGATCACCTCGTTGGCGATCCGCCACAGCGCCTCGGGTGTGCGGGCCGGGAGCATGAACTCCAGGATCTTGGCCTTGCAGTGATCGCACTGCAGCTTGCATTCGCCGGCGGTGGTCGACACCGCCGGCCAAGCGCTCTTGCCGCAGCCGGAAATCTCGGAGGACCGGAAACTCTTGAAGGCGGGGGTATAGAAGCGGATCGTGTCGGGCCGTCGATTCGCATGCGTCTCGCACGCGCGCTGCAGGTCCCGGACCAACGCGCGATCCAGAGGCACGTCCTCCAGCGGCTCCACACGCCGTGCGATCTCGTACCAGTCGTTCATAGGGACGATCCGGGGACTCTGCACGGCATGCGCCCCCCCTCGTGCGACGGGCGGTCTGCGGCGGGGTCTGCGGACCCGTTCAGCAGCTGCCGAAGCCTTCCGACTCCATCTTGACCTCGAAGGCCGCAAGGGCGTCGGCGCCGGTCTTGAGGTCGCCCGAGTCGGTATCCCAGTCGACCGGCTTGATCTTGATCAGCCAGCCGGCACCGTAGGGGTCCTCGTTGATAAGACTCGGCTTGGAAACCAGCGCACCGTTGATTTCCACCACCTCACCGGCCACGGGCACCTTGGCGGGACCGACCCATTTACCGGATTCCACCGTCGCACAGGACTTGTCCTTCTTCACGTCCTTGCCGACCTTCTTCGGTGTGTAGGAGACGACCTCCCCGGCCAGCGAGGCCGCGTAGGCGGTCAATCCGATGGTCGCCGTTCCGTCGTTTTCCCGCCGCGCCCAGACGTTGTTCTCGACGTTGTAGTACAGGTCCTCCGGGAAGTCACACCCTCGCACGGTGCCCATCTCCGCCTCCTCACAGGATTGTAATCCGTACCCAAGCGGCACCCGCCGCAATGCGGCCCGGCTCATCGCCGGCTCGGCCTTTCAGAAGGAAAACACCTTATCACAAGACAGGATCAGATCGGCGAGCATTCCCGCCCTGGAAACGTGGTCCACTTCGCCGATCAGGTCGAGACCCCCGTCGATTTTATACTCGGGCAAAGCGGGTTGGCAAACGTGAAGGGTAACGCCCGCGCGCTTGGCGTCGCGGATGAATTCGATGATGCGCTTACCCCCCTCCATGGCGGCCAACCCCTCCGCCACGCCCTTCTCCATCAGCCGCACCCCTTCCATGGTGAAGAAGATGTGCACCTCGGCATCCATGGCGGCCAGCAGCGACCCGAGGTAGAACGGGGCGGCGCAGCGTTGCGGCGTACTCGGACCGCTGGTCATGATAATGACCACGGTCTTGTCGCCTTCGTCTTTCGGGAACCGATCGCCCGCCATCTCGCGCCCCGCCGATCCGCGCCGGCGCCCGGCGCCGGCAGTGGCTGTCCTCGCGCCGGGCACGCTCGCCGATTCGCGAACGGGCGCAGTGCCCACTCTGTCGCAATGCCTCGGAAAAACCCTCAACTATCGTCGCGTAACCAAGCCCGGGAACCCGGCGGCTACCGCCGGCGGTGCAGAAACCGGCACCGGCGGTGCAG
>CAZAQG010000059.1:12280-15063 GCA_964487445.1 uncultured Chromatiales bacterium
CCGGCGGTGCAGAAACCGGCACCGGCGGTGCAGGCCGAGCGGCACTCAGGTCTTCTTCAGGAGAAAGTGGTATTTCCCCCCCTCCTCACGCGACTCCAGCAACTCGTTGCCGGTCTGCTTGGCGAACGCGTCGAAGTCCTTCATCGCACCCGGATCGGTAGCGATGATGTGCAGCACCTGCCCGGTCTGCATCGCGGAGAGCGCCTTCTTCGCACGCAGAATGGGCAATGGACAATTCAAGCCGCTCGCATCCAGTTCCTGGTCATAGTTCGCCATGCCTGCCTCCTCCCTCTTGAGGGTTCGTCCTTGAGTGCGCTCCACCAAGGCCCGGTCGAACCCTCCATCGTTGCGAATGACTCCACTCGACCAATTTATAGGCCAAGCGCCGAGGCGACACAACCGCGCCACACCGACCGCTGGGGGGGAGGGGAAGCTGCAAGCTTTCGGCATATTAGCGTATGCTTAAAAACGAATGCAATTCGTAGGACGCCGATCGGGAGGGGTCCCTCCATATAGGGCACCCTACACCGGCGGGGAACGGCTTCCCCGATCCGGCAGTCTGATATCCTGGAACCCGACGAGACTTTCATCCGAAGGTGTGGCGCGCCCGGAGCGGCACTCCCCACCGCCGCGGGTTCTATCGGGGACCGGTGGCCCCGCGAGGTCGTTCGTGCAGGCAGCGAGAATCATTCTTGGTCTTGTGATACTGGTATGGGCGCTGCCCGTGCCGGCCCGGATCAGCCTTCCGGACATCGGCAACCCCTCGGCGACCATCATCACGCCGCGACAAGAGCGGGTCCTCGGGCGCGAGTTCATGCGCGAGGCCCGGCGCCATCTCCGCATCCTCGACGACCCGCTCCTGAACGAGTACCTGAACTCCCTGGGCGCGCGGCTGGTCTCCAATAGCGACGACGCCGGCAAGACCTTCACCTTCTTCCTCGTCGACGACCCCACCGTCAACGCCTTCGCGGTGCCCGGCGGGTTCATCGGCGTCGACAGCGGGCTCGTGCTCCTGACCCGCTCGGAGAGCGAACTCGCGGCGGTGCTCTCGCACGAGATCTCGCACATCACCCAACACCACATGGCCCGCAGCATCGCCGACGCGCGGCGCATGGCGCTGCCCACCGCCGCCGCCCTGCTGGCCGCGATCCTGCTCGCCACCCAGAGCCCGGAGGCGGGGAGCGCGGCGATCGCGGCTTCGCAGGCCGGCGCGCTGCAGCACCGGATCGACTTCACCCGCACCGACGAGGAGGAAGCCGACCGTATCGGCATCGGCATTCTCGCCCGCTCCGGTTACGACCCCTACGCAATGGCGGATTTCTTCGAGCGGATGGCGCAGGCGTCCCGTTACCAGGGCACCCTGCCACCGTTCCTGCGCGACCACCCGGTCACCACGGAGCGCATCGCCGATGCGCGTGCGCGCGCAGCGCGCGACCCGGTCGCGCATCCCCGGGACCGGCTCGTCTATTACCTGACGCGGGCCCGCCTCGATGTGCTCGTCTCCCAGGATCCGGCCGCGACCGCCCGGCACTTCCGGGAGCGGATCGCCAACGGCCAATACGAACGCGCCGAGGCCGCCCACTACGGATACGCCCTGGCGTTGCGCCGCGCCGGCGACTACCCCCGGGCCCTGCGGGAAATCGACCGTCTGCTGCGGGAGGACCCGGACCGGGTGGAATACCTGATGGCCAAGGCACAGACCGAACTCGACGCCGGGCGCACCCGCGCCGCGCTCGCGACCTGCGCCTACGCGGCCCGACTCTACCCCGACTACTACCCGCTGACCATCGAGTACGGCAACGCGCTGCTGCGCGCCGGGCGCCCCGACCGGGCCCGGCGCCTGCTCCTCACCTACCTGCGCATCGGACGACCCGACCCGATGCTCTACAGCTTGGTGGCCCGCGCCGCCAACCAAGCCGGGTTCGTCGGCGAATCGCACGAGTTCCAGGCGGAGTTCTACTACCTCAACGGGCAGATACGGGCCGCGATCGGGCAATTGGAACGGGCGTTGAAGAGCGCCCGAAGCACGTTCCAGCGCGAACGCATCCAGGCTCGCTTGGCGCAGCTCAAGCGGGAGGCCAAGGAAAAAAAATGACCGCCGCCCACGTGCATCCGAGCCCCCTGTAGGGCGGGCCTCGGCCCGCCGACGACGCGGCGTGCGCCACCGCGCCCACCCGAAACAAAAAACGGGGCGCCGAAGCGCCCCGAGGAGGAGGAGTCCTGCAAAATGTCACAACCACGCCCCACCAAGACGGCAGATCAAAAGCGGGCGCCCCTGCCCTCCTGGGCTCCGCCCGCCGGCGACCGGAAGATCGTCGGCCACCCGCCCGCCCGAAGCCCCTGCGGGCATCGCACCGGACCGCCACCCTCTCAGAAGATGAGGGTGACCTGGAGGTCCAGGCGGTTGTCGAACGAATTGGCCACCGCCTCCGCATTCCCCCGCGCCACAAGATTCGTAATAGCACTCGGGTTCTGCACGTCCAGGCTGTTGATCGCGTAGTTGAGCGTCACGCGGGCGTGCGGGTTGAAGAAGTACTGGACCCCCAGCGTCCCGGTGCGGAACATGCGCTCGTTGGCCGGATCGTTGAACAGCCGGTCGTACTGATCGTAGCGCGCCTCGAGCTGGATGTGGTGCGTGGCGAACACCGCCCCCTCGACGTAGAATCCGCGGCCGCCGTTATTGTCGCCCGGGAACATCGTCACCGGCTGTTTCGTACTGTCGATGCCCGTGCTCCTGAACGGCGCACCGGCGAAGATCATGCCCTTGCCGAACATGTACTCCG
>CAZAQG010000060.1:0-14785 GCA_964487445.1 uncultured Chromatiales bacterium
CTGGGGCTCTCTACTTTAATGGAAGTCGGGCTCGTTGCCCGGCTTCCATTTGATGTTGCAGCCGAGGCTGGGTTTCTGGTCGGCCGGCGCCGCACGCCCGGCGAGTACCGTGTCGATGGCCGCCGCGAGATCCCGGCCCGTGACCGGCGCATCGTTGCCGGGGCGGGCGTCGTCGAATTGCCCGCGATAGACCAGCCTGCGGTTGCGATCGAACAGAAAGAAATCGGGCGTACAGGCGGCCCGATAGGCCTTGGCGACTTCCTGGGTTTCGTCATACAGATAGGGGAAGGTGTAGCCGATATTGCGCACCTCCTCGATCATCTTCTCCGGGGCGTCGTCCGGGTAGTGGGCGACGTCGTTGGAGTTGATGCCCACCGCTGCGAGGCCTTTACCCTGATAGTCGCGGACCAGTTCCGCAAGGCGGCGGCGGATGTGCTGCACGTACGGGCAGTGGTTGCAGAGGAACGTCACCAGCAGCGCGGGGGCGTCGCGGAAGTCCTCCAGAGAGACTTCGCGGCCGGTGACCGGCTCCGGCAGGTGAAAGTCCGGTGCCGGTGTGCCGAGTTCCAGCATGGTCGATGCGGTGCGTGCCATGGGGTCCTCCGTTGCAGGCGGGGCGCGCGGTCCCCGCCGGTCTCGGCCGATTCCGATTCCTCGATTCTACCGGAACACAGCCGCCCTTGTGCCGCCCGGTGGCCGGGCGGCTGAAATCCCTTGCAAGCGGCGCGGGCCCGCGCAACACTTTGGGCCGATGAACCGGCCGCGGGAAACCTTGGGTGCGAAGGGGGATGCGCAGGGGGTTGGCGCCCCGGATGTCCGGTTGGTGCCCGGGTGCGACACGGTGGAATGCGTCGGCGACTGGACCGTGGATCGGCTCGCCGGTCTGCAGGGACGGTTGGATGCACTGCCCTGGCCGTCGGCGCAGGAAATCGTCGTCGACGGCAGGGGGGTGCGCGCCATGGACACCGCGGGCGCGTTCTTTCTGTGCCGCACCGTCGGCGGGTTGGAGAAGCGCGGGACCCGGGTCTCGGTACAGGGGTTGCGTCCGGAGTTGGAGCGGCTCCTGGCGCTCATTCGCAACCCGGCTCTGTCCGGTGCGGAACCCGCGTCGGTGCCGCGTCCCGGCCTCCTGGAACGGATCGGCCGCGAAACCTGGGCCCGCGTTGAAGAAGGGGTGGGCCTGCTCGCCTTTGTCGGCGAGATCTTCCTGACGCTCACGCGCTGGCTGCGCCACCCGGCGCGTATCCGCGGGCGCATATTCCTGCATGAGGTCCAGATGGCGGGCTCCAACGCCCTGCCGATCATCGGCCTGCTGTCCTTCCTGCTGGGCGTGGTCATCGCCTATCAGGGCGGGGCGCAGCTCCAGTACTACGGGGCGAACATCTTCATCGCCGATCTGGTGGGTTTCGCGATGCTCCGCGAGTTGGCCCCTCTCATGACCGCCATCATCGTCGCCGGTCGTACCGGCTCGGCGTTCACCGCGCAGATCGGCACTATGCAGGTCAACGAGGAGATCGACGCCCTGCGTACCATGGGGTTGGCGCCGATGGACGTGTTGGTGGTGCCCAGGCTGCTGGCGCTGATTCTGACGCTGCCGCTGCTCACCGTGTATGCGGACGCAATGGGGGTGTTCGGTGGTATGGTGATGGCGAAGCTGCAGCTCGGGATCGGGTTCGGGGTGTTCCTGACCCGCTTCGAGTCGGCGGTGACTCTGCCTTCCTATCTGCTCGGGATCGTGAAGGCGCCGGTGTTCGCGGGCATCGTCGCGGTGGTGGGTTGTTACCAGGGGTTCCGCGTGAGCGGCGGGACGGACAGCGTGGGTCGTCAGACCACGATGAGTGTCGTGCAGTCGATCTTCCTGATCATCGTGGTGGACGCCGCGTTCTCGGTGGTGTTCAGTTGGCTGGGGGTGTAGGTGTGGCCGCGGAGTTCGGCGAGCCGGTGGTGGAGGTGCGCGACCTCGTCACACGTTTCGGCGCGCAGCGGGTCCACGACCGGATCGATCTGACCGTGCACCGCGGAGAGATCCTCGCCATCGTCGGCGGGAGCGGATCGGGAAAATCCACCCTGCTGCGCGAGATCCTCCTGCTGCTGCGCCCGGTCTCCGGCACCATCCGGCTGTTCGGTCGCGATGTGGACGGGTTCTCCGAGGCCGAATTGCTCGCCCTGCGCCGGCGTACCGGGGTGCTGTTTCAGCGCGACGCCCTGTTCAGCTCGATGACGGTGTTGGCCAACGTCGGGGTGCCCCTGCGGGAACATACCGCTCTGGCCGGTAAGGTCGTCGACCGGATCGCGGCGATGAAGATCGCCATGGTCGGACTCGAACCGGAGGCGGGCGCCAAACTTCCGAGCCAGCTCAGCGGAGGGATGCGCAAGCGCGCCGGATTGGCTCGGGCGCTGGCGCTGGATCCGGAACTGCTGTTCCTGGACGAGCCTACCTCCGGACTCGACCCGCCCAGTGCCCGCGAACTCGACGAACTCGTGGTCGGGCTGCGCGACAGTCTGGGCCTGACCGTGGTGATGGTGACCCACAATCCCGACAGCCTGTGGCGCGCCGCGGACCGGGTGGTGATGCTCGGCGAGGGGCGGTTGGTGGGGGAGGGGCCGGTGGACGAACTGCAGAGATCGGAGCATCCCCTGGTGCGGGCCTTTTTTGCGACCACGCACCGGGGTGATACGGCGGGGGCGGCATGGAGCCCAAAGTAAACTATGCCCTTGTCGGCTTGTTCGTGGTGCTGTTCAGCAGTGCGCTGATCGGCGCCGGCCTGTGGCTGGCGACCGGCTCGTTGCGCCAAACCTACGATACCTATTACATCTTCATCAACGAATCGGTCTCGGGCCTGAACGCGGATGCACCGGTGAAATACCGCGGGGTGGTCGTGGGCCGCGTGGCGCGCATCGAGCTGGCGCCGGGCAACCCGGGGCAGGTCCGACTGACGGCCGAGATCCGCCACGGAACCCCGATCAAGGAGAACACCGTGGCGACCCTGCGGCTGCAGGGGTTGACCGGGATCGCCTACGTGGAATTGAGCGGCGGGACCGCCGGCGCCGCGCCGCTCAAGATCGCCCCCGGTCAGCGCTACCCCGTGATCCGCAGCAAACCGTCGTTCCTCGCGCGTCTGGATTCCAATTTCCCGGAACTGCTGACCAATGTCACGCGGCTGTCCGAGGAACTGACGCTGCTGTTGAACGGGCGCAATCGCGCTGCGATCTCCGGTACCTTACAGCACATGGAGACGATTACCGGCGATCTGGCGCGCCAGACGGACACGGTCGATCGGGTACTGGCGGGGGCGAGCACCACCCTGCGCAACACCGCCCGCGCCACGGCGGGCCTGGATCGCACGCTGCGGCGGATCGGCGGCAGTGCCGCCGCGCTGCAACGCATGGCGGACCGGATCGCTCTTACCACGGACGCCTTGACCCGCACCTTGAAGGCGAGCAGCCCCGGGGTGGAGCGTTTCTCCAATACGACGCTGCCGCAGGTACAGGGCCTGGTCACGGACCTGCACCGGCTCGTGGGCAACCTGACCCGGATCAGCGGCGAACTGCGCGACGACCCGCGCATCCTGTTGTTCGGGCGCCGGCCCCGGGCGCCCGGTCCGGGCGAATGAGGCGGGGCGGATGGACCCTGGGGGAGGCGACATGACGGTGATGGGAAACGGCCATGCGGGTGCGCGCGCGCGCCGGCGGGCGATACGGTTCGCGGTGCTGTTCGTGCCGCTGCTCGCCGCGTGCGCCGCACTGCAGCCGGCGGCTGCACCGGCCATCCAGCGCTATCTGCTGGCACTCCCGGTGCCGACGTCGGCACCCGCGACCGCGGTCGGCCCCGTCCTGGTGGTGGATCCGCCCGCAGCCGCACCGGGCCTTCAGGGCCGGGGCATGGTCTACGTCCGGCGGCCCTACCAGCTCGACTACTTTGCGCGACACGGCTGGGTGGACCCACCGGCACGCATGCTCGAACCGCTGCTGGTGCAGGCGCTGCAGCGCCAAGCGGGCTTTCGCACTGTGCCGGCGGCGCTCGGCGGCGTGGCGGGCGATTTGCGTCTTGAGACGCGCATCCTGCGACTGCAACAGGAATTTACCGTGCGCCCGAGTCGTGAGCGCCTGGTGCTGCAGGCGTGGCTGATCGATGCCCGTAGCGGGCGGGTCGTTGCCGATCGCGTGTTCGAGGCGATCGAGCCGGCTCCCGGCAACGACCCGTACAGCGGCGTACAGGCCGCCAACCGCGCCGTGGCCAAGGTGCTCACGCAGTTGGCGGTCTTCTGCCGGGCGCAGGTGCACGATCGCGCCGCGGCGTTCCGGATGTCCCACGCGGCGAACCCCGCCACGCAGGCGCACCCCGGTCCGCCGTAGGGCCCGGGCTTGTCCGGCCGGGGCTTGTCGATGTCGCCGACGACGTTGCCCCCCACGTCGTCGGCGGGGCTCGCCCCGCCCTACACGCATCATCATGCACCCGTAGGGCCGGGCGCGCCCGGCCGACATCGTCAAAATCCGCAGCATCGTCAAAATTCCGGGCGCCGTCGGCGGGACTTGCCCCACCCCACAAAACCCATGACAACCGCGGAACCCCAAGGGCCGGGCTTGCCCGGCCGGGGCCATCGACATTCCCAACGATGTTGAACCCTCCCACGTTGTCGGTGGGGCTTACCCCGCCCGGCCGCGCAGCAGCCATTTCTCGAATTCCACCAATGCCAGGACCGCGCAGCCCGTCAGTGCAATGCGCACCCAGTGCCCGGCGTCCAGGGCGGTGGAGTCGAACAACTCCTGCAGCGCCGGCGCATAGGTGAACAGGAATTGCAGGCCGAGGACCGCTGCGATCGCGATCCATGCGTAGCGTCCGCCCGCGAGCCCGCGACGACTGAGCGCGGCGTGCTGGAAGTGTCGGGCGCTCAACAGGTAGAAGACTTCGAAGACCACCAGCGCATTGACCGCCACGGTCCGCGCGGAGTCGAGTCCGGCGCCGGTGCTGCGCTCCCAGAGAAACAGACCGAAGGTCGCGGCGACGAGTACCACCGATACGAAGGTGATGCGCCAGAGCAGGAAGCCCGAGAGCAGCGGTTCGCCCGGTGGGCGCGGCGCTCGGCGCATGATGCCGGCCTCGGGCGGCTCGAAGGCGAGCGCCAGGGCCAGCGTCACGGCGGTGATCATGTTGATCCACAGGATCTGCACCGGCGTGATCGGCAGCGCCCGGCCGAGGAGCACCGCAGCGACGATTACCGCCGCCTGGGCGACGTTGGTGGGCAGGATGAACAGGATCGCCTTGTGGATATTGTCATAGACGGTGCGCCCTTCCTCCACGGCGTTGGCGATGGAGGCGAAGTTGTCGTCGGCGAGCACGACTTCGGCGGCTTCCTTGGCGGCCTCGGTGCCCTTGCGGCCCATCGCGATCCCGACGTCGGCGCGTTTCAGGGCCGGGGCGTCGTTCACGCCGTCACCGGTCATCGCCACCACCGCGCCGCGTCGCTGCAGGGCCTCGACCAAGCGCAGCTTGTGCTCCGGTGCGGCACGTGCGAACACGTCGGTCCGTTCCGCCGCCGACTCGAGCTCGGCATCGTCGAGCGCCTCGATCTGCGGGCCGGTGAGCACGTCCTCTCCGTCGCCGATGCCGAATCGCGCCGCGATGGCGTGCGCCGTGGCGGCGTGGTCTCCGGTGATCATCTTGACCCGGACACCGGCCTCTCGGCAGCGGCCGACGGCGACGACGGCCTCCGGGCGCGGCGGGTCCAGGAGACCGACCACTCCCAGCAGCGAGAGCCCACCCTGCACGTCCTCGAAACGCAGCGCCTGTTGGTTCTCGGTCGCCGGCTTGAAGGCGAGCGCCAGTACCCGTAGACCGTCGCGTGCGAGGGTCTCGGTCCGCTCACGCCAACGCCGCAGGTCGATGGGCCGGTCGCGACCGCCCCAGCGCTCCGTTGCGCACAGCTCCAGGATGCGTTCGGGCGCGCCCTTGATGTAGAGGAAGGTGTGACCGGCGTGATCGTGGTGCAGGGTGGCCATGAAGCGCTCGCGCGGGTCGAACGGGATCACATCGATCCGCGGTCGCGCTTCGCGTTCGTAGTCCGCGGGCAACCCGGCCTTGACGGCGAGGAACAACAGGGCCGCCTCCATCGGATCGCCGAGCGGTGCGGGCGAGGCCGGAGGTCCGTGCAGGGTGGCGTCGTTGCACAGCAGACCGGCGCGCGCAAGCTCGAGCAGGTCGGGTGCCGCGGCGGGGTCGAGCGTCTGCCCGGCGCGTGAGAACCCCCCGCGCGGTTCGTATCCGACTCCGCCGACCTGGTAGCGGCCGTCGGCGGTGACGACGACCTGCACGGTCATCTCGTTACGGGTGAGCGTCCCGGTCTTGTCGGAGCAGATCACGGTCACCGCGCCGAGCGTCTCCACCGCCGGCAGGCGGCGGATAATGGCGTTGCGCCGCGCCATGCGCTGTACCCCGATCGCAAGCGTGATGGTGAGGATCGCGGGGAGGCCTTCCGGGATCGCCGCCACCGCCAAGCCGACCGCCGCCATGAACATCTCCGCGGGGTCGTACCCGTGCCGCCGGATTCCGAACCACAGTGTGGCGCCGGCGAGCAGCAGGATCGCGCCCGCCAGGCGCCGGCCGAAGACCGCCATCTGGCGCAGCAGCGGGGTGGTGAGCGGCTGCACCTCGCGCAGCAGCACCCCGATGCGTCCCACCTCGGTGGCTTCTCCGGTGGCGACCACCAGTCCGCGGCCCTGGCCGGCGAGCACCAGGGTTCCGGAGTAGGCCATGCAGCGGCGTTCACCGAGCGGGGCGTCGGGTGCCACCGGTTCCGGGTCCTTCCCGGCGGTGAGTGCCTCGCCGGTGAGGATCGCCTCGTCGATACACAGCGCCCGTGCCTCGAACAGGCGCAGGTCCGCCGCGACGCGGTCGCCCGGTTGCAGCAATACCACGTCGCCCGGGACCAGTTCCGCGGCGGGGATCTCGAGCGTGCGCCCATCGCGCAGCACGGTCGCCCGCGGGGCGAGCAGATCACGGATCGCGTCGAGGGCCCGCTGGGCCTTGCCCTCCTGCACGAAGCCGATGAGCGCGTTGATCAGCACGACGCCGAGGATCACGCCGCCGTCCACCCAGTGGCGCAATGCCAGCGTCACCGCCGCGGCGCCGAGCAGGACGTAGATCAGAACGTTGTGGAACTGGACGAGGAAGCGGCGCAACGGGCCGCGGACCGCGGTCGTCGGCAGACGGTTCGGGCCGTAGCGGGTCAGTCGCTCGGCGGCCTCGTCGGTGTTCAGGCCCGAAGGGGAAGCGGCGAGGCGTTCGAGCACCACCGGATCGGGCAGCGTGTGCCACGGCGGCGGTGCGGGATCGGGTCCGGGGTCGATTCCGCTTCGGTGGCTCGGATGTGACATCGGCGGGGTGCCTCGACGGCGGCGTTCACGTGGAGTATGCCATCATCCGCCGGTTGGCGATCCCCGCATTTCGGCCTTCGGTCTGTACTCGGATCGGATTGTCCGACGTCGTTGGTGGGGCGAGCTCCGTCCTACGGGCGCCGCCGGAATTGGAGGTTGCGGGGGCAGGGCTTGCCCGGCCGACGCTGCGGAGTTGTGCCCCGGCCCGGGCTACGGGGCTCCGGGCCTTACCGGGTGGCGCGGAACGCGGCGAGCTGGGCGTCGGCCCAGGTGTCGGCCTCGATCTCGGTGTTGCGCCCGGGTACCTGCCGGGTGGCGCGCAGGAAGTGGAACGCCTCGTGGGTGAAGATCCACACCAGCGCCTGATCCAGGTCCGCGAGTCGGGTGCGTCCGCGAACCTGGATCCACTCGCGGCCGCTGCGTGGGTCGTAGAGCCGGGCACCGCGCCGACAGCCCCTGGGCAGCGGCGGGAAGGAGCCGTCGGCGGCGCGATACAAGGGCGGTCGCCGGGTGGTGGTCGAGGTGGGGAACGGGCCCGGCAGCTTGCAGGTGATGCGGAACGTCGGGCGCTCGTGCGTGGGCAGGCGGCACCACCCGTACACGCCGCGGTAACGCGGGCTGCCGTGATCGATACGCACCCACTCCAGGCGCGCCGTGTCGTGGCGCGCGAGCAGCGTCTGTACCCACGCGAGCCCCGCCTGCGCAGGCTCGTTCAGGCGTACGCGCAGTTGCATCCGGTCCGGGTCCACGCGGCGGGCGGGCTCACGGGTTGTAGCCGCTCTCTTCGTGGAGCATCGGGTCGGGTCCCCCGGCGGCTACAGACCTTCGGGGCCGCTCTCGCCGGTGCGGATGCGCACCGCCTGTTCGAGGGGACCGACGAAGATCTTGCCGTCACCGATTTTGCCGGTGCGCGCGGCGTTGATTACGCTCTCCACGACGCGCTCGACCATGTCGTCGTCGACCGCGATTTCCAGCTTGACCTTGGGGAGGAAGTCGACCGCGTACTCCGCCCCGCGGTAGAGTTCCGTGTGCCCCTTCTGGCGACCGAATCCCTTGACCTCGGTGGCGGTGATCCCCTTGACGCCGATCTCCGAGAGCGCCTCCCGGACGTCGTCGAGTTTGAAGGGCTTGATGATCGCGGTCACCATTTTCATCGGGTGTTTCTCCCTTGTGCGGGTACCGGGGCGGTGGGCCGGCCCCGAGGCGGCGGTGGCGGGCGTCGCGCCACCCCTGCAACCGGGCGGGGCCGGCGAGGGGCCGGTACGCACGCAACCCGGCGCTTCGCAAGGTCGGCATGGCGATGTTCCGACCGACCCCGATGACACGACGATCGCTCCGGATGATAGCCCGGAAAGGGTGCATTTGTTAATCGGGTTTCGGCCGCTCGTTCCGATGCGCCGCGGTGCCTGCCGGGATGGGAGTGGATCCGCTATGATGGCGCCGGGGAGGTCATCATGGGGTATGTGAAAATGGGAGCGGGGTACGCGGTACGGGTCGGGTCGTCCGGGCGTTCGCCGCGCCGACGTCGGCCGGATACGGCGCTTGCGGGTCGCCGCGCGTGAATCTACCGACCGGGTTGCCGGGTGCACCGTCGGTGCTCTGGCTGCCGTGGGTCGCCGGTCTGGCGGTGGGCCTGGGCATACTGGCGGGCGGGCTCGTGTGGCGCGCACGTACCGCCGAACGGCGCCGCATCCGGCGTACCGTGCGTCGCCTGTCGCAAGAGGTGTTGCGTGATGTGGTGATTCCGGACGGGATCGGCGGGGTGCTGCAGATCGACCGCCTGCTGCTTACCCACCGCGGCGTGCTCGTACTCGATCTCAGGCACTACGAGGGGACGTTGTTCGGCGCCGAACGCATCGACTACTGGACCCAGATCACCAAGGGCGGCAGCTACCGGTTTCCGAACCCGCTGCACGAGAACCGGCTCCGGGTGCAGGCGGCGCGCGCGCTGCTGCCGGGTGTGCCGGTGCAGGGTCGGGTGGTGTTCACCGGCGAGGGGTGGTTCGCCCATGAGCCGCCGGCCGGGGTCTCGCGGCTGGAGACGCTGGCGCAGGACCTGGGCTTGGCGGTGGGCGGGGAGGTCGCGCCGGCCGACCGGGCGGCCTGGGAGGCGTTCAAGCAGGGGCCCCATGCGACCGATGACCGGGGAGTCCGTAGCGGGAGGCGCGCGGGCCTCACGTCGTAACGCCCGTCGCGACGAACGCCGGTATTAAAGCGCCTCCGTGCCGGGCCGATACCCGCATTGCATCCCTACCCGAACGGTGCGTGCCTGCGCGTGCACTGCGCCCCCTTGGCGGAGGACCCATGCCGATCCCCGAAACCGTGGCCCGATACTTGCGAGAGCGGCGCGTCGTCTTCCGCGAACTTCCGCATCCGCCCACCGAGACCCCGGAGCAGGCCGCCGCGGCGGCCGATGTCCCGTTCGGCCGCATGGCGCGCACGGTGATTCTCAAGGGCCCGAAACGCATGCTGATGGCCGTGCTGCCGGCCGCGCACATCCTCGACCTCCAGGCCCTGTGCCGGCAACTGGACTGTGATCTGGAATCGGCGTCCGTCGAAGAGGTCGCCGGCATCTGCCGGGACTGTGACCCCGCTGCGCCGCCGCCCCTGGGGGACGCCTTCGGCCTGCCCGTGATCTTCGACGAGGGCCTGCTTGGCTTCGAGGAGGTCTATTTCGAGCCGGGCGGCCGCGACAGTCTGGTGGCGATGCGCCCGCAGGAGTTGCTCAAGTTTCAGCCCGAGGCATGGCGCGGCGACTTCGCCCGCCCGGTAATCGACCTGGTGCGCCCGGACTTCGACTTGGAACCGGGCGGCGACCTGCGCGAGGCGGTGCAGCGTTTCACATCGTTGCGGATCCGCGAACGGATCCAGGAAATCCACGACCTGCCGCCGATCCCGGAGATGGCCCACCGGCTGCTCGAGTTGAGCCTCAACCCGCTGGCCGACGCCGACGACCTGGCGCAGGTCGTCGAACTCGACCCGAGTCTGGCCGCGCAGGTCGTGAGTTATGCGACCTCGCCGTTCTACGGATACCGTGGGCGGTTGGATTCGGTGCGCGATGCCATCACCCGCGTGCTGGGCTTCGACATGGTGATGAACATGGGCCTCGGCATCGCCATCGGCAAGTCCCTGCGGGTACCGACCGGGGGTCCGTTGGGGATGCGCCGTTATTGGCGTCATGCGATCTATACCGCGGTCCTCACGGAGCGGCTCGCCACCTCGCTGCCGCGCGAATTCCGTATCCGTCCCGGCATGGCCTACCTCGCGGGGCTCCTGCACGATTTCGGCCACCTGCTCCTGGGGCACGTGTTCAGACCGGGTTTTATCCTGTTGAATCAATTCATTACCGTAAACCCGGAGATCCCGATCACCGATCTGGAGACCTATGTGCTGGGTGTGCGTCACGATCAGATCGGCGCTTGGCTGATGCGTTCCTGGGGGATGCCGGAGGAATTGCTGGTGGCGGTGCGCTGGCACCATCACGAGGAGTACTGGGATCAGCACGCCTTGTATTCCCACTTGGTGCTGGTGGCCGACCGCCTGCTCAAGCGCCACGAGATCGGCGACGCGCCGAGTGGCGATTTGCCGACGATCGTTCTCGAGATGCTGGAACTGAGCGAGGAGCAGGCGCTGGTGATCCTAGGCTACGTCATGGAGTCGTGCGAGGCGCTCGACCACTTGGTGCGCCAACTCGCCGCGTGAGCGACGGGAAGTGCGTCCGGGGCCGTCCGTACCACCGGGAACCCAACCCACGCATTCGTCAATCCTTCCATTGGTGTTTGCCATTTCCGGTAGGGCCGGGCTTGCCCGGCCGGTGACGCGGATCCGCGGTGATCGCGGCGGGTCCCCGCGATGGTGTCGGCGGGCCGCGGCCCGCCTTATCGAGGTTTCCCCGCTTCCCAGGGCCCTTCAGTTCGCCGGTGTCCCGTCCGATGTATCGGGTGACGGCGGTGCCGTGCCCCGGAATCCCCGACAGGCTCCCAGGAGCCGGCCGCGGAACGGGGCGCCGAGCATCCGGATTCGGTGTGCCACCCGGAAACAGGAAACAAGGCCATGAAAAAACAGCCTTTACAGATGGTGGTGATCGACCTGGAGAACGGTCGCCGCGGGGTCTTCATCGGGCGGCCGCTGGTTCCGGATGACTGGTCCGATGAGGATTTCCAGGTCGAGAATGTCTGGTTCACCGACGTCCAGCAGATCCCGGAAGACGTTACCCTGGAGCAACTTACCGACTTCACTATGGAGCAGGTGGACTACCTGACCCAGACCCGCCAATAAGTCCCGTCCATGTCCGGCTCTGCGTGGGACGGATGTGAGGCCGATGCAACGAGGCCGCTGCGCCGGTCATCCCCACGGATATCGTGCCGCAGCCACCCGTAATCGTCGCGGGTTGCACTACGCCGGATTGCCGCTACAATCGAAGGCACGGGCAGGAGGCCCGTACTCATCGGGGACGATGAGAATCCGCACAAGGAGATGTTCCATGGATACAGTCTCAGGACCGGGACGGTCCGGTCGCAGGTACGCTCGGGTCGCATTCTTCGTTTCGTTGCTGATCCTTTTCGCGCTGGCGGCACCGCGTGCGCGCGCGGCGCTGTTGATCTCGGAGGTCCTGTACGACGCGGCGGGAACCGACAACGGCGCGGAGTTCGTCGAACTGAGCGGCGCCCCCGGCACCTCGCTCGACGGGGTTCGGTTGGAGGGCGTGAACGGGGTGAACGGCCTCGTTTATACCACTGTTTCGCTCTCCGGGGCGATTCCTGCATCCGGCGTGTTCGTCGTGGCCGACGACGCCGGTGACGGCACCAGCACGATCCCCGGCGCCGACCTGATCGCCAATTTCACCTTCCAGAACGGGCCGGACTCCATCGTGCTGCGTGACGACGTCGGCGCGGTGCTCGACGCCCTCGGTTACGGAGACTTCCCGGCGGGCACCTTTTTCGCCGGCGAGGGTCGCCCCGCCCCGGATCCCACCGCGGGATCGAGTCTCGCGCGCGGCCCCGGTCTGGTAGACCGCAACGACAACCTGCTCGATTTCCAGGCGCTCGAGACACCCACCCCGGGGGTCGTGGCGGGATTCGGCCCGGCCCCGGTCCCGTTGCCGGCCTCGGCGGTGCTGTTGCTCTCGGGGGTCCTGGCGCTGATCCCGGTCGCGCGTCGGCGCGGCGGATGATCCGTCGATAATGCATGCGGCGCCCCGAGGACGGGGCGCCGCCTCTCGCGTTCCCATCGGGAGGCCGGCGCGAGCGGCTCGGGGCCGGGGGTCCGCCCGATCGGGGCTTCAACTTTCGCTTCCGCTTATAACCTACTATGATTGCGGGGAATAGAGATTCGGCACCCCGATAGCGGGTGACCTATAACAATCGGGGACTCGGGCGCGGTGTTCGCCATCATGGGGCATCGAGCACGATACCGGGCCGCGGCGGGTCTTACTGCCGGACAGGTCCCGGCGGCGAGCCCTGGCGCGAAGGAGGCCGAGTTGATGCGGATGTTCAAGGTGGACGATCGTCCCGCCGATCCGCCGGTGGAGTTGATTTTGGAGCGCAACGCGTTGAGTGGCGCGCTGCTCTCGGTAACCGCGATTCTCGCCGAAGGGCGCGATCCACCGACGATCCTTCGCGCGATGTGCGACGCGTTGGTCTCGGCCACGCCGCGCTTGCGACTCGCCTGGGCCTATCTCGGGGATCCGGACGTCGAGCGGGTACAGCCCGTCTACACCGCCGGGTCCGCCCGGGCCTATGCCGAGTATCTGCGTCGCGGCGAGTCCGCCGAACTGCGTCTCGGTCCGATCTGCCGTTCACTGCTCACCGACCAGCCGAACGTCATGCACATCCAGTACGGCGGGCGCACGGGCTCGTGGCGCGATCGCGCCCTGCAGGATCACCTGCGTGAGCGCGTCTGTATCCCGTTCGGCGATATCGGCGGGGCCTCGGCATCGCGCGGCGTGCTGGTGGTCTACGCCGACGAGCCCGACTATTTCGAGCGCATCGGCCTCGAACCGTTCTTCGCTTTCGCCCGGCTCGGGGAAATGGCCCTCACCCAGGCCCGCCTGCACGAGCGGTTGCAGGAGATGGCCACCGTGGACCACCTCACCGGGTTGCTCAACCGTGGCGCATTGCAGGAGATCCTCGATCGCGAGCACGCCCGGGCGCAACGTAGCGGGCGCCCGTATTGCATGTTGCTGTTCGATCTCGACCGCTTCAAGCTGGTCAACGACAGCTACGGTCACGGGGTGGGCGACGAGGTGCTTATGGCGGTCGCGCGCCGCGCCGAGGAGGTGCTGCGCGACGGGGACTGGGTGGGCCGTTGGGGGGGCGAGGAGTTCCTGTGCCTGCTTCCGGAGACCGACCCTCACGAGGGGTATCTGGTGGCCGAGCGCCTGCGCCGGGGCATCGGCGGGCAGCCCCTGCAGATCGGGGAACGCCGGCTCGACATCACGATCAGCCTTGGGCTGTCCGGGTTCCCGCGCGACGGGGAATCCCTCACCGAACTGCTGACCTGCGCCGATGCCGCCCTCTACGAGGCCAAGCGTACCGGGCGCAACCGTTTGGTGAGCAGCAACGGCCGTACCCAGGGGATCTTCTTCGTCGGCGGACAGGTCGAAGAGGCGTTGCGTGATGGACGCCTGCGCCCGGTCTACCAGCCGATCATCGATCTTGCCACCGGTGAGGTGGTGGCCGACGAGGCCCTGGCGCGGATCGTGACCCCCGAGGGCGGGCTCCTCGAAGCGCACGAGTTCATCGAAGCCGCCAGCCAGCTCCAACTCATCCACCGCATCGACTACCAGATCATCACGCAGACGATACGCTACTGCACGAACCTGATGGACCAGGGGCGCGGACGTCTGCACTTCGTCAACGTCTCCACCGACCTGCTGCGCCATCCGGAACTGGTGGAGCGGCTCGTCGAGCAGGCCCGCCAATGCTGCGAGCAGTCCCATGGCGCGGAGAAGCCTCTGATCATCGAGATCACCGAACGTGAACTGCTGGGGGACGCCGCTCAGGCGCGACGCATCCTTACCCCGTTCCTCGACTTCGGCCTGCGCCTGGCGATCGACGACTTCGGCAGCGGCTACTCTTCGTTCCAGTATCTCGCGGATCTTCCGGTGGCGTTCCTCAAGCTCGAAGGCGACCTGGTACGCCGCGCGCCGCGCGAGCCGCGTGTGCGCGCCATCATCCACGGCATCCAGGACACCGCGCGCACCCTCGGTCTCACCACGCTCGCCGAGTCCGTCGAGAACGCCGCCACCATGGCGGTCATGAAAGAGATCGGCGTGAACTGGGCGCAGGGATTCCATTTCGCCCGACCCGCACTCGAAGAACCCGCCCCCGAGGCCACCACCGCCTGATCCGCCGCCCCGATCGCGGCGGCGTTGGCGGGCAAGGCCCGCCGCTGGTGTCGACGATTCCCT
>CAZAQG010000061.1:0-14780 GCA_964487445.1 uncultured Chromatiales bacterium
AATCTATGGCCATTCAACTGCTTATATCCTTTGCGAGATCCGGATAGACCCAAAATTCTGACATGAATTATTCAGCTATTCATTTTTTCCCGGGCAGGAAATACGTAATTCCTTTCTGTTAAAACCCGTTTTCTCAGACAGCGTCTTATATCCCGTTGGGCAAATATCATTAGCTTTCTCGTAACAAATATTCCAGCCCAAGCTTGCGCCACAAGCGATTAGATATTCTTTGCTACCATCTGGCCGCTTTATTTCTTGTGTGGTTGTGCACGCAGACAGTAATGCAACTGCAAAATATACAGCTACGATTATATTTAATTTTGTAATCATAATTTCGGAACCCTAAAGCGGCACTATTGTGCGATTGGAGGATTCGGTCTGCATTGGCTGTAGCGGGTCCATTCTCCGGGGCAGGGTGCCCTTGCAGTGCGGCGAGGAGATTCGTCTGTCCGATGCTATGGTCCACGTCCACGACGTCCCTCGCGGCGCTTTCGCAACAAAGGCACTGGTATGTCAAGCGGATCGAATGTCCCATTAGGGCGCAGAACGGCCGGAAGATCAAGGCGCTCTCGAACGTTGCATCGAAATTCCCCAAGAGTGCTTCGTCAGGCGACGTCCCTATCGATACTTCATTCCTGGTACTATTCCCGGATTCGTCGCCGCGCGTTGCGATCATTGGCGAAACCGGGCCTGTATCACGAAAACTATATGTGCTGAAATCGGCGTAACCTCAATAGGTTATTCCATAAGGCGCTGACTGGAAGAGGGTGTTATCGGATGCTCGATCCGCGACTGCTGCGCGGCGATCCCGAGGCGTGCGCGGCGCGGCTCGCGACGCGCGGGTTCCGGCTCGATGTGGAACGGTTTCGGGCCCTCGAGGAGCGGCGCAAGGCGTTGCAGGTCCGTACTCAGGATCTGCAGAGTGCGCGCAATCGCGGCGCCAGGGCGATCGGGCAGGCCAAGGCGCAGGGGCTCGATATCGCCCCGCTGCTCGCCGAGGCCGAGGGCCTGGGCGGTCGGCTGAAGACCGCCCAGGCCGAGCTGCAGGCGGTGCTGGCACAGTTGGAGGACTTCCAGCTCGCGGTGCCGAACCTGCCGCACGAATCGGTCCCCGAAGGCTCCGACGAGCGCGCCAACCGGGAGTTGCGGCGCTGGGGGGAGGTGCCGCGGTTCGACTTTGCGGTGCGCGATCACGTCGACGTGGGGGCGGGCCTCGCCGGTATGGATTTCGAGAGCGCGGCGCGGATCAGCGGCGCGCGCTTCGTGGTGTTGCGCGGTGCCGTCGCGCGATTGCACCGGGCGCTCATCCAGTTCATGCTCGATCTGCACACCGGCGTACACGGCTATCTTGAGGTCTACGTCCCATACTTGGTGAACGCCGAGAGCCTGCGCGGCACCGGCCAGTTGCCGAAGTTCGAGGAAGACCTGTTCGCGATACGCGGCGACGCCGGGCTCTATCTGATTCCCACCGCGGAGGTGCCGGTCACCAATCTCGCGCGCGACCGGATCCTGGAGGCGGAGGAATTGCCGCTGCGCTTTGTGTGCCACACGCCGTGCTTTCGCAGCGAGGCCGGCTCCTACGGTAAGGACACGCGCGGGATGATCCGCCAGCACCAGTTCGAGAAGATCGAGATGGTCCAGGTGGTGCGTCCGGAGGCGTCCTACGCGGCGTTGGAGGCGTTGACCGGGCATGCCGAGGCGGTGTTGCGCGCCTTGGAACTCCCCTATCGCGTGGTGGCTCTGTGCACCGGCGATCTGGGTTTCGCCGCCGCCAAGACCTACGATCTGGAGGTGTGGCTGCCGGCGCAGGGGACCTATCGCGAGATCTCCTCGTGCAGCAACTTCGAAGACTTCCAGGCGCGGCGCCTGCGGGCGCGCTGGCGCAACCCGGCGACCGGCAAGCCAGAGTTGGTGCATACGCTGAACGGCTCGGGTCTCGCCGTGGGCCGCACGCTGGCGGCGTTGCTCGAGAATCGCCAGGAGCCGGACGGGTCGGTTCGCGTGCCCGAGGCCCTGCGCCCGTATCTCGGCGGGCTCGAGCGCCTCACCCCGCCCGGTTGATCGGCGCCCGCATCCCCGTATCCGGCGCGCATACCGTCCGATGCCGCATCCCGGCCCCCGAGCGATGGTGGACACTGCGACCATCACCGGTCTGATCCTCGCCGGGGGACGCGCGCGGCGCATGGGCGGGCGCGACAAGGGGCTCATCCGGGTCGCCGGCCGGCCGTTGGTCGAGCATGTGCTGTCGGCGTTGCGCCCGCAGGTCGCAACGCTCCTCATCAGCGCGAATCGCAACCGCGCGCGCTATCGCCGCTACGGGGTTCCGGTGATCCCCGACCCGCACCCCGGGTTCGTCGGGCCGCTCGGCGGCATCGCCGGCGGGCTGGCCGCGGCGCACACCCCGTTCCTTCTGTGCGTGCCGTGCGACGCACCGCTGCTGCCGGGCGATCTGGCGGCGCGGCTCGGTGCCGCCGCGTTGCGCGCCGGGCGACGCGCCGCCGTGGTGCACGACGGCTTGCGCCGCCAGCCGTTGTTCGTGTGGCTGGCGTGCGAGTTGCAGGCCGACCTGGAACATTGGCTGGAGTGCGGCGGGACCAAGGCGGCGGACTGGCTCGCGCGGCACGAGCCCGTCGAGGTCGACTTTTCCGATTGCGCCGGGGCGTTTCGCAACGTCAACGATCCCGCGGAGCTGGCGGCGGTTGCGCCGGTGCTCGCACGCCGTTCCGGCCCGACCTGAGTCCCCATCGCGGCCGTCGCCGCATTTCCCGGGGCACGGTGCACCACGGTGCAGCACCGGCGGCGCGGCGTGCCACCGGTTGGTGCGGGCCGCCATCGGATGCCCGCGGGACGCACGGCGTGGGCCGCGCATCTCACTGAATGCAAGTCCTTTTCCCGTGTACGCCGCCTGACTGGCATAGCTCTTGCTCGGCGTGGGATACCCGGCCGGCCGTTCCGAGCATGCGCCGCGATCGGTGCCGCCGGATGGAGGGGCAGATGTCCGAACGAGAGAATCTGGTGCTGATCGGCAACGGTATGGCGGGGATGCGCACCGTCGAGGAGCTGCTCGCGCTGGCGCCGGATCGCTACCGGATTACCGTATTCGGCGCCGAGCCGTGCGGAAACTACAATCGCATCCTGCTCTCGCCGGTCCTGGCCGGCGAGAAGAAGCTCGAGGACATCCTGCTCAACGACCTTGACTGGTATGCGCAGCACGGGATCACGCTGCACGCCGGGTGCGAAGTCACGGGGATCGATCGGGCGCGCCGCCGCGTGCGGGCGGCCGACGGCACCGAAGCCCCGTACGACCGGCTGTTGCTGGCGACCGGTTCGGTGCCCGTGATCCTGCCGCTGCCGGGCGCCGACCTGCCGGGGGTGGTGACGTTCCGCGATATCGCCGACGTCGAACGGATGCTCGCGGCGACCGGCGCCGGCCGCCGCGCGGTCGTCATCGGCGGCGGTCTGCTCGGGCTGGAGGCGGCCAACGGTTTGCTGCGCCAGGGAATGCAGGTGAGCGTCGTGCACCTGGCCGGGACTCTGATGGAGCGCCAGCTCGACGCTCCGGCCGCGGAACTGCTGCGCCGCTCGCTCGAGGAGCGCGGCATGGAGATCCTCCTGGAGGCGCACACCGAGGCGTTGCTCGGGGAGGATCGGGTAAGTGCCGTGCGCTTGGCCGGCGGGCGCGAACTGCCCGCCGATCTGGTGGTGATGGCGGTGGGCATCCGGCCCAATATCGGGCTCGCCCGCGGCGCCGGCCTGTACTGCGAGCGCGGGGTGGTGGTCGACGATACGTTGCAGACCTACGATCCGCGCATCTATGCGGTCGGCGAGTGCGCGCAGCACCGGGGGGGCACCTATGGCTTGGTGGCGCCGCTGTTCGAGCAGGCCAAGGTGTGCGCCAATCACCTGGCCCGGTTCGGCTACGCGCGTTACACGGGATCGGTCACGGCCACGCGCCTGAAGGTCACGGGGGTCGAATTGTTCTCCGCGGGCGACTATCTCGGCGCCGCCGGCGGCGATGAACTGGTCTATCAGGATCCCGCCAAGGGTGTCTATAAGAAACTGGTGGTGCGCGGCGATCGTGTGTGCGGCGCGGTGCTCTACGGCGACGCGGTGGACGCGAGCTGGTATTTCCAGCTCATGCGCGAGGAGACCGACGTCGGGGCGTTCCGCGACCGGCTGCTGTTCGGGCAGGCGCACCTCGGCGACGCCGGCCACGGCGGGGCCGACGCGGTCGCCGCGATGGACGATACCGCCGAGGTCTGCGGCTGCAACGGCGTGTGCAAGGGCGAGATCGTGCGCGCCATCACGACCAAGGGGCTGTTTACGCTGGAGGAAGTCCGCGCCCACACCAAGGCCTCCAGTTCGTGCGGATCCTGCACCGGCATGGTGGAGCAACTGCTCGCGCTGACGCTGGGCGGGGACTATTCGGCGCCGGAGGTCAAACCGCTGTGCGGGTGTACCGGGTTCACCCACGAGGACGTGCGCCGCGTGATCCGGGAGAACGCCCTCAAGAGCGTGCCGGAGGTGATGCGCTTTCTCGAGTGGCGCAGCCCGGACGGCTGTCAGCGTTGCCGTCCAGCGCTCAACTACTATCTGCTGTGCGCTTGGCCCGGCGAGTACCGCGACGACGGCCAGTCGCGCTTCATCAACGAGCGGGCGCACGCGAACATCCAGCGCGACGGCACCTACTCGGTGGTGCCGCGGATCTGGGGCGGGGTGACCTCCCCGGCGCAGTTGCGCGCCATCGCGGACGTCGCCGAGCGCTTCGAGGTGCCCTCGGTGAAATTCACCGGGGGGCAGCGCATCGACCTGCTGGGCGTGCCCAAGGAACGGCTGCCGGCGGTGTGGCATGCGCTCAATCAGGCGGGCCTGGTCTCCGGTCACGCCTATGGCAAGGCGATGCGCACGGTCAAGACCTGTGTCGGTTCGCAGTGGTGCCGCTTCGGCACGCAGGACTCCACCACGCTGGGGATCCGCATGGAGAAGCTCTGCTGGGGGACATGGACCCCCCACAAGGTGAAGATGGGCGTCTCGGGTTGCCCGCGCAACTGTTCCGAGGCCACCGTCAAGGACCTCGGCGTGGTCGGGGTGGATTCGGGTTGGGAGATCCACGTCGGCGGCAATGCCGGGGTCAAGGTGCGCGCGACCGATCTGCTGTGCCGGGTGAAGACGATGGAGGAGGTTCTTGAGTATTGCGGCGCCTTTCTCCAGGTCTACCGCGAGGAGGCGCGCTACCTGGAGCGGACTGCACCGTGGGTCGAGCGGGTGGGGCTGACCTACGTGCGCCGGCGTCTGGTGGAGGAGGCCGACGGCCGCCGTGCGCTGCATGCACGGTTCCTGGAATCCCAGCGTCATGCCCAGGAGGATCCGTGGGCCGAGCGTGCCGAAGGCTCGGACGGCGCGCGTGAGTTTCTGCCGCTGGCGCAGGTCGGATGAGATGGGCGCAATGAACGATCAGGCATCGCCCCGCGCGCCGGCGGATTCGAAGTGGTTGCGCGTGGGCCCGCTCGAGGCGATCCCGCCGCGCGGGGCGCGGGTGGTGCACAGCCGCGCGGGCGACATCGCGGTGTTCCGCACCGGCGACGACCGCGTCTTCGCGTTGCTCGATCGCTGCCCGCACAAGGGCGGCCCGTTGTCGCAGGGGATCGTCTTCGACAATCGGGTGGCGTGCCCGCTGCACAACTGGGTGATCGACCTGGAGGCCGGCGCCGCGTGCGCTCCGGACGAGGGGCAGGTGCGGCGCTTCCCGGTGCGCGTCACCGAGGGCACGGTCTATCTGTGCCTGAAAGGTGCCTGTAGAAAGGTAGAAAGGGGACGGAGGGAATAAACAATATTCCCTCCGTCCCTTTTCTTTCCTTTCTTTGCTTTTTATAACCAATTGAATTCTAATTAAATTATATGATCTTTCCGACGCCGTCCTCTTTTTTGCGTGTTGTTTTCCTGCCCGGAGATAGTATCGAAAAGGGGATATTCCCATTGGCCCGGCGGATGGTTCAGTGTATATAGAACGTCATGGATTATCTGCCGATTTTTCTCCAGATCCGTACCCGCCCGTGCCTGGTGGTGGGGGGCGGCGAGGTGGCCGCCCGTAAGGTCGGGCTGTTGTTGCGCGCCGGTGGCGAAGTGACCGTGGTAGCGCCGCGGCTCGGTCGCACCCTGGCGGGCATGGCCCTGCGCCGCGAGGTGTGCCACGAGCCCCGGGAGTTCGCCCCGGACGACCTCGCCGGGCGAATCGTGGCGATCGCCGCCACCGACCGCCAGGAGGTCAACCGGCGAGTCTCGGAGGAGGCGCGCGCGCGCAACGTGCCGGTCAACGTGGTCGACCAGCCGGACCTGTGCACCTTCGTGATGCCCTCGGTCATCGATCGCTCGCCGATCCAGGTGGCGGTCTCCACGGGCGGTGCCTCGCCGGTGTTGGCGCGACTGCTGCGGGCGCGCCTGGAGACCCTCATCCCTTCGTCCTACGGTCAGCTCGCTCGGCTCGCCGAATCCTTCCGCGCCCGGGTGCGGGGCCGTATCCCGGACGGTAACCGCCGGCGGCATTTCTGGGAGCAGGTGCTGCAGGGCCCCGTGGCGGAGGCGATGCTGGCCGGGCGTGAAACCGAGGCGCGGCGCGGCCTGGAGCGGGAGCTGGCCGCGGTCGGAGGCGACCTGCGACCGCAGGGCGAGGTCTACCTGGTCGGCGGTGGTCCGGGCGATCCGGACCTGCTCACGTTCCGCGCCCTGCGCCTGATGCAGCAGGCCGACGTGGTGATCTACGACCGGCTGGTCGCCACCGAGGTACTGGATCTGGTGCGCCGCGACGCCGAGCGGATCTACGTGGGCAAGGAGAGCGACCACCATGCCGTGCCGCAGGAGGAGATCAACCGGCTCCTGGTCCGTCTCGCACGTGAGAACAAGCGCGTTCTGCGCCTGAAGGGCGGCGACCCGTTCATTTTCGGGCGCGGGGGCGAGGAGATCGACACCCTGGCCCAGGAGGGGATTCCCTTCCAGGTGGTGCCGGGGATCACGGCGGCCTCCGGGTGTTCCGCCTATGCCGGGATCCCCCTGACGCACCGGGACTACGCACACTCCTGCGTGTTCGTCACCGGTCATCTCAAGGATGACACCATCGATCTCAACTGGGGCGCACTGGTCGAACCGCAGCAGACCGTGGTGTTCTATATGGGGGTGCGCGGGGCGTCGGTGATCTGCCGGGAGCTGATCGCCCACGGTATGCCCGCCGCCACCCCCGCGGCCGTCGTGCACCGCGGAACCACGATTCACCAGCGGATCTACACGGCGACCCTGGAGACGCTGCCGGGGCTGTTGGAGGATCGGGAGATCCGACCCCCGTCGCTGCTGATCGTGGGCGAGGTCGTGCGCCTGCACGAGAAACTCGACTGGTTCCACCCGCCGGCCGCCGAGCGCGAAGAGGGTAGGGGGGCCGCCGGCGGGGCGGACGCGGACAGCAGCGCGGCGTCCGCTTGAGAATTCGTCCGCTCCGGTTTACTCCGGTCGGTCCGCACGCCGGCGTGATCACCCCTGTCTGACCGTTCCCCGGCGGGAGCTGCCGGAGACGCCCCGGCGTGTGCGTCATCGCTGTCCCGCCGCAACGGCGGTGGGCGCACGGGCGCCGGGCGGTGATAAGATAAAATCGGTGTGTGTTGTCGCTCATGTCGCGCACACAGGGAGGCCGATGCCGAAGAGTCCGCCAGCGCCGCCGCGCGCCGTGCCCGATCGGCACGGCACGGGGACTCGGCCCGCGAGGCCGCTCTATGAATGGGCGCGGCTGCGCACCTTCGCCGATCTCGGCCTGCTCGCCCTGGGCGTTCTCTACACGCTGTACCTGGCCCGGCCGGTGCTGGTCCCCATGTTGCTCGCGCTGTTTCTGCGGATGCTGTTCACGCCTGCTACACGTGCCCTGCACCGCTACGGGGTGCCGTACGGCGTCGGTGCCGCCGCGGTGGTCCTGGGGTTGTCGGCGGTGCTCGGCCTGGGGGCCTACAGTCTGTCCAGTCCGCTGACCACATGGGTTGCGCGGCTACCGGCGACTGCGACCCAAATCGAGCACAAGATCCGAGACATCCGCGCACCACTGGCCAAGGTGAGGCGCGCCGTGGATGCGGTGGACAACCTCACGAACCTCGGGGGCGGAGCGGCCTCCTCCCGGACGGTGGTGGTCTCGCGCCCCGGTCTCGGTGCGATGCTGGTCACCGGCACGCCCAAATTCGTCTTCAATCTGGTCATCGTCCTGGCCCTGCTGTATTTCCTGCTCGCCTCCGGCGACGTGTTCCTGAACAAGCTCGTGCACGTCCTCCAACACGAGGCCGACAAGCGACGCGCGGTGCACATTGCGCGCAGCATGGAGCGCCAGATGGTGCGCTATCTGGTCACCAAGACGGTGATCAACGGGGCGCTCGGGGTGGTGGTGGCCGGTGCAACGTACGCGATGGGCATGCCCGACCCGGCACTGTGGGGTTTCATGGTGGCGTTGCTGAACTACATGCCCTATCTGGGGGCGGCCGTGAGCGCCGTGGTGCTCGGGGGTGTGGCGCTGGTGACTTTTCCGGAACCCGGCCACGCCCTGCTCGTGCCGGGCGTGTTCATCGCCCTCGCGACGGTGGAGGGGCAACTGATCACGCCCGCCGTCCTCGGGCAGCGGCTCGCGCTCAACCCGGTCGTGATCTTCGTCGCAATGGTCATCTGGGGTTGGATCTGGGGTGTGGTCGGGGTGCTGCTCGCGGTGCCGATCACCGTCTCGGTGAAGATCATCTGCGACCACGTCTCCTCGCTGCGGCACCTCGGCGAGTTTCTCGGGCGTTGAGGCGGCCGGGCGGCCCGCAGAGGCGATATACTGGCGCCGTATGCGGAATGTGCCCCAAGCAACGCGCAGCGGCGGGATGACCCGATGAACCTCCGCTTCACGCAGATCGACGTGTTCACGAGCGTGCCGCTGCAGGGCAACCCCGCGGCCGTGGTGTTCGGCGCCGGGCGGGCGCCGACCCCGGTGTTGCAGGCCATCGCGCGCGAGATGAACCTGTCGGAGACTGTGTTTCTCTCCGAGCCGGTGCACGCCGAGGCCGACTACCGGGCGCGGATCTTCACGCCGCGCAGCGAACTGCCCTTCGCCGGGCATCCGACCATCGCCGCCGCCTACGCCGTTTTGGACGAGCGCGGGGAGGTCTCCACCGCGCCGCTCGTGCTGCACCAGGAGTGCGGGGTGGGGGTGATCCCGATCCATGTCGAACCCACCGATGTGGGCCCGTTCTTTCGCGTGACGCAGGTGCCGCCCGAGTGGTTCGAGGCGCGGGTTACCCGCGAGCAGTGCGCGGCGATGCTCGGATGCCGCTACGGCGATCTCCCCGATCTCCCGTTGCAGGTGGTCTCCACCGGCGTGCGTTGGTTGATCGTGCCGCTTGCCTCGGTGGAGGTGGTCGCGGCGTTGCGGCCGGATTTCATCGCCATCCAGGAGGGCTGCCGGAGCATCGGCGCAGTGGGAGTGACTGCGTTTTGCCTGCGCGGCGCCACGTACCGCGAAGGGGTGCGGCTGCGCTCCTTCGCGCCCGGCGAGGGGGTCCTGGAGGACCCGGTGTGCGGCTCCGGCAACGGTTCGGTCGCCGCCTACGTGGCGCGGTTTCTGAGCCGCGGCGCGCGCACCCTGGAGTACACGGCCGAGCAGGGGGCCGAGGTCGGTCGCCCGGGCCGGGTATCGGTGCGGGTGCTGCACGGCACCGACG
This sequence comes from uncultured Chromatiales bacterium, assembly GCA_964487445.1. GTDB lineage: Bacteria > Pseudomonadota > Gammaproteobacteria > 21-64-14 > 21-64-14 > BMS3Abin12. The sequence continues at coordinate 9,720 of CAZAQG010000061.1, forward strand.
AGGCGTGGTCCATCCAGGTCGGCGGCCACGCGGTCCGGGTGATGGAGGGGACCGTCCTGCTACCGGACTGAACCGTGCAGGAGCCGCCGCGGTGGGTCGTTTGCATCGGCGGGCGGCGTTCAGTACCGTCGCCCCTCATCCGCCTGACCGACACCCATGAGCACCCACATCCGCTACACCGACGCACCGCACAAGGATCGGGACGACACGCGCAATCTGCGTCGCCTCGCGCCCTACCTCTGGGAATACCGGGGCCGGGTTCTGGCGGCATTGCTGTTCCTGATCCTCGCGCGGGGCGCGTCGGTCGGCGTGCCGGTGGTGCTCAAATACATTATCGATGACCTGAACGCCGGCACTCACAAGGTGCTCGTGCTTCCGCTCGCGCTTCTGATCGGCTACGGGGCGCTGCGACTGGTCGGTGCGCTGCTCAACGAACTGCGCGACATCGTCTTCGCGCGCGTGCGCTACCGCGCCATGCGCCGGCTGTCGATCCGGGTGCTCGACCACCTGCATACGTTGGGACTGCGCTTTCATCTGGAACGCCGGACCGGCGCGATCTCCCGCGACCTCGAACGCGGCACGCGCAGCGTGAGTTCCCTGCTGAACTACCTGGTCTTCAATATCCTGCCCACGGCGGTGGAGGTGGCCCTCGTGGTGGGAATTCTGCTGGCGCGCTACGACGTTCTGTTCACGGTGGTCACGCTCGGTGCCGTGGTCGCCTACGTGGCGTTCACGCTCCTGGTCACCGAGTGGCGCATGGAATACCGGCACCGGATGAACGCGCTGGAGTCGCATGCCAACAACCAGGCCATCGACGGCCTGATCAACTACGAGACCGTCAAGTATTTCAACAACGAGGCCTTCGAGTCGCGTCGCTACGACGCGACCCTGCATGACTGGGAGGACATTGCGGTCCGTACGCAGACCTCCATGTCGGTGCTGAATTTCGGTCAGGGTGCGATCATCGCGCTCGCGGTGACCGGTATCATGATCCTCGCCGCGCGGGGCGTGGCCGCCGGTTCCCTTACCCTGGGGGATCTGGTCCTGATCAATGCATTCCTGCTGCAGTTGTTCACGCCGCTCAATTTTCTCGGCGTGGTGTACCGCCAGACCAAGTACGCCCTGGCGGATATGGACCTGCTGTTCAAGCTGCTCGAACGCAACCCGGAGGTGCGCGACCGTCCGGGTGCCCCGCCGCTGCGGGTGGACGGCGGGGAGGTGCGCTTCGAGCACGTGGACTTCGCCTACCAGCCCGAGCGCCCGATCCTGACCGACGTCGGCTTCGTGGTTCCTGCGGGGTGCAAGGTGGCGGTGGTGGGCCCGTCCGGGGCCGGAAAATCCACGATCGCCCGCCTGCTCTATCGCTTCTACGACGTCGGTGCCGGGGCGGTGCGCGTCGACGGACAGGATCTGCGGGACGTCACCCAGCGCAGCGTCCGCGACGCGATCGGCATCGTGCCTCAGGATACGGTGCTGTTCAACGACACCATCCATTTCAACATCGCCTACGCCCGCCCCGGCGCCCCGCGCGAGGCGGTCGTGCGCGCCGCGCGGCTGGCCCACGCGCACGAGTTCATCGAATCGCTGCCGCGCGGCTATGACACGGTCGTCGGCGAACGCGGCCTCAAGCTCTCCGGCGGGGAGAAGCAGCGCGTGGCCATTGCGCGGGTGATCCTGAAGAACCCCCCGATCCTGATCTTCGACGAGGCGACTTCGAGTCTCGACTCGGCCTCGGAACGGGCGATCCAGACCTCGCTGCGTGAGGTCGCCTCACATCGCACCACGCTGGTGATCGCGCACCGGCTCTCGAGCATCGTGGATGCGACGCAGATCCTGGTCCTCGACCATGGGCGGATCGTGGAGCGGGGGACCCATGAGGAACTCCTGGTGCGTGATGGACTGTACGCGAAGCTATGGACCCTGCAGCAGCGGGAGGATTACTCCGAGGATCAGGAGCGGCTCGCAGGGAGCGGAGTCGAATAGTCCGGGACGGGGGGCTCGTGGAATCCGTGCGCGCACAGGCCGGCGGTCCCAACTCTACGGTGCCGGAAAGCGAGGGCTCTACGGATTTCCTATCGAGATATATAAAACAACGCGATGGATCTCTTTTCTAGAAAATAGATGAAGTCTCGGGCAGGGTTTGCGCGTTCCGGCGACAGGCACTATCTGATAAAATGAAAAACATTGTGGTTGAATCTGCATCCCCTTCCGATCGAGGAGTCCGCCGGATGACCGACGCTTGTGCCGCCAACGAACCGTTCGTCCTGCAAGTGCTCGGCGACAGCATGGAGCCGGAGTTCACCGACGGGACGGTGATCGTGGTGGAGCCCGGCGGTATTCTGCAGAATGGGAGCTACGTCGTTGCGATGCACGACGGGAGTTATATCTTCCGGCAGTTGATCATCGAGAGCGGACGCTGGTCGCTGCGCGCGCTCAATGACGCCTACTCGATCATCGAGATCCCGGGGGCCTCCGCCATCAAGGGGATGGTCACTCAGAAGATCGGGCGGCGCCGACGCGAACGCAAGCACTACGTCTAGCGGCCTGCACGCCCGTGCGCAGCCGGCGATTCAGTCGTTGTGTGGGATGCCGCGTTCCACGGCCATCACCGCCGCCTCCACGCGCGAATGCACGCCGAGTTTCCGGAGGATCGACTTGACGTGCAGCTTCACCGTACCGTCGGAGATGTCCAGATTCCGGGCGATCATCTTGTTGCTCTGACCTTCGGCGACCAGTTGCAGGATTTCCCGCTCGCGCGGGGTGAGTTCCAGGAACGGATTGGGCCGGCCGGCGGGGGCCGAGGAGCCCCCCCCCTGTATCACCCGCGCCAGCATGTCGGTCAGGTGGTGCGCGACGACATTCTTGCCGGCGACGATGTCACGCAGGGCGCCGACCAGTTCATCGGGGTCCATGTCCTTGAGCAGATAGCCCTGGGCGCCGTTGCGCAGTGATGCGACCAGGTCCGATTCCTCGTTGCTGGTGGTCAGGACCACCACGGGCATCTCCATGCCGCCGGCGCGCAACCGGTGCAGGACTTCCAGCCCGTTGATCTCGGGCATCCGCAGGTCCAGCAGGATGACGTCGGGCGCGAGGTCCCGGGCCAGCCGCAGTCCTTCCATCCCGTCGCCCACCGCCGCCGCCACCTTGATGCCGCGTTGCTCGAGCAGACCCTGCAGTCCGGCCCGGAACAGGGCGTGGTCATCGATCAGCAACACGCGCATGGTCACGAGGCCGTCCGGGATACGACCGGTGAAATGACCGGATCGGGTGAGTAGCGGAAGGACAGCTCGATGCGGGTGCCCTCGCCGGGCTCGCTCTCGATGCGCAACTCCCCCCCGATGTAACCGGCCCGTTCCCGCATGATGACCAGGCCCAGATGCTCTCCCGGTTTTCCGCTTTCCGTGACGGGGCTGTCGAAACCGATGCCGTCGTCCTCCACCAACAGTTGATGGTTGCCGCCGTCGTCGCGGCGCAGCAGGACGCGCACGTTGTGTGCTTTTGCGTGCTTGCGGATATTGGCCAATGCCTCCTGTGCGATGCGGGCGACCTGAATCTCGAGACTCGAAGGGATCTGTGCGTTGCGCCACTCGTTCTGCAGGTACACGGATATGCCGCTCTCCTTGCGGAAGCGCGAGATGAGATTCTCGATGCCCGACACCAGGCCGGGACTGTCGAGCGGCACCCGGCAATGGGCGATCAGGTCGCGCAGGTCCGAGTACGCCTCGTCGAGGCTGTTTTCCACCTGCTCGAGTTCCTGGATCGTCTGGAAATTCCCGGATTGCTGTACGGTCTGATCCAGGACCCGGACCTGGAAACGGAGACTGGCCAGGGTCTGGGCAAGCGAATCATGGAGTTCGTTGGCGATCATGTTGCGTTCCTGCATGACCGACAGATCACGGGTCTGTTCTTCGAGCCGTGTCTTCTCGATCGCGGTGCCCAGGTGCTGGCCGATACTGGAGAGCAGTTCCTTCATCTCCGGACGCATCGGCGTACCGGTCTGCTCGAGGAACAGATTGTACAGACCAAGGGTGCGGCCGCGGTGGATGAGCGGGACGGCGACCATCTCCAGTGCCTCGTTACCGAACAGGCGCATGCCAAGCGCATTCATGCAGGGATCGAGTCCTTCCTGGCAATCGGTCGTGCCGAGGCGAAGCACCTCGCCGCACAGGCCGCAGTCGTCGGGCATGAAGTGTTCGCGGTGCAGCACGCGGGGATCGAGCCCCATGCTGGCGACCACCTCCATGTAGCCGTTCGGGTGCGGCAGACGTACCACGCCCGCCCGGCCGCCGACCAGATCCATCAATACCGGGAGGAAGCGTTTCAGCAGGTCGTTGAGGTCGCGGGAGCCGTTGATGCAGGCCGCCATCCCGTAGAGGATTTGCAGCGACCGGGTCTTCTGGACGAGTTGGGCGGTTTGCTCCTGGACCTGCAAGTCGAGACTCCGGGAGAGGGTCTGTAAGTCGCCGGCGAGTTGGTTGATGTCCCGCGCGAGTTCCGCAAATTCCCCGGACGCCGGTTCCGGAATCCGGGCGGCGAGATTCCCGCCCTGCATCCGTAGCGCCCAGTGCCGGAGATGGGTCAGCGGCTCAAGGAGCTGGTGGCGGATGCGAAAGTGGAGCAGGGCGAGGCTCAAGGCGCCCAGCGGGATGGTGACGGCCACGATCGCGAAGAGGCCACCGGTCGGCAGCGTCAAGGGGATCAGTGCCGCCACGGTGGTGGCACTCAACACGACGAAGACAGCGGCGATGCCCAGTGAGGGCAACGATAGTCCGCTCGCAGAGAGGCCGGCGCCGCGTTTGGGACACCAGCCCGTCGCCGGCGGGATCGGTCGGGTGGAGCGATCGCGGCATTCGTCCCCGGGGGGCTTGGTTTCCCGCTGCATATCGTGTCATTTCGAACCATACCGCGGCGGGGACCCGATCCTACCCGCCACCCACGGATCTCCCGATCCCCATATAATGAAAGTTTATCAGTTTTCTCACGCTTTGTGGTCCCTCGCGGCCTTATTGTTAGCCCAAAGCAGTAATGTCCCCTATGTCCAATTGTAAAATGTCCCCTTTT
>CAZAQG010000062.1:0-1609 GCA_964487445.1 uncultured Chromatiales bacterium
GGGCCGGGCTCGCCCGGCCGACATCGTTGGATTCCGCAACGCCGTCGAAATCCCGAACGTCGTCGGCGGGGCAAGCTCCGCCCTACGGAATCCATGGCGTCGGCGGAGCCCCTGTAGGGCCGGGCGCGCCCGGCCGACGTCGCGGGCCCGTGGTGATCGCGGCGAAGTCTCCGCGACGGTGTCGGCGGGCCGAGGCCCGTCCTATCGCATCGGTTCCAGCAGGTCGGCCAGCAGTGCCGCGTTGCGGGCGGCGTAACCGGCCTCGTCGTTGTCGAAGAACACGTAGACTTCCTTGCCGTCACGGTGCCACGCGCGAAGCTCGTCGGCGATCGCGCGCAGGGCGGAGGCGGTGTAGCTCCCGCCGTAGGCGTGCCGCGGGCCGTGCAGGCGCAGGTAGACGAAGTCGGCGGTCGCGATCTTCGGGCTGTGGAAGCCGGCGAGGTCGTAGATGCAGAACGCCGCGCGGGCCCGGGTCAGGAGGGCGTACACCTCCGGGTGATGCCAGGTCGGGTCGCGGAATTCGAAGGCATAGCGGGCGCCCGGCGGGAGGGCGTCGAGGAACGCGGCCAGACGTTCGGTGTTGCGGTGCCAGCGGGGCGGGATCTGGAACAGGACGGGTCCCAGGGCGGGGGCGAGGACGCCGATCCGCTCAAGAAAATCCCGCACCGTTGCGTCGCATCCGCGCAGTTTTCTGCGGTGCGTGATCGAGCGCGGGGCCTTCACGGCGAAGCGGAAGCCGGCGGGGACGGCCTCGCGCCATCCCGCGAACACGGCGGGATCGGGCAGGCGGTAGAAGGTGTTGTCGATCTCCACGGCGCACAGGCGCTGCGCGTACCAAGCCAGCCAGCGGGATGCAGGCAGGTCCGCCGGGTAGAAGCGCCCGCGCCAGTGGGCGTAGTGCCAGCCGCAGGTCCCGATATGGACGCCCGGCCGCCCGCCCGGTGTCGTCCGCGCCGATCTTCTCCGCAACGCGATGGCCTCCAATCAAACGGCGACCGCTCGTTTTTCGATCCCCTTATCCCGCCCTTCTCCCTCGGGGAGCAGGGCCCCTGTGTTCAAACCCGCCCAATGGAGTCAATGTGCCGGGCCTCATGGCGCCTATTCTGCGCCCGAAGGCGAGGGGGTTACGAATCCCTTATCGGGGATTCGGAACGAGCGGGCTCGCCGGGGACGGGGCGCGACATCCGGCGCCGCGGGTCGGACCGGCGGTCGCTGTCGGAGATGCCTGGAGCGATATTTCGCAAACCGTTCATCGGGCTGAAACGCGGCGGTCATGAGGCCTTCCTAGACTGTGTGCCCGAGTGGTGGCGGCCGTAGCGGTCGCCGCGGAACCGGGAGCCGGGAGATGAAGCCGCCTGCATCGATCCTGCCCATCGCGCCTGAGGACGGTGCGCCGTGGCGGCCGGCGGCGCCGGTATCGACGGAGTCCGCGTTGCGTGCGCTCGGCCTGCTGGGCGTGCCGCGCGGGCGCCTCGTGGAGACCCTGCCGTTCGGGCCGGAGGATATCACCGCCGGGTCCGAGACCGAACTGCAGGCCGCCGTGGCCGGGCTGCGCAGCGATGTCGATCTGCCGCTCCAGATCCAGCAGTCGAATTATTTCGCCAATGTG
>CAZAQG010000062.1:1709-14603 GCA_964487445.1 uncultured Chromatiales bacterium
GCGCTGCTGCGCGAGAGTCCGCGTGAGGACGATCTCTACCGGCTGATCTGTCTGCTGCTGACCAGTATCCATCGTGACACGGCGCACGCCGACGCCGCATTGGAACCCGGGAGGGAAGATGGCGAGGTACCGCCACCAGTACGTCGAGCGGGAAACGGGTAGAGTCCGCACGGAGGCGATTTTCGCCGATCGCCTCGTGCACACCTTGTATTCGACCGCGCGCGAGAGCGCGCCGGCGCTGTTCCGCGCGCTCACCGGGCGGCGCGCATCGGGGCTGCTCGGCTACCTGAACTATGACTTGGCGCTGGGCGCGCACCTCTCGGGCGGCAAGGGTTTTCTGCGGCGCCTGGGCGTGGATCTCAGCGAGTGTGTGGACGAACCGGGCGTCCTCGATACCGTGCGCAAGGTGTTCGAGCGGCGTATCCGCTACTGGGAGTGCCGCCCGATGCCCGCCGACCCGCGTGTCGCGGTCTCGCCGGCGGACGCGCGTGTGCTGGTGGGCTCGTTGTGCGAGACCTCGGCGCTGTTCCTCAAGGGCAAGTTCTTCGATTATGAAGAACTCCTCGGCCCCGACCGGCGCCGGTGGCTGCAGGCGTTCCACGGCGGTGACTGGGCGGTGTTCCGCCTCACGCCGGAGAAGTATCACTACAACCACACCCCGGTCGCGGGGCGGGTCGTGGACCACTATGACCTGCCGGGCGACTACCACTCCTGCAACCCCGCGGCGGTGATCGCGCTGGCGACGCCGTATTCGAAGAACCGCCGCGTGGTGACCGTCATCGATACCGATGTGCCGGGCGGGACCGGGGTCGGACGGGTCGCACTGATCGAAGTGGTGGCGCTGATGATCGGCGACATCGTGCAGTGCTACAGCGAGGTGCGCTACGAACGCCCGCGTCCGGTGGGGCGCGGCATGTTTCTGGGCCGGGGCGCGCCCAAGAGCCTGTACCGCCCGGGCAGCAGCACGGACGTGGTGCTGTTCCAGCGCGGGCGCGTGCGCTTCGACGCGGACCTGGTGCGCAACCGCGCCGACGCCCGGGTCGCCAGCCGCTTCTCGCTCGGATTCCAGGCGCCGCTCGCCGAGACCGAGGTGCGCGTGCGCTCCTCGATCGCGCGCCGCGTAGCGTAGCGCGAGGCGCTCGTCATGGGCCGGCTCATCACGGGGTGGAGTGAAGGGGGCGCCGCGACCGCGGCGTGCAACGGATTGGCTCAGGATCTCGAGGAGGTATCGCGATGACCATCGGAATCTTCGTCACCGTGCTCGCCGTGGTGTTCGGTGCGCTCCTTGCCTGGGGGTTTCGCACACTCCCCGGGGAACGCTGGCAGATCCTGGCCACGATTCCCCTCGGCAAGGGGACCGACGGGTCCTGGCGCGGACTCAACCTGACCTATTACGGGCTGCTCTCGGCGATCGCCTATGCGGTCGCATTGGCACTGCTGTTTATCCTAACCGGCGCCGTCGGGGTGCCGGTGTTCGTCACTCTCGTCGTGTGTCTCGCCACGTTGTCGGTCTGCGTGCCGGCGGCCGGGCTGGTGGCGCGCGTGGTGGAGCGCAAACGCCATACCCTGAGCGTGGCCGGTGCATTTTTCGTCGCCGTCCCCCTGTCGCCGTTGGTCCTGTGGCTGGCCGATCATCTGCTCGCCCGGCCCATGGGATACCGGCTGCCGCTGCTCGCCATGCTCGCGGCGATGGTGATCGCCTACGCCGTGGGCGAGGGCCTCGGGCGCCTCGCCTGCATCAGTTTCGGCTGCTGCTACGGGCGTCGCGTCGCCGATGCGTCGCCGCCGGTGCGCCGCCTGTTCACGCGCTGGCACTTCCGGTTCTCGGGGGCGACGAAGAAGATCGCCTATGCGAGCGGGCTGCAGGACGTGGCGGTCGTCCCGGTCCAGGCGCTCACCGCCGTGCTCTATGTGGCCGTCGCGCTCGGGGGCGTGGTGCTCTTCCTGCACGCCCGGTACCTGATTGCCTACGTGCTGGTGCTGACGGTCACGCAGGGTTGGCGGGTGGTGTCCGAGACCCTGCGCGCCGATTATCGCGGCGGCGGCCGCCTCTCGGCCTATCAGGTCATGTCCGCGCTCGCCGCGCTCGTCGGCATCCTGATCGGCCTCGCGCTGGCCGGAGCGCCGACGCCGACGCCGGTGTTGTCCGCGGGCCTGCGCGTGCTCTGGCACCCGGGCGTGCTGTTGTTCGTGCAGGCCTGTTGGCTGGCGATCTTCCTGCACACCGGGCGCAGCATGGTCACGGAGGCCAGCGTCCTGCTGCGCGTGCGCCGCGAGCGCGTCTGATCCTGCACGCACCCGGGGGGGCGGGTCAGCGCTCGATCATGTAGAGGAAGTCGATTCCGCTCTCGACGCCGGTCTCGGTCACCATGCTCCAACGCCTGCTCAGCTTGTAGCGGACGCGGAAGATATTGCCGGGCTGGAACAGCGACGTGGTGTACTGCACGTAGAGGCGCGGCGAGAGGTATTTCCCGAGCACGAGGGACGCGCTCGGCCCGCTCGTCGCGTTCGGGGTTCCGGCGTTCGTGATACCTGGGGGCGGCGCGGGGGTGGTGGGGATGCCCCCGGACTCGATCTGCGCCTCCTGCAGGTCGAACAGGGAGCCGAGGCGCCCGAGCAGCAGGTTGGCGCCGCCCAGCCCCAGACTGGTGGCCGCGTTGGACAGGGCCGCCCCCTGCGCGGCGGAGGCCTGGTCGACGGGGCGCCCGAGCAAGAAGTAGGAGAGGATGTCGGACTGCGCCATGGCCGGGGTGGAGAACAGCGTGAGCTTCGGTTGCATGACGGTACCGCGCACGCGGATGCCCGCGGTCACCTCGCCCACCCGGCGCGCCGACTCCAGGTCGAGCCCGGGATCGTCGATGGGTCCGCCCGCGAACAGCAACCGGCCCTGCACGATCTTCAACTCCTGTCCGTAGGCCTTGTAGATCCCGTTGACGATCTTCAGCTCGCCCTGGCCCAGTGTGGGCTTGCCCGGTTCGTCGATCGCCAGCACCCGGCCGGTAATGCCGCCCTTGAAGCCGTGTGCGCGGAAGCGCACGTGGTCGCCGAGAACGAGGCGTACCCGCGCGTGGATACGCCAGGCGGGCGGCGGGGTCGCGGGCCGGGCGCCGACGATGACCACGTCGGGCGAGGCATGGACCGCACTGCGCGGCATGCGCAGATCGAGACTCGCACGCGGCACGCGCACGGTGCCGGACAGATGCAGGTCGTGACCGGTGATGCGCAGGTCGAGTGCGGGCGAGATCCAGGCGCGTGCGCTCGGGAGATCGGCCGCCTCGAAGTCGTTGCCCGTGACGCGCAGGCGCGCGCTCCAGCGGCCGCCGGGGCCCGGCCGCGCGGCGCCCGAGATCGTGAGTTTTCCCTTTCCGGAGCGGGCGCTGCCGGTCACCGTCACGGCGTTGGCGCCCGTGCCGTGCGCGCGGACCCGCAGTTCGGTGAGCCGGATCCCGAGCACCGGCAGTTCGGCACCGGCGCCCGTCAGTGCGGCACGACCGGTGAGCACCGGGCGGCGGGCGCGCCCGGCCAGTCGCAGGTCGACCTTCAATCTGCCGTGCACCTTCTGCATCTGCGGGAACAGCAGGCCGATCCAGGCGAGGTGACGGAAGTTTGCGCGCACGGTGCCGCGCAGGGCGCGCCCTCGCCAGGGTCCTTGCGCCCCCGGGGCGCCCAGTGTGAGGTCCGCGCCCAGCGAATCGCCGTCGGCGAGCGCAAGATCCACTCGCCCCTGCAGGGTGCCCGGGCGAAGTCGCAGGTGCGCGTCGAGCGTCCGGTAGCCGATGGCGGGCGCATCGGGATAGTGCAGGAGCCCGGGACCGGCCCGCAGCCGTGCCGTCCCGGTCAAAGCCCCGGCGGCGGTCGCATCGAGGCGCGCGTCGGCGTCGAGCGTGCCGGACAGCCGCGCGCCGTCTACCGGCAACGGGGCGAAGACGGCGAGCGGCAGCCGGCGCGCCTGCATCGTGACGCGCCAACCACGGTCCCGGCGCCGATGCACGGCGGCACACAAACGCCCGGTCCCGCCGCGCCAGCAGGCCCGTCCCATCTCCACCACGCCGCCGCCGATCGTGACGGGAACGCCGCCCGTGAGGCGCCACGGGATGCCGTGCCCGGGTACCCACTCGGCGCGTTTCAGCCGCCCGCGCCACCGTGCGTCGGACCAACCTCCGGTGGCGGCGATTGCGGCCCGCAGCGTCGGGGTGATCAGCCGCGCGTTCCAGTCCTGCCGGGCGGCGGTGCCCGTCGCCGTCAACCCGGCGCGGGTTGCGTGAAACACCCCTAACCGCAGGTCTTCGGCGGTGATCGCGACGTGGACCGGCTGGTCGCCGCGGATCCCGATCTCGATGCGCGCATCGAACGTCTTCGCCGCGGCGGAACCGATTCGCACGTCGCCGGCGCGCAGCGACGCGGTCGCAATCGGCGCCGCGCGCGCCCCGCGCAGGGACCCCTCCGCGCTCAGGTCACCGCTCGCGCCCGGCAGCAACACGGCGAGGTGCGGGGCGCGCACGCGCCAACGCAACGCCCAGCGCGCACCGACCGCCCCCGAGGCCCACACGCGCGCATCGCCGACGCGTACCGCGAACCTCGGCAGTGTCAGGTCGCGCCCGTCGACGGCGCCCCGCAGTTCCCCCCGGACCGGATGATCGCGAAGCGTGCCCCGCAGGGAGGTGATGTCCAGCCGCGCCTGGAGACGGCCGTTGCGCAATCGCCCCAGCAGGTGCGCGTCGGCGGACAGCTTGCCCGGCCACTCGGACCATCGGGCGCCGGGGTCGAGGTCGGCGGCGTGCAGGTTCAGGTCCAGGCCGCGCCGCGGGCGCCAAGTCGCGCTGCCGGATCCGCTCACCCGGCCGCCCAACACGGTCGCCGCCAAGTCCTGCAGGCGCAGGCCGTTGCGATCGCCGCGCCCGGAGGCTCGCCAGTCGCCCGCCGGGACGTGCCGCCCACCGAGCCGAAAGGCAAGGCGGAACCGATAGTCGCCGGGGGTGCCTTCGGCCTCGAGGGTCCCGCTGCGGCTGGTCCAGACCGGTGTGCCCGCGAGCGGCCAGACGAGCCGGTTCCACCGTGCGCGCAGCCGCCCCTGTGCGGCTCCGGGCGATGGGTTCCAGGTCCCGTCGACGGTGATTCGCCGCCCACCCGGGGCGGTGGCGATCAGGGGGGCCAAGCGCCATCGGCCGTTGCGGTGCGTGAGATGGAACCGGGCGCGCACCTTCGGCGCATCGGCCGGCGCGGCCCCGGCGGTACCCGTCAACCGGAAGTCGGCTCCGACGCCTTGCGCGTGCAACCGCGCGGTGATCGTCGCCCGGGGCCAGTCCGGATTCCATCGCTGTGGATCGAGCGCCGGGAGTTGCACCTCGGTACGCCAGCGGCGCGCCCCCGGCAGCTCGTCGATGCGTCCGTGAAGGCGCATGCGCAACGCGCCGGTCACGCGCTGCTCGAAGGCGAGGCGCGCGAGCGTCCCATGGATGCGCCCGGCGCCTTCCACCGGCGGATGGTCTTTCAAACGGAGGGTCCACCGGACCCGCAGGTCCACCGGGAAGGGACGCCGGGGGCTCAGGGTGCCGGTCACCGTGAGCGAGTCGCGCGGCGCACGCACGTGCAGGCGGGCGATCCGTACCGAGACCCCGTCGAGCGTCAGGCGCGTGATGTGCACGGTGTTGTGGAACAGGGCGCGTGGACGCCACTCGAGCACGAGTCGTCGTATCGCGACGGTGTCCGCACCGCTCCGGTAGCGCACGCCGTCGAGTTCCAGCGGGCCGAGCAGTCGCCCGGAGACCCGCTCGACACGCAGGTCGCCGCGCAGCGCCGTGCCCGCCAACGCCAGTGACCAGCGTGCCCCGGTCGTGGTGGCGACCAGGAAGACGAGCGCCCCGCAGAGCGCCGCGAAGACCCCGAGCAGCACGAAGGCCGTGGTGCGCCGACTCACAGGTCGGGCCCCATCGAGAACTGCACGCGCATCGGCGTGCCCGGCAGATCCAGGGCCCACCCGAAGTCGATCCGGATCGGGCCGATCGGGGAGTGCCAGCGGATCCCCACGCCCGCGCCGTGATCGAGTTTTCCGCCGAAGTTGTTGAGGGCGTTGCCTACGTCATAGAACGCCGCCAGGCCCCAGCGCCGCCACACGCGGTGCTCGTATTCGATACTGCCGACGAACAGGTAACGCCCGCCGATCACCCGCCCGCCGGCGTCGGTGGGACCGAGCGACTGATAGGTATAGCCGCGCACGCTCCGGGCGCCGCCGGCGAAGAAGCGTTGCGAGGCGGGCAGGGTGCTGAACCGCGGGACCCAGGCCAGGCCCAGCTCCCCGCGCAGCAGCACGCGTCCCGCCCCGAACAGCGGATAGACGGTCCCGGCCTTGAGCAGCGATTCGAGAAACGTGGCGTCGGAGCCCACGCGGCGCACGCTGCCGTGCACGTCGAGGCTCAGCCGGTAGCCGCGCAGGGAATAGAGTTCACCACGTTTTTTGACGTACTGCCAGGCGACACCCGGCATCAGCAGGAACGAATTGCCGGATTGGTCGCCGACGCGGAACTGCTCGTGCCGGAAGGTGAGATAGAGATTCTCCTGGAGCAGTCCGCGTACGCGCTGCACCGTCGCCGAGGCGTTCTGCGAGTGGATGACGCTGGTGTCGGTGCGCTGGTTGAAGATGCCGGTCGAGGCGACGAACTGGTCGGTCAACGGGCGGCTGAGCGGGATGACGTAGCGCCCGGTCAGGCTGTTGCCGATCTGCGAGACCTTCAATTCGACGCCCGCGTGGTGGCCGCGGCGCCCGACCCGGCGCCGCGCCCAGCCGAGGCTGATGCGCGCCCCGGTGTCGGTGCCGTAGCCGATGCCGGCGGTGTACTTCGATGCCGGCCGGGGCTTCAGGTAGACGGTGATCGGCACCGCCTTCCCGCGCGCCCGATCCCGAAGCGGCTGCACCTCCACCTCCTGGAAATAGTCGCTGTCGCTGAGCGCATTCTGCAGCTCCTGGAGCTTGGCGGTCGAATAGAATTGCCCGGCGTGGAACGGGAGGTAGCGGCGCAGGAAGGAGGGATCCAGCGCGTCCTGGCGGAAGGTGATCGGTCCGAAGCGGTAACGCGGCCCGGTGTCGAAATGCAGGGTCACGTCCGCGAAATAGCGCCGCAGGTCGATACGGATCTCGTGGCGCGTGAACCGGGCGGCGAGGTAGCCGCGCACCGCGGCGAGCCGCGCGAGGAGCTTCTTGGCGCGCGCGTAGCGCGGTTGGATCAGGGGCTCTCCCGCGTGCAGCGGCAACTCGCGCAACAGCCTCCGGAACGCCGGGTCGTCGCGTCCGGCACCGAGCACCTCGATGTCCAGGCGGCGGATGCGCAGCGGCGGTCCGGGCTCGATCCGGAAGCGGGCGATCCAGGTGCCGTCGCGCCGGAGCAGTTCACGGCGGATGATCGGGCGGTAGTAGCCGAACGGTGCGAGCGCCTTACGGATCTGGTCGGGGGCCTCCGAGAACAGCCGCCGCACCCGCGCCTCGGTCAGACGCGGATCGTCCTTCTGCTGCTCCAACGAGAGGAACGCGAAGACGTTCGTGCGCAGCCGGCCGTTGACGCCGTGCACCTCGACGGTGAGCGGAACGCCGGCGTAGGCTGGGGCGAGAACCAGCGTCAGCAGCAGCGCCGCCCAGCGCGCGGAGCGCCGCGCGCACACCGGCGCGCGTGCCCCGATCCGCGCCGCGCCCGGCATTTCAGTGCCCGCGTGGCGGAAGAGGGGGATGCGTGCCGGGCCGGCCGCCGGGGGGTCGCCACCCGCGCACGGGCGCGGGCCGCAAGGCGACGGATCGGTGGGGCGAAGGCGTTGTGCGGGGCATCGGTGCGCGTCGTGTCGTATCGGGAAGCGGGCCGAACCCATAATGCCACGAACCCGCCGCATTCGTCAGCGCGTCGGGACGGTGGAGAAGGCTCGATGTCCCAAAGACGTTGGTTCCTCGACCGATCTGCGTCAGATTCCCCTCCGGGACGCATGCAGTGGATTCGGGCGCACACACGGGCGCACACACGGGCGCACACATAGGTGCGCCCCTACCGGCGCGCGGGGCCCGGTCGGGTCAGGAGCGGGGGAAGTCGACCGGTGCCGCCATCGCCGGGTGCCGTGGTGCGACGTCGTCCGCCGGCGCCGCGCGCGGTGTGGGCCGCGGCGCCCGGGTGCCGACGCCCGGGTCGGTGGGCGGTGCCGATCGGATGGGAAACTCGGTGGTCGGGTCGGCGGTCGGTTCCAGGAACTGTCCGGCCAGGGCGTGGGCGCCCCGGGCCAAGTGTTCGTGCAGCGCGCGTTGGCTCGTGCCGACCTCGGCGGCCAGCTTCGCGGTGCGCGTGAAATGGCGGTGGACCTGTTTGCGGAACGCCGCATAGTCTTTGGTTGCGGCGCCGAGTTCGCGCTCCAGTTCCTTCCTGCGATGCACATCGTCGCCGGTCCCGCGGCCCAGGTAGAAGCCGGCCGCGATCCCCACCAAGAGGCCGCCCAGGGCCGCCGCCAGCATCCAGAGCAGAGGTTGGTTCATGTCAGGCATCCATTCGGCCCGGGATGATTGATCGTGCAGCAGCGGATCGGGTCGCCCCCCGCAGCCCGGATAGCGGCCGGTCCGGGCGCGGCTTTACCGCCTCCGGAGAATTATCCTGATCAGGGGGGGCAGCGCCGACCCGCAGCGTGCGAAGTGGCGAGAGGCGATTCATGTCTAGGGCCGATCGCCCGCGCCGCGAGTGGCGGTTCTACGTCGATGACATGATCGGTTTCGCGGAAAGGTTCCCGGCCTACACAGCGGGTATGGACCGGCAGTCGTTCGCCGGCGATGGCAGGACCTACGATGCCGTGCCGCGAAACCTCGAACTCATCGGCGAGGCGGCCTCCATATTGCTCACTCCACACCCCTCGTGACACCGCTCCGCGGTGTCACGCCTCCCGGGCCGCTTTGCGGCACGAACCCATACCAGCCGCGTTCTCCCGGTGGTCGGTTCCTGCATCGTGCGCTGCCGATCCCTCTTCTTGGCGATCGGCGCCTCCAACCTTGTCGATGGCCGGGACCCTCTGACGCTCTGCGATCAGGCCCCGGAAACTCCCTCGCGCACGTCCCGGGCGAGTTGCGCGGGGTCGTCTCCGGCGTGCGCCGTTACGATCGTGACGCCGGCCCGTTCTTCGGCATTCAGCGGTTCGAGTCCGGCTTGCTGGCGGCGCAATACTTCGAGGTCGGCTTCCGAGGCGTCGCGCCCGCCGCGGCGTCGGGCCTCGACGCGCGCCCGGAGGACGGACTCCGGGACGTGCAGTTCCAGCACTACGACGGGCACGCCCAACCGTCGCGCCAGGGCGTAGAACGGTGCGCGTCGGTCGCGTTTCAGGAAGGTGGCGTCGACGATGACCGGATGGTCCGCGGCGAGCACCGTCTCGGCGAGCGCCGCCAGGCGTGCGTAGGTGGCGCGGTCCGCCTCCGGGGTGTAGATCCCCCCGCCCAGGCTCGACCCCGACGGTTCGTCGGCCGCCAGGGCGAAGAGGCGTTTGCGTTCCACGTCCGAGCGCAGCCGTATGGCGCCGAGCCGCTCGAGCAGTTCCTGGGTCACGGTGGTCTTTCCGGAGCCGGACGGTCCGTAGGTGAGCAGCAGGAACGCCCGCTCCGGCGCCGCGGCGCGTGCCGCGAACGCGAGATAGCCGCGGCAGGTGTCCAGCGCCTGCGCCCGCCCCGTTGCGTTCGGGCCGTCCTGCGCGGCGCGGATCGCGGCCACCTTGGCGCGCACCAGCGCGCGGTAGGTTCGGTAGTAGCGCAGCAGCGCGAGTCCGGCGTAGTCTCCGGTGTGCTGGAGGTAGGCATTCAGGAAGCGCCGCCCCAGGTCGGCGCGCCCGCGATCCTCCAGGTCCATGTCGAGAAACGCGCATTCGCTGATGACGTCGATCCAGCGCAACGCTTCGTTGAACTCCAGGCAGTCGAAGATCACCACGTCGTCATCCACCCAGGCCATGTTGCCCAGGTGCAGGTCGCCGTGGCACTCGCGGATGAATCCGCCGGCCTTGCGCGCCCGAAACGTCGCCCGGTGGCGGCGATACTCCTCGTCGCTCCATTCGCGCAGGGCGGCGAGCCGTTCCCGCCCGGCGGCGTCCGGGAGCAGCGGTTCGATCTGGAGGAAGTTCTCGCGTACCGGCCGGTGGACCTGCTCCGGGTCGCCGAACGGCTGCTTCGGGTTTGCGCGTTCGATCGTCCCGTGGAAGGCCGCCACCACGGCTGCGATGCGCTCGATCTGCGTGCGGCTCACGGCGTCGCGCGCGAGCAGGCGGTCGAGCAGTCGGTCCTGCGGGAACTGGCGCATGCGCACCGCGTACTCGATCGGCTCGCCGCCGCCGTTGAGCACCGGCGCCTGCGCCGTGCCGCCGATCGCCACCACGTCGCGGTAGAGGTGCGGCGCGAGCCGGCGGTTCAGGCGCAACTCCTCCGTGCAGAAGAAGCGCCGGCGATCGAGGGTCGAGAAGTCCACGAAGCCGAGATCGACCGGCTTCTTGATCTTGTAGGCCCAGTCGCCGGTGAGGAGGACCCAGGAGATGTGGGTCTCCAGTACGGTGACCGCCGTGACCGGGTGGTCGTAGCAGGCGGGATTCTGCAGGGCGCGGATCAGTGCCGGTTGGGGTGACATGCGCGGTCCTCCACCGTTCTGCACCGTGGTCCCGTTAGGGTATCATGGGCGCCGGCCGCCGCTTGGCGATCTCCGCGGCGCCCGATCGCCGCGGCGGGCGCCGCCCCCTCCCTCCACCCCGATTCGGCCCGATCCGATCCCGATATGACACGACGCAAGCGCCCCACGGGCAAGAGGCCGTCGCGCCGGAAGAGTGCGGCGCGACCGCGCCGGCGCAGCGGCGGGAAGAAGCGTCGTTGGATCCTGTGGGCGACGGCGGGCATGGCGCTGGTCGCGCTCGCCTACGTCCTCTATCTGGATCACACCATCCGCAGCCAGTTCGAGGCCAAGCGCTGGTCGCTCCCGGCCCGGGTCTATGCGCGCCCGCTCGATCTGTACCCGGGGATGGCGCTGAGTGCCCGGCAGTTCGCGTTCGAACTGCGTGCGCTGGGTTACCGGCGGGTGGCCGACCCGAGCGTGCCGGCCACCTACGCCCGGCGCGGCGGCGAGTACCGGTTCGTGACCCGGGAGTTCACGTTCTGGAACGGCGGGCAGCCCGCGCACCGGGCGGTGGTGCGGTTTGCGGGCGGACACGTGCGCGCGCTCGCGAACTTCTCCGGCGGGTCGCTGGCGCTGCTGCGCATGGATCCGGTTCAGATCGGCGACCTCTATCCGTCGCGTGCCGGGGACCGCATTCTGGTGCGGATCACGCAGACGCCGCCCTTGTTGGTGCGCGGCCTGGTCGCGGTGGAGGATCGCGGCTTCTATCACAACTTCGGTGTCGAACCCAAGGCGATCCTGCGCGCGTTCATCGCCAACCTGCGCGCCGGGCGCGTCGTGCAGGGCGGCAGCACCATCACCCAGCAACTGGTGCGCAACTTCTTCCTGAGCAACCGGCGCTCGTTGCTGCGCAAGGCCAAGGAGGCCGTGATGGCGATGCTCCTGGATCTGCATTACCGCAAGCGAGAGATCCTCGAGGCCTATATCAACGAGGTCTATCTCGGCCAGGACGGCGCGCGTTCGATCCACGGCTTCGGGCTCGCGAGCCGCTTTTACTTCGACCGGGCGCTGTCGCGGCTCGACGCGCCGCGGCTTGCGCTGCTGATCGGCTTGGTGAAGGGTCCTTCCTACTACGATCCGCGGCGCCATCCGCGTCGCGCCCTGGCCCGGCGCAACCTGGTGCTCGATGTCCTGCGCGCGCAGGGGGTGATCGGCACCGCCGAGGCCGCCGCCGCCCGGCGCGCACCGCTCGGCGTGGTGGCGACGCCGCGACCGCTGACCGCGTATCCGGCGTTCTGGGACCTGATGCGTCGGCAACTGTTGCGCGACTACCGCGAACGGGACCTGCGCACGGCGGGGCTGCGCATCTTCACGACTCTCGATCCGTTGGTGCAGGCCGCCGCCGAGCGCGCGCTGGATCGCGAGGCACGGATCCTCGAGCGGCGCCGCCGCCTGCCGCGCGGTACTCTGCAGGGCGCCGTGGTGGTCACCTCGGTGACCGGCGGCGAGGTGCTGGCGGTCGTGGGCGGGCGCGAGGCCCGTTACGCCGGCTTCAACCGGGCGCTCGACGCCGTGCGCCCGGTCGGTTCCCTGATCAAGCCCGCGGTCTACCTGACGGCCCTGCGCGATCCGCGGCGCTACACGCTCGCCACCCTGATCGACGACGCACCCATCCGCATCCGCGACCCGGACGGCAGGATCTGGGCGCCGCGCAACTACGATCGCAAGTCCCACGGCGAGGTGCCGCTGTACGCGGCGCTCGCCCATTCCTATAACCAGGCCACGGTCCGCCTGGGCATGGCGGTGGGCGCGGCCCGCGTCGTCGACACGCTGCACCGGATGGGCATCGAACGCCCGCTGCGCCCGTACCCGTCGCTGTTCCTGGGGGCGGTGTCGCTCTCGCCGCTGGAAATCGCCCGGATGTACGAGACCCTCGCCACCGGCGGGTTTCGTGTGCCGTTGCGCGCCATCCGCGACGTCCTCGATGCCGACGGTCGCCCGCTCCAGCGCTATCCGCTGCGCATCCGGCAGGTGCTGGAGCCGGCACCCGCTTTCCTCGTGGACAGCGCCCTGGAGAAGGTGGTCGAGGTGGGTACGGCGCGCGCTCTGGCGCACTGGCTGCCGGCCGGGCTGACGGCGGCGGGCAAGACCGGCACCACCGACGGCCTGCGCGACAGTTGGTTCGCGGGATTCACCGGCAACTACCTGGCGGTGGTCTGGCTCGGTCGTGACGACAACCGCCCGACGGGACTCAGCGGGGCGCAGGGGGCCCTGCGGGTCTGGGGCGTGCTGATGTCCG
>CAZAQG010000063.1:0-14414 GCA_964487445.1 uncultured Chromatiales bacterium
TCGGAATGCTTCTCGGCGCGGCCGCGGTCCGGGCCGATCCGTCATTCGTCTTTGTCCACCATCTCGCTCCGCTCCTGCATCGCGGCGCAACCGTCGTGGATGTGCGCCCACTCCGGGATTGCGAAAAACAGACCATCACCGGCGCGCATTGCCTGCCGGCGGTCGAGCTGCTTGGGCCCCACGGGCGGCTGATCGGTTTCCGCTATATCTTGTGGATGCTCGGGACCGTGGGGCTTTCCGGCTCCGAAGAGGTCGTGGTGGTGGGTGACCGCCCGGAGATTCGGGAGTTTGTCGGGGGAGTGTTGTACTTGGCGGGCCAACGCAAAGTGGACATACTCAGCACGCCTATGACGGGGCGCGACGCCGTCGCTCGATCGCTCCTCGGATCTCCCGGTCGGGTGCCGGGATCGACTCGGGATCCCTTCTTTCAAGGCCGGGGGCGGGAACGCCTGATCGTGCTTCGGGGGGAGTTGGCACGAGCGCTGCGCGGGTCCGATTCGCCGGTGTTGCTCGATGGCCGCTCTGTTCAGGAATACTGGGGCGTGACGATACGGGCCCGGTACGGCGGCCATATCCCGGGTGCACGGCGCCTCCCCGCCTCCGAACTGCGGCGGGAGTTGAAGCATGGTGATTTCCAGGTGCCGCTGCTGGCGCACCCGATCGCCTATGCGAACGGCCCTTTCTCCTCGATCGCCTACTTCGCCCTGTTACGGGCCGGCGCCGGTATTGCCGCGCGGGTATATATCGGCGGCTGGCAGGCGTGGGCGGCTGACGGCGCGTTGCCCGCAGACTCGGTCACTTATCCGAGCCCGCCTGCGGATGCCGAGACGGCCGTCGGGACGCCGCCCCCCCCGGCGCGTCATGAGAAGGGCAATCGAGAGTTGGTCGATTGGCGCGTCCTCACCCTGCTGGTCGCTATTGGCGGGCTGTTGCTGGGCAGCGCGGGATGGATATGCTGTCGTCGGCGCCACCGGCGGCCGCGTTAGAGAGAGGGAGCGCCGCCATGCCGAAACTCCGGTTCATTTGGGTGCTCCTGGGGGTCGCGGTGCTCTTCTTGTCCGGTGGCCCACCTCCTGCGCGGGCGCAGTCGGAAAGCGGTCGGCGCCTGAGCGTCGAGTTCGAAATCATGCTGGGCAACGTGCGCTGGATGCGCGCGCCGACCACCGGGCCGCTGGAGCGCAAGGGCCTCCATGCGCGGTTGGCCAGCGCCCTCCTGGGCTACCTTGGGATCACCGCACGGCGGTATCTCGACGAGCGGGGAATCGCGAATACCGGCCTGCTCCGGCAGGTCCATACGTTACAGACGGAGTTTGAGGCGGGGGATTTCACGGCCCTCGAGACGCGCCTTCAAAACCTGGCCAAGGCCTACCCGATCGATCTGCGCGGGATCCTGCCGCTGACCGTGACGCCGGATCGTCTTCGGGTCGGGCGCAGGCTGTACCGCAAATACTGTTGGAGTTGCCACGCCTCCCCGGGCTACGGCCGGGAGTATCCGGCTCCGGACCTGTTCCACATCGCACGTACGGAGCCGCGTCGCGAGTTTGCGGCGCGGTTGATCGGCGGGATCTACGGGAATTTCTATACTTCCATGGAAAACCCCTTCTCGGATGAGCAGATCGCCGGCCTCTTCGCCTATTTCGTCCACGACAAGCCGCCTGATACGAAGTGAGTATCGGCCCACGGCCGGTGCCGCGCCTGTACGTTGCAATATGGCGTCGGCTGGGCCGCAATGGCGGGAATGCAATTCCGGGTCTCGAGGGAACCTCATTAACAGATTGTTCCCCGGCAAATTTCCTGTCTGGCATGGATTCTGCTTGTGGGGCACCGGGCTCAGGCAACGCTATGCGTGCCACCCTATGATCCGGAGGTGGGGCCGATGCACGAGGGTTCGAGCTGGCAACTGCGTACGATCCTGGTTCCGATCGACCGCTCGGCGGCCTGTCGGAGCGCTTTGGACGTGGCCATCAATGTGGCGCGCTGCAACGGCGTCGAGACTCTGCATCTGATACACGCAGTCGATCCGGACGTGTTCGGTGCCGTGAGCGCCGATTTAGACCGCCAGATGATCGAACCGCTCATCGAGCGGGGCCGCGACCTCCTTGCGGTCGCGACCAAGCATATCGGTGATGCGGGGCTGAAGACGACGTCCGGAGTGATCGAGGCGGCGCCTGTCGAGGCAATCCTCGATACCGTCATCCGCATACAGGCCGATCTGGTAGTGCTCGCTACGCGCGGGCGGACCGGCATACGCCGAATCCTGGGAAGTGTCGGGCTTGCGGTCATCGCCTATGCGCCGTGCTCCGTTCTGGCGATCCCTGAGATCGCGCCGGGGTGGGATATCCGGCGTATCCTGCTCCCATGGAAGCGAGTCGACGAGGAATTCTCACGCCCGGTCGTGGAGATGGCGCGCAAGCGCGACGCCGAACTCCTGATACTCGCCGAGACCGGGGAGGACGTTTCCGTTGCGCGCGATTTTCTCGCCGGGGCCGGTGTTCGGGGAGAGGTGCTGCAGGGCGGGTCTCAGCGGGTCGAGGAGGCGATCGTAACGGCGGCACACCAACATGCGGTCGACATCGTCGTGCTGTTGCCGAGGCCGGAGGGCGCGCGTGGCGTGAAGATTGATCGTCGTTCACAGATCCTGCTGCACGAACTCCACTGCCCACTGCTGATTGCCCGTCGCGCCGAGAGGTCGTGATGCAAAAAGAAAGGGGACGGAGGGAATAAACAATATTCCCTCCGTCCCCTTTCTCCTCCTCCCCCCCTTTCTCCTACCCCTCTCGTCTCCCCAGGGGGGCGGGGGATACAGGCCAAGGTCTGTATTGGCAATCAATACACGCGCGCCTAGGATTCGTATATCTATCGTGTATGCGCTCATGGGGGGCAATAATGCGTGATGCCGCCATCAATCTGCGGGCGCTGCCCGAGCAGCGGGATCTCATCGATCGCGCCGCGAGCCTGCTCGGGAAGAACCGCTCGGATTTTATGCTCGAAGCCGCCTGCCACAAGGCGCAAACCGTCCTGCTCGATCAGGTCTTCTTCAACCTGGACGCGGACCGGTTCAAGCAGTTCATGAACCTGCTCGACGCCCCCCCGGGGGCAAACCCCGGGTTTGACCGCCTCATGGCCGTACAGGCTCCATGGGAAGCTTCACCACCGACCGAGCGATAAGCTTGCGACTCGGCCCACCACAGCCGCTGTCCCCCGTCCACTGTCTGGATGAATTCGCCTGCGGGGAGTCGGTGCTGGACGACTGGCTCAAGCGCCGGGCAAGGGCCAATCAGCACACCGGCGCGAGCCGCACCTTCGTGGTCGCGGACGAGAACCATTGCGTCCTGGGTTACTACGCGATGGCGGCGGGCGCTGTAGCCCACCAAGTCGCCACCGGCAACATCCGCCGCAATATGCCCGACCCGATTCCCGTCATGGTGCTGACGCGACTCGCCGTCGATGGTCGCGAAGGGATAAAGCTCGGCACGGCGTTGCTCAAAGACGCCGTCCAACGGGCGGCGATGATCTCGGAAAACGCCGGCGTTCGGGCGCTTCTCGTGCACGCGCTGCACGAGCGGAGCAAGCGCTTCTACGAATACTACGGGTTCCGGGCATCCCCCATCGATCCGCTGACGTTGATGCTGCGCTTGAACCCGGCGAAACCTTGATCAGTCGGCTCGGGAGAAAGGGGACGGAGGGAATAAATAATATTCCCTCCGTCCCCTTTCTCTTTGCCCTTTCTCTTCTTCTTTTTTACGCCCCCGGACTTGCCACACCGTACCGCCCCCCGGCCCGCGCCGCCGCACGAACGACGCCATACGTGCACCCTCCGCGTCGCCAATGTCGCAGGAGTGCCGCAAAACCAAGGTGCGGATGCCAGGCCGACTTGCAACCCATTGTTTTTATGGTGGCTACGGGTGGACTTGAACCACCGACCTCAGCATTATGAGTGCCGCGCTCTAACCAACTGAGCTACGTAGCCAGGGATATCGATACTGTAATAACACAGGTGGGAGCGGCATTTTCGGCGCCCGGCGGGGGGGATGTCAAGGCGCGGGCCGGTGGGCGCCGTTTGGGGCGGCGGGCGGCGTGTGCCGGGGTGATCCGGGTGTCGCGGTGGATTCGTGCGATCCGTCGGGCGCGGCGCCCTGCCGGGGGGCGCGGTCGTGGGGGTAGGCTCCGGCATCGCCCGGGGTCCGTCGTTTAAACGTTGAACCGGAAGTGGACGACATCGCCTTCCTGGATCACGTAGTCCTTGCCCTCCACATGCAGTTTGCCGGTGTCCTTCGCGCCGTGTTCGCCCTGGTGTCGGATATAGTCGTCGTAGTGAATCACCTCGGCACGGATGAAGCCGCGTTCGAAGTCGGTGTGGATGCGCCCGGCGGCCTGGGGGGCGGTGGCGCCGGCGGCCACGGTCCAGGCGCGAACCTCCTTGGGGCCGGCGGTGAAGAAGGTGCGCAGGCCCAGCAGGTGGTAACCGGCACGGATCAGGCGGTCGAGGCCGGGTTCCTCGAGTCCCATGGATTCCAGGAACTCGGCGCGGTCGTCGGGTTCGAGTTCGACGATCTCCGCCTCGATGGCGGCGCAGATTGCGACCGTTTCGGCGCCCTCGGCCTCGGCGAGCGCCCACACCCGGTCGAGGGAGGGATTGTGTTGGAAGCCGTCCTCCGCGACGTTGGCCAGGTACAGGGCCGGTTTGAGGGTGAGCAGGTGCAGTCCGCGTAACAGCGTGCGCTCCTCCGCGTCGTATTCGAGGGCGCGCGCCGGTTCGCCCCGATCGAGGGCGTCGCGAATACGCTCAAGCAGCGCCGCGTACGGTTTGGCGTCTTTGTCGCCCACCTTGGCGGCCTTGCCCGCCTTGGCCAGTGCGCGCTCCACGGTGTCGAGATCGGCCAGGGCCAACTCGGTATGGATCACCTCGATGTCGGCCGCCGGGTCCACCTTGCCGGCGACGTGCACGACGTCCGGATCCTCGAAGCAACGCACGACATGGGCGAGGGCGTCGACCTCGCGGATATGGGCCAGGAACTGGTTGCCGAGCCCCTCGCCCTTGGAGGCACCGGCGACCAGGCCGGCGATGTCCACGAATTCGATGGTGGTGGGCACGATCTGCTTGGGGTGAACGATGGCGGCCAGCGCGTCGAGGCGCGGATCCGGGACCGGGACCACGCCGACGTTCGGGTCGATGGTGCAGAACGGATAATTCTCGGCCGAGATGCCGGCGCGCGTGAGGGCGTTGAAGAGGGTCGATTTGCCCACGTTGGGGAGTCCGACGATGCCGCATCTGAAGCCCATGGGGGTCTGGTTCCTTGTCGGGGTTGGGTTGGGTGACGTCGGTTCGGGTCCGACGTCGCCGGCGGGCCAAGGCCCGCCCTACCGTGTTCCGCTGCGCCTGCGGTTGTCCTGTACAAGGGCCGATGCCCGGCCGACGTTGCGGAATCGCGCACCCACGGCATCGGATCATCCAACGCCGTCGGCGGGGCGAGCCCTGCCCTACGGGGTGCCGTGTAAGCGTTGCGTCGCGCGGTCCCATTCGCCGGCGACGATCAGCGGCAGCGCCTCCAACGCCTGTTCGATGGCCTGTTCGATCGCCTCGCGGTCCGAGCGCGACGGCGCGCCCAACACGTAGTCGACCCCCCCTGCGCGTCCGTCGGTACGCCCGATGCCGATGCGCAGGCGCCGGTAGCGGTCGCTGCCGAGGGCTCGTGTGAGGTCGGCGAGGCCGTTGTGCCCGCCCGTGCCGCCGCCATGCTTGAGGCGCACCGTGCCCGGCGGGAAGTCCAGGTCGTCGTGCGCCACCAGGATCTGTTCCGGCGGCACACGGTAGTAGGCCGCCAGGGACACCACTGCGAGTCCGCTGCGGTTCATGTAGGTCGACGGCTTGAGCAGTCGCACCGGCCGATCATCCAGATCCACGCGGCAGGCCGCCCCATGGAACTTGCGCTCGGTGCGGAACACGCCCCGGTAGCGCTCGGCCACCGCGTCCACGAACCAGAACCCGGCGTTGTGGCGGCTCGCCACGTATTCGGGACCGGGGTTGCCCAGTCCGGCGATGACCACGACGCCCGCGCGTTCCTCCGGAGAGGGGGAGGACACCGCCGCGCCGGCTCAGGACGCTTCGGGTTTGGCGCCGCCCGCCGGGGTCTGCTGCTCCGTGCCGGGCTCTGCGGCGCCCGGCGCGGGTTCCGCGGCGGTGCGCCGGGCGTGGATCGAGGTCACCGGCTGATCGTGCTCGGCCCCGTGCATCAGCTCCACGACCGCCACTCCCTCGGGCAGCTTGAGTTCGGAGAGGTGGATGGCCTCGCCGAGTTGCAGATCCGAGAGATCGACCTCGATGAACTCGGGCAGGACCGCGGGCAGACATTCCACCTCGACCTCGACCATCTGGTGACTGACCACCCCGCCGCTTTGCTTGACGCCGGGCGACACGTCGGTGCCGGTGAAGCGCAGCGGCACGTGCACGTGGATCGCCTCGGCCTCGCTGACGCGCTGCAGGTCCACGTGCAGAATCCGGGGCTTGCTCGGATGGCGCTGCAGGTCACGCAGGATCGCCTTCTCCTGCCTGCCCGGCATCTTCACGGTGAGAACGTGCGAGTAGAACGCCTCGTGGCGCAGGCGCTGCAGAATCTCGTTGTGATCCAGTGTCAGCGACGTGGGTTCGCCGTCGCCGCCGTAAAGAATTGCGGGGACCTTGTTCGCGTGACGCAGGCGGCGGCTCGCACCCTTCCCCTTGTCACTGCGAAGCTCGGCATTCAGGATAAACTCGGTTTCCATTGTTATGCTCCCGGTCGTAGGCGCCGCATCGTGCGGCGGGTTCGCCGCCCCCGCGACCAGGGACGGCGTCGGCGGCCTCCCCCGCCCGGTCGCGCCGGGTCCGGGAAGCCGTGAATTCAGACTCAGTCCATGAACAACTCGCTCACCGACTCGTCGGTGTGGATGCGCAGCATCGACTCGGCGAGCATCTCGGCGATGCTGAGCTGGCGGACCTTGGCGCACTCGCGCGCCGCCGGACGCAGCGGGATGGTGTCCGTGACCACCAGTTCGTCGAGCGCCGAGCCCTCGATGTTCTCAATGGCGGGGCCGGAGAGCACCGGATGGGTGCAGTAGGCCACCACCTTCGGCGCGCCGTCGTCCTTGAGGGCCTGTGCCGCCTGACACAGGGTGCCGGCGGTGTCCACCAAGTCGTCCATCAGGATACAGGTGCGCCCGCGTACGTCGCCGATGATGTGCATCACCTTGGCCACGTTGGCGCGCGGGCGGCGCTTGTCGATGATCGCGAGATCGGCGTCGTCCATGCGCTTGGCGATGGCACGCGCACGCACCACGCCGCCCACGTCCGGAGAGACGACGATCGGGTTTGCGTACTTGCGCCGCCAGATCTCGCCGAGCAGCACCGGCGAGGCATACACGTTGTCCACCGGTACGTCGAAGAAGCCCTGGATTTGGTCGGAGTGCAGGTCCATGGTCAGTACGCGGTCGGTCCCCGCCGCCCCGATCATGTTCGCCGCCACCTTGGCGCTGATCGGCACCCGCGCGGCGCGCGGGCGGCGGTCCTGGCGCGCATAGCCGAAGTACGGGATCACCGCCGTCACGCGGTTGACCGAGGCGCGCTTGAGCGCGTCGACCATCACCAGCAATTCCATCAGGTTGTCATTGGTGGGCATGCACGTGGGCTGGACCACGAAGGCGTCGGCGCCGCGGACGTTCTCCATGATCTCCACCATGACCTCGCCGTCGCTGAAGCGCCCGACGACGGCCTTCCCCGAGGGCATGCGCAGGTGGTTCGCCACGTCGCGGGCGAGCTTGGGGTTGGCGTTCCCCGAAAAGACCACCATTCTGCCGTCGCTCACGGATGCTGCCCCGTTCGTTCGATGTCCCGTGGCCGGAAAACCCCGGGCCCGGTCGTGCGCGGCCCGCGAAGGTCCGTACAAATGGTTGGGGCGCCAGGATTCGAACCTGGGAATGCTGGGACCAAAACCCAGTGCCTTACCGCTTGGCTACGCCCCATGAGATGACCGCGGCACCCCGGCCTCCGGCGACCGTTCAGGTCGGTACCGTCCGTCCGAGCAGCGGCGAGCGGTTCAGCCCCCGTGCCACGAATCCGTTCCACCCGGCGGGCAGCGCAGCGCGCACGGCCTCGGCGCGCGCGCGTTCCGGATAGGCGGCGAATACGCAGGCGCCTGTCCCGGTCAGACGCGCTTCGCCGTGCCGACCGAGCCATTCTAGTGCCTCCGCAACCTCCGGGTAGCGCGCCCGCACCACGGATTCGCAGTCGTTGGTCCGGGCCCCGGAGAGGAAATCGGTAATTGTGATGGGGGGCGAGTTGCGTGTCAATTCCGGCGCCGAAAATACCGCGCCGGTCGAGACGTGGACGCCCGGGACGAGGATCAGGTACCAGGGGCACGGCAGCTCCAGCGGGGTGAGCACCTCACCGATCCCCTCGGCCCAGGCGGCGTGTCCGTGCACGAACACCGGCACGTCGGCGCCGAGCCGCAGACCGAGTTCCGCGAGGCGCTCCGCGCTCAGGCCCAGATCCCAGAGGCGGTTCAGCGCCACCAGGGTGGTGGCGGCGTCGGAGCTGCCGCCGCCGAGGCCGCCGCCCACCGGCAGGCGCTTGTCGAGGTGGATGTCGACGCCGCCGCGGTATCCGCCGGCCTCCCGTAGCAGGCGCGCGGCCCGCACCGTCAGGTCTTCGGCCTCCGGCACGCCCGCGGGCCCGCCGGTGCGGCGCACGCGGGCGTCGCGACGCGGCTCGAAGCGCAGCCGGTCGCAGCGGTCGATGAACTGGAAGACGCTCTGCAGCCGGTGGTAGCCGTCGGGCCGGCGTCCCACGATGCGCAGCAGGAGATTCAGCTTGGCGGGTGCCGGCCAGACGGTATCGGCATCCGTCGGGGGTGCGGCGGTCGGCGGTTCGGGTGGTTCCGGCATGCGGCTAATGGTGCGGCACGGCGCGTGCCAGCGTCCAGACCTGCACGCGCTCCGCGCCCGCCCGGCGCAGGGCGCGTGCGACCTCGTGCGCGGTGTGTCCGCTGGTGACCACGTCGTCGAGTATCGCGACGTGCCGGGACCGGAACGCGGCGTCGACCGCGAATGCGTCGCGCACATTGCGCCCGCGCGCCGCCGGCGGCAGGTCGGACTGCGCGCGGGTGGGCCGGACCCGACGGCAACTGCGCCGGTCGATCGGCACGCCGAGGCGCCGGGCCACGGGCCGCGCCAGCTCCAGGGACTGATTGAAGCCGCGCTCGCGCAGGCGCGCGCCGTGAATCGGCACCGGCACCAGGCAGTCCGGGAGATCGCCGCCGGTCCCGGACGCCCGCCCGGCCAGGTGTTCGGCCAGCAGTTCGCCGAGGAGCCGGGCGAGGGCGAGGCGGCGACGGAATTTCAACTGTTGCACGAGCCAGGCCACCGGATCCGCGTATTCGAACGCCGCAGAGAGGGTGTCGAAGGCGGGAGGGCTGCGCAGACAGCGCCCGCACCACGGTGCGGGCTCGCCGCCCGCGCCCACGACGGGTTGCCCGCAACGCGGGCAACCGGGACCCGCCGCGGGCAGATCGGCAAGACATCCGGCGCACAGGTCGCGCCCCGGCGGGGCGCCGGCGCGACACAGGACGCAATGCCCGGGCGCCCAGATCGTGCGGGCACGATATAGCCAGTTGTCGACCGCCGCGCGCCGGTTGGTTGACAGCCATTCCATGGGCGATATAGTCGCGGGTTACAAGGGGGAGCGTCCCGGCCCCCCGGTCCCGAGGGAGTATAGCCATGCCCAGCGTCCCGCAGCCAGCCGCCCCGACCGACGACGGCGCGCCGCGTCACGACTGGACGGCGGCCGAGGTGCGCGCAGTGTTCGACCTGCCGTTCGCGGATCTGCTCTACCGTGCCCAGAGCGTTCATCGACGCCACTTCGACCCCAACGGCGTGCAGGTCAGCACGTTGCTCAGCATCAAGACCGGCGCCTGTTCGGAGGACTGCGGGTACTGTTCGCAGAGCGCCCGTCACCGCACCGGCGTCGAGGCCGAAGCGCTGATGGACGTGGCCGAGGTGCTCGAGGCCGCGCACGCCGCCAAGGTCGCGGGTGCGAGCCGCTTCTGCATGGGGGCGGCCTGGCGCAATCCGCGCGAGCGGGATCTCCCGTCGTTGGTCGAGATGGTGCGCGGCGTGAAGGCGCTGGGGCTGGAGACCTGCATGACGCTCGGCATGCTCAGTGCCGGGCAGACCGAGCGGTTGGCGGGGGCGGGCCTCGACTACTACAATCACAATCTCGACACCTCGCCGCAGTTCTACGCCTCGGTCATCACCACCCACAGCTATGAGGACCGCCTGGAGACCCTGCGCCACGTGCGTGCGGCGGGCATAGGGGTGTGCTGCGGCGGGATCCTCGGCATGGGCGAGGACGTCGACGATCGCGCCGCGCTGCTGCAGACGCTGGCGAATCTCCCGCAGCATCCGGATAGCGTGCCGATCAATCAACTGGTGCCGGTGGAGGGCACGCCGCTGGCGCACGCCCCGGCGCCGGATCCGCTGGACTTCGTGCGCACCGTCGCGGCGGCGCGCATCGTGCTGCCGCGCAGCATGGTGCGTCTGTCGGCCGGGCGCGGCGCGATGAGCGACGAACTGCAGGCCCTGTGCTTCCTGGCCGGCGCGAATTCGATCTTCTATGGCGAGAAGCTGCTCACCACCGGCAATCCCGAGACCGAGCACGACCGGCGGTTGTTTGCACGACTCGGCGTGCACCCCTTGTGATGCGATGCGTTCCCGGCACGCCCCGGGCCGGGCGCGCGGCCCCGCCGCCCGGCCCATGAACGAGCCGTTCTCCGGCTTCCTGCGCGAGGACCTCGCGGCGCGCCACCGCGCCGGGCTGTACCGCACGCGCCGCGTGCGCGACGGGCTGCCGGGCGCGGAGACGGTGATCGACGGGCGGGGGCGGCTCGCCTTCTGCAGCAACGACTATCTCGGGCTCGCCGCCCATCCCGACGTGGCCGTGGCGCTGCTCGCCGGCGTGCGCCGTTATGGGACCGGCGCCGGCGCCGCACACCTGATCACCGGGCACTGCGCCGCGCACCATGCCTTGGAGGAGGAACTGGCGGCGTTCGTGGGCCGCCCGCGGGCGCTGTTGTTCTCGACCGGCTACATGGCCAATCTGGGCGTGGTCTCGGCGCTGCTCGGGCGCGGCGACCGGGTCTTCGAGGACCGGCTCAACCACGCCTCGCTGCTCGACGCCGGGCGCCTGTCCGGGGCGCGCCTGACCCGCTATCCGCATGCCGATGCGCCGGCCCTGCAACGTGCCCTGGCTGCGGCGGGCGGCGGGCGGCGCTTGGTGGTGAGCGACGGGGTGTTCAGCATGGACGGGGACCTCGCCCCGCTCCCGGAATTGGCGCGTGCGGCGCGTGCCCACGGCGCCTGGCTCATGATCGACGACGCCCACGGGCTGGGGGTGGTGGGGGCGGACGGTGGCGGTGTCCTGGAGCACTACGGCCTCGACATCGACGCCGTGCCGGTGCTGGTCGGCACGCTCGGCAAGGCCTTCGGCACCTTCGGCGCGTTCGTCGCCGGCGAGGAGACCCTCATCGAGGCGCTCATCCAGCGTGCGCGGACCTACCTCTATACGACGGCGCCGCCGCCGGCCCTGGCGGAGGCTACGCGGGCGGCGCTGCGCATCGCCCGCGCCGAGCCCTGGCGGCGCGAGCGGTTGCGTGCGCTCACCGAGCGCTTTCGGGCCGGGGCGCGATCGCTCGGCGTGTCGCTCGGCGCTGCGCCCACGCCCATCCAGGCGCTGATCGTAGGTGCCGCCGCGGCGGCCTCGGACCTGTCCGCGGCGCTCGAGGCACGCGGGATCCTGGTGAGCCCGATCCGCCCGCCCACGGTCCCCGAGGGGACCTCGCGCCTGCGCGTGACTTTCTCGGCGTTGCACGAGGAGGCGCACGTGGACCGTCTGCTCGAGGCGCTGGCCGAGGTCTGGCCGCGTCGGGACGGGGCGCGCGGATGAGTCTTTTCGTGGAGACGCGCGGCGCAGGTCCCGATCTCGTGCTGATCCACGGATGGGGGCTGGACGGGGCCGTCTGGGGGCCGCTCGTCGAGCGGCTGGCCGTACGCCGCCGCCTGTGGATCGTCGACCTGCCGGGTCACGGCCGCAGTCCGCCGGGCGCGGGCGGGTTCACGCTCGAGGGTGCCGCACGTGCCGTGGCGCAGGCGGTGCCGGTCGGCGCCGCCTGGCTCGGGTGGTCGCTGGGCGCGCTGGTGGCGATGGTCGCCGCGCTCGCTCGCGCGCCGGCGCGCCTCGTGCTGGTGGGTGCGACGCCGCGTTTCACGCGCGCCCCCGACTGGCCGCACGGGGTGGAGCCCGCGGTGCTGGAGGCATTCGCCGCCGATCTCGCGCGCGACCCGGAGGCGACGGTGCAGCGTTTTCTGGCCCTGCAGACGCGCGGTGCCGAGGGGGCTCGCGCGACTCTGCGTGCGTTGCGTGCGGGCGCGTTGCGCCGGGGTGTCCCGCACCCGCAGGCGTTGCGCGGCGGGCTCGCCGTGCTGTGCGCCTGCGACCTGCGCGCGCGGCTCGCCGATCTCGCCGGACCGGTCGCGGTGATCGCCGGCGATCGGGACACCCTGGTGCCCGCGGCCGCCTCCGCGGCATTGGCGGCGGCGGTGCCGCACGGACGCTGCACGGTGATCCCGGGGGCCGGCCATGTATCCTTCCTGTCGCATCCCGAGTCGTTCGTTCGTGCGCTGGAGGATTCCCTCGATGGATGAAGGGCGTTGGGATCCGGACAAGGCGCGGGTGCGCGCGGGCTTCGAGCGTGCCGCCGCGGGCTACGACCGGGTCGCGGTATTGCAGCGCGAGGTCGGCGCACGGCTGCTCGAGCGCCTCGACCTGCTGCGGGAATTCCGGCCGCGGCGGATCCTGGACCTCGGTGCCGGCACCGGGCAGGCGACGGCGGCGCTGGTGCGCCGCTACCGGGGCGCGCGGGTGACGGCGCTCGACTGGTCCCCGGCGATGCTCGCGCAGGTGCGCCGGCGCGGTCCGTGGTGGCGCCGCCCGCACTGCGTGTGCGGCGACCTCGAGCGGCTGCCGTTGGCCGACGGTAGTGCGGATCTGCTGTTCTCGAATCTGACCCTCCAGTGGTGCGCGGCGCCGGACGCGGTGTTCCGCGAGTTCCGGCGCGTGCTCGCCCCGGGCGGCACGCTGCTGTTTACCACCCTCGGCCCGGACACCCTGCGCGAGCTGCGCGAGGCGTGGGCGCGCGTCGACGGCTACGAGCACGTCAACCGGTTCCTGGACCTGCACGACATCGGTGATGCCCTGGTGCGGGCGCGCCTCGCCGAGCCGGTGATGGACGCCGAGCACCTCACCCTTACCTACGCCCGCGTCGAGGACCTGCTGCACGACCTCAAGGGGCTGGGTTCCCGCACGGTGGGCGAGACGCGCGCACGCGGGCTCACCACCCGTGCGCGCCTCGCCGCCATGGTGGAGGCCTACGAGGCGTTGCGCCGCGACGGGCGCCTGCCCGCGAGTTTCGAGGTGGTCTACGGACACGCCTGGGCGCCGCCGGCGCACGCACCGCAATCCCGCGGTCCCGTCGAGGTACGGCTGCCGCGCAGATCGGGCGCGCCGGTGGATCGGGGGGCGCGGTGAGCGGAGGTTATTTCATCACCGGTACCGACACCGGAGTGGGCAAGACCGTGGTGGGCCTGGGGCTCATGCGCGCGTTCAAGGAACGCGGCCGACGCGTGGCCGCCATGAAGCCGGTGGCCTCCGGATGCCGGGAGCGGGACGGCGTTCTGTACAACGACGACGCCCTGCGCCTCCAGGCCGAGGGGTCGGTCGGGCTGCCCTATTCGACGGTCAACCCCTATGGCTTTGCGTCGCCGATCGCGCCGCACCTGGCGGCTGCGGAGGCCGGCGTATGGATCTCGATCCCGCGTATCGTCGACGAGTTCCGGGGCGTGGCCGCGCAGGTGGAGACGGTCGTCGTCGAGGGTGTCGGCGGCTGGCGCGTCCCGCTCGACGAGCGCGAGACGGTCGCGGAGCTGGCCGCGGCGCTCGGGTTGCCGGTGATCCTGGTGGTCGCGGTGCGCCTGGGCTGCCTGAACCACGCACTGCTCACGGTCGAGGGGATCCACCACTCCGGCGTGGCGCTGGCCGGCTGGGTGGCCAACCGGCTCGATCCCGCCTGCACCCGGGCCGAGGCCAACGTCGACGCGCTGCGCCGGCGTATCCCCGCACCGCTCCTCGGGATCCTGCCGCGCCTGGCGCGACCCGATCCGGCCGCGGGCGCCGCCCACCTGCACCCGGAGCGCCTGGCAACGGCCTGACCGGACGATCGGAAACAAGACGGCGCAACCCCGGGATCGTAGGGTCGGGCGCGCCGCAACTCGGCAAGGCCGGGAAAAAATGCAAACCGACTTCAAGGAAAAGGTTGGCAGGAATTCAATAA
>CAZAQG010000064.1:0-13960 GCA_964487445.1 uncultured Chromatiales bacterium
CCCTCGCGGCCTTATTCCCCGCACAATCCCGGCCGGATCGGGTCGGGATCCCCGGTATAAGGGGGCGAGGGCGTTTCCGAATCGTGTTTGGCGGCGAGGCGCAGGGGAGGAAGGCCTTTCCTGTGCTCCGGGTCGGCGGAGAGCCGGATCCGTCCGACGACGGCCGCGGTGGGGGTGATTAGGCGGTAGTCCCGGCAGGTGGTCGGGAGTCGGGCTTTCCGGGACCGGATAGGTCCACGGATCCGGTGGTGCGGCGGCTGTGGACGAAGCGCACGAAACGCTCCGCCCAGTGGTTGCACTCCACGTCCCGCAGGTGCGTGTAGCAGGCCATGAGGTTCTTGTGTATCAGGCCGTCGTGCGTCCCGTCGATCCCGTGCCCCCGCAGAACACGATAGGCGAAGATGGTCGGTCCCTCGAGGTTCTCGAGGCTGGAATAATGGAACTCGTGCGCCCGGATCTCGCGCGGGGGCGATCCCGGGGCCGGGGGCCATGGGGCATCCGGGCTCTCCTCCAGGCGTACGTAGCCGTGCCCCTGCGGTCGTTCGTGCATGACCACGTCGCCCGGGATCACGCCCACCATCTCGCAGCGCCGCCCCTGCCAGGACAGGCTCCGGGTCAGGTACATCAGGCCCCCGCACTCGGCATAGGCGGGCAGACCGGCCTCGATCCGGGTGCGGATCTCACCGCGCAGGGCGCGGTTGGCCTCGAGCCGTTCCATCGCCGTTTCGGGGAAGCCGCCGCCGATGAACAGGCCGTCGAGATCCGGAAGCCGCGTGTCGTGCAGGGTGTCGAAGAACACCAGCTCGGCCCCCGCGCACCGCAACGCGTCCAGATCGCCGGGGTAATAGAAGCCGAAGGCGGCGTCCCGGGCGATCCCGATGCGTACGTCCGGTGTGCGCGTGGGGGCCGCATGCGCCGCAGTGGGCGGTGGGAGAGGTGTCGCCTCGTGCGCGATTGCGAGCAGGCGGTCGAGGTCGACCTGCGCACCCACCACCCGACCGATCGCGGCGATCTTGGCGTCGGCGGCACCGTGCTCGCTGCTTGGCACCAGTCCGAGGTGGCGTTCGACTACTTGCAACTCCGGGTCGCGCTGGATCGCCCCCAGCACCGGCATGTCCGTGTAGTGCTCGATCACCGCACGCAGCTTGTGTTCGTGGCGGCGACCCCCGACTTGATTGAGGATCACCCCGGCGATGCGGATTTCCCGATCGAAGGCCTGATAGCCGAGGATCAGCGGCGCGATGCCCCGGGTCATGCCGCGCACATCGATCACCAACACGACCGGTGCACCGGTGAGGCGGGCGAGGGCGGCGTTGCTGTTGCTCCCTTCGAGGTCCAGGCCGTCGTAGAGGCCGTTGTTGCCTTCGATCAGGGCGAGGTCGGCTCCGGCCGCGTGTTGCGCCAGAACGGCGAGGATCTCCGCCTCGCCCATCGTGTAGAAGTCCAGGTTATGGCAGGGACGCCCCGCGGCACGCCCCAACCACATCGGGTCGATGAAATCGGGGCCTTTTTTGAAAGGCTGCACGACCCGACGGGCGGCCGTCAGGGCGGCGCACAGCCCGAGCGTGACGGTGGTCTTGCCGGAGGACTTGTGGGTAGCGGAGATGAGCAGGTGGGCCATCGGCTCAGGGTACTCCCGCCCCGGTCGCGGGGCGGCGAATACCCGCACTTGCGTGCCGGTGTCCGCCGCCGATCCGAACCGTCGCCCGCCTCAGGCGTGAGCCTCGGCGGGCGCGGGTGCCGGGGGCGGGGCCGCCGCCGGTTCCACCACCGAGTCTTCGAGGCTCACGGGTAGGAACGGGAGAAACTTGATCGCGACCATGGTAGCGGCCAGCGAAATGGCGATGCCGCTGATGCCGAGCAGGATCTCCGGCAGGCTTGGCGTGTAGGTGTTGATGACCCCGTCGTAGAAGGTGCTGCTGACCGCCTTGCCCGGGAAGATATCGAGGGGGTAGACCTGTCCGCCGATGACGATGACGTATACCAACGCGAGCCCACCGAGGATCACCAGGATACTGGAGACGGCGATCCAGAATCGGGAGTTTCCCGTCGCAGGCGAGTAGAGCAGGGCGAGCGGGACCAGCCCGCCGAGCAGCACTTGGCCGCCCCAGAACAACCACGTGTAGATATTCCCGCCGAACAGGATGAAATCCTCCACCCCGACGTGTTGCGCCCAGTAGAGGTTCGTCAGGTGGAAGATCGCGAGAAAATAGAGCACGGCCGCAACGAATACCCCGAGCAGGTTCTTCAGCCGGCGCAGAGTCGCGTCACCCAGGGGTCGGCCGCTCCCCGCGTAGCTCGACATCAGCACCAGGAGGTAGATGGCCAGTCCGAAGGAAAAGGACATGATCACGAACATCGGACCCATGAGCGCGGAGTCGTAGGCGTCCCGGGCGATCAGGAAGCCGAAGATCGAGCCGGTACCTGTGGTCAATGTGATCCGCCAGATGAACGCCACGAACCCGACCGGCCGAATGTAGCGGTTCATGCGCCGCTCCATGTTGAACCACAGGTAGATCGCGACGACGAGCATGAAGCCGATGTACAGGAAAATGTTCCACGCGAAGATGGATCGGAAGTTGTAGTGGGTCATCGCCACGAGTATTCGATCGGAGTGCCCCAGATCGAGAACCAGGACCGCGAGACCGCCGATCAGCAGGGTGATGGACAGCAATCCGGAGAGCGGGGCGAGCGGCTTGTACGGCGTGCGCGCAAACACCGAGGCCACCGAGGCGGTGTTCAACACCCCGGAGGCGGCCACGATCAGGAATATCGCGAACACGTGCGGTATTCCCCAGACCACCTGGTTGGTCATGCCTGTGACCCAGTGGCCGTAGGTCTCCATGTAATGTACAGCCGCCAAGCCAAGGGCAATCAGCACACCGAATCCCGCGAGCAGGACCCAGAAGCCGATGCCTCCCTCGAGTTCTCGATAGTGTATCCGCTGTTTCATGGTTTCCGTGTATCCAGAAGATCCGCTGTGAAGTTGCTTCCGGCCCTCGTGCCGCCGGCCGAACCACCCAGTTCCCGCTTGGCCCGCCGATGCGCGCCGACCGGGGCCGCTCAGATTCCGTGGTAGCGCACGCCGGTGTCCAGCTTGAGATCGGCACGCACTTCGCTGCTCTGCTCCGTGGACAACATCTTGGCGATCTTGCTATTGGGGTCCTTCATATCGCCGAACACAAGCGCCCCCGGACCATCCGCCGCGCAGGCATCGACGCAGGCGGGTTTGTGGCCGCGGTCCACGCGATGCACGCAGAACGTGCAGGCTTCAACGGTGCCCATGCCGCGCGGCGACCAGGGAACCTGATCGTGAAGCGGTTCGGCCACGAACGAGCGCGCCTTGTAGGGGCAGGCCATCATGCAGTAACGGCAGCCGATGCAGATGTGCCGGTTCACGAGCACGATCCCGTCCGCGCGCCGGAACGAGGCGCCGACGGGGCACACGTCCACGCAAGGCGCGTATTCGCAGTGTTGGCACAACATCGGCAGGTATTGGACGTACCCGGTGTGCAGGTCGCGGAGCCGGACCTTGCGGATCCACTGCGAATCGGTCTCGGGCCGGCCGTGACTGTGGATTCCATTCTCTTTGTCGCAGGCCTTTACGCAAAGGTCGCAGCCGCGCGTGCACTTGGTGGTATCGACCAGCATCCCCCAGCGCACCTTGCTGGAGACCGGTTGATCCAGTGTTCGCGCATGGGACACCTCGAACAGGACCATCCCGGGGGCTAGGGCGGCGCCGGTGACGGCGGCGACTTGGGTAAGGAACCGACGCCGCGCCCGCTCGGGGGCGGCGAGGGTGTTTTCTTCGGGTTGTTTGCTCACTTGGAACCACCTCCGGCGCCTGGGGAGACGGGCATAGGCGTCAGTTCATGTGCGCCTGCGCCCGGATCACCGACGGGTACCGGCTTGGCGTCCGCCGGCAGCGGATTACCACCGTTCGGGCCGACCCCGGGCGGGGCTTTGACCGGGTGCGCTGCGTGGCACTCGAAGCAGTCGATCTTCACGGCCGCGTAGGCGTGACACGTCTCGCAGAAGAACTTCGTGCTGGTCGGTTTCGGCCACTGTCCATTGGGTTCCCGATGGACATGGCACGCAATACAGTCCTCTATGCTCCGGCCCTTGATAAACTCGCCTTTGTAAACCGTAAGGTCCCGCTCATGGAACAGCAACTTCATGTGGTTGTGCCGCATCCACTCGGTGGGTTTCACACAATGCTTGCCCGTGGCCTTGGGCAGAACCGGGAGCGGCACACGCCCCGCACCGGCGGGCTGGTCCGCCCGTGCGGGGCTCCAGGCGAAGAGCAACATGGCGAGGGCGGCGGCCAGCAGCGGCGCGAACCCGCGCCGGTGTCCGGATGTACCTGTCATTGTCACCCCCGGCTACTCGCCCAGCGCCATGTCGATATATCCGGTCGGGCACACGTCCGAGCAGATGTGGCACCCGATGCACCGGGTATAGTCGGTGTCGACATATCGACCGGTGGTGGATTGGTTCTTCTTGACCCGGAACACCGCGTTCTGCGGGCAGTAGATTACGCAGTTGTCGCATTCGAAGCACAGGCCGCAGCTCATGCAGCGATTGGCCTCTTTCTGCGCCTGTTCATCGTTCAGCGTGACGGTGCGCTCCATGAAATGCCCGATGATCTCGTCGGCGCTCGGGCCGATTTCCAAGCGCTTGATGCGGGGCACGTAGGAGAAGTGTCCGAGGAACAGCTTCGAGGACGGGATGATCTCGCGGGCGGAACGGTCCTCGAAGTTGTGAATTGCGAAATTACTCGAGAAGGTGCCCCATTTTTGCTGATGATCGTACTCCTCGGGCTCCAGGCCCGCCTCTTTGAGCTTGTTCAGCAGATTGAACCGGTGCTTGTCCACCTTGGGGCGCTTCTGAATCTCCTCGTGGCGCAGATACTGGTCGATGGTCTCGGCGGCGATGGAAGCTTGGCCGATGGCGGTGGTCAGCAGGTGCGGTCGGATGATGTCGCCCGCGACGAAATGCCCCGGGTGATTCGGCACTTGGTAGAACTTGTCGGCATCGATCAAGCCGCGGCCGTTGTTCATGTCGTCGACCCCGGCGAGGTCGCCGCTCTGGCCGATGGCCGAGACGATCAGGTCGCACTCCAGTTCGAACTCCGTGCCCGCCTTGGGTACCGGCCGATTGTCGACCATGTCGCACCGAGCCATCTTCAGCGCACGCGCACGACCGTTTTCGTCGAGCAGAACCTCCAGGGGCATCACCTCGTCCAGGATTTTCACGCCCTCCTTGATGGCGTCGCGAACCTCGTGCTCGGCGGCGGTCATCTGGCTCTTGGGGAACAGCGAGGTGAGGGTGACGTCGGCACTTGCACGCGCATCATCGGGGACCGCACCCTGCTCGGCGGATCCATCGATCACGCGCTCGGGCAGGTCGGCGGCGGGGCCGTTCTTCAGGCACCCGAGACGCCGGGCCACGGAGACCACGTCGATGGAGGTGTCGCCGCCGCCGACGCAGACGATCTTGGGCGGGACGACCTTCAGGCGGCCGGTGTTGAACGCCTCCAGGAACTTGATGCCGGTGACGCAGTTCGGCGCGTCGGCGCCGGGTACCGGCAGCGGGTATCCGGCTTGGCAGCCGAGGGCCCAGACGACCGCGTCGAACTTCTTCTCGACTTCGGCGCTCGAAACGTCGCGGCCCACACGGGTCCCGGTCCGCACCTCGATCTCACCGAGTTCGATAATACGCTGGATCTCGCGGTCGAGAACATCCCGCGGCATACGATAACGGGGGAGTCCGTAGCGCATCATGCCGCCGAGTTCGTCGTGTTCGTCGAAGATCGTGGACGCGTGGCCGCGACGACGCAGGTGATAGGCGGCCGAAAGCCCGGCCGGTCCCCCGCCGATGATCGCGACCTTCTTGTCGCCCACGGGCGGTGCCGCCTGGTAGGCGAACTTCTCGCTGATTGCGGTATCGCCGATGAACTGCTCCACCGCGTTGATCCCGACGAAGTCGTCCACGTCGTTGCGGTTGCACGCATCCTGGCAGGGCGCGGGGCAAACGCGGCCCATCACGGACGGGAAGGGATTGGCGTCGGTCAGGCGCCGGAACGCGTATTCCTGACGGCTCACATCCGCCGGCGGACGCTCGATACCGCGTACGATCTGCAGATAGCCGCGAATCTCCTCACCTGCCGGGCAACCGCCCTGGCACGGCGGCGTGCGCAGCACGTAGGTGGGACACTTGTGGGAGTGGTCGGCCTCGAAGATCTGCTGCCGCCAGTTACGCCAATCATGATCGCCGTTGCGGAACTTGCGAAAAGTCAGCTTCGGCTCCTGCATCTCATCACGCGACGTCGACATGTGCATTCTCCTGTAAAGTCAATCTTCGATTTCGCGAAGCCGCCACGTGGCCGGCCCTGCCTATTGCTTGGCCCCGAGGACCACCGCGTCGCCCACCAACTGGTGCAGAGAAATGATCTGGTCCATGGAGAGATTGTAGTACGGGAACACCTTGGCGAACTGGGTCTTGCAGATGGCGCAGATGGTGGCCATGTGCGTCACTCCGCGTTCCTCGACGACGTGGCGCAATGCCTGCATGCGAGGGAGCGCACCCTTCACGCGCAGCTCCATCAGGTCGTCGGTCAGCAGACCGCCTCCGCCTCCGCAGCAGAAGGTGGACTCGCAAATGGTCCCTTCTTCCATGTCATAGTAGTTATTGCAGACGGCCTTGATCACTTCGCGGGGGATGAGGAACTGCCCGCCCGGCATGTTGCCCATGCGGGTGGCACGCGCTACGTTGCACGGGTCGTGGAAGGTCACGACCCGATGGTCGTTGGCGGACTTATCCAGAGTCAGTGCCCCACGCTGGATCAGGTCATAGGTGAATTCGCAGATATGCTGCGGCGCCGGGTAACGCGGATCCAGGAAGTCGAACGGGCCGATGAGCGTATTCCAGAAGCTGTAGGCCACGCGCCAGGCATGCCCGCACTCGCCGACGACGATGCGCTTGACGCCGAGATCGAGGGCCGCCTCACGGATACGCATCGCGCCCCGCTTCATGTTCTCGTAGGAACCGATGAAGATCCCGAAATTGGCGGCCTCGGAAGCGTAGGAACTGAGTGTCCAACTGATCCCCGCCTCGTGGAACACCTTGCCGTAGCCGATCAGTCCGTCGACGTGCGGTTCCGCGAAGAAGTCGGCCGAAGGGGCGATGACCAGGACCTCGGCCCCTTTTTCATCGACGGGGTAACGTACATCGACGCCGGTGTCCTCCTTTACATCCTCCTCGAGACCCTCGAGGGTGTTCTTCAGGGCCGGACCCGGCAGACCCAGATTGTTGCCGATGATGAAGACTTTACCGATGATCTCGTTGCTGTACTTGGCCCCGATCCCCACGCTGTCGAGGATTTCGCGCCCGGCCATGGTGATCTCCGCGGTATCGATCCCATAGGGGCAGTAGACCGAACACCGGCGGCATTCCGAGCACTGGTGGTAGTAACTGTACCAGTCATCAAGTACCTCTTTGGTCAGGTCGACCGCCCCGACCAGTTTCGGAAAATATTTCCCGGCGAAGGTGAAGTGACGCCGGTAGACCTTGCGCAGCAGATCCTGCCGGGCGACCGGCATGTTCTTGGGATCGGCCGTTCCGATGAAGTAGTGGCACTTGTCGGTGCAGGCCCCACACTTGACGCAGCAGTCGAGGAATACCGGAAGCGAGCGGTATTTTCCGAGGAGATCGGCCATCTTGTCGATGACGACCTCCTTCCAGTTGTCCATCAGCTCGCCGGGAAACCCGAGCGCCCGCTGATGCTCCGGCTTCGCGGTGAGGGGTTTGGTGCCCGCCATCGCCCCTTCGCGAATCCGGGGGATGACCGTGTATTCCTTGATCTCCGGGGTCTGGAATTTCGCCACGTTCCGTTACCTCGCCATGCAGCGGCAATAAAATGGGCCGGCGGGGGTCAGCCCGCGGCGCCCGTACCCGTATCGGCGGCCCAGGGTGTGATATGGCGCTTTTCCCGGGCGTCGTCGATCTGATTTCGGGTCGGACTGAAGAACAATGCGGGTCCGTGCAACAGTTTGCTGAACGGGAACACGATCATGAGAGCCGCCACGAGGGCCAGGTGAATCAGCAGCAACGGATCGTGCGGGATCGGCTGCCAGTCCGCGTACAGCAGACCCAGGGCGAAGGCCTTGAGGCTGACGATGTCGGTATGATCGACAAAGGTCATGAGTATGCCGCTCGTCGCGATACTCAGCAGCAGGATCAACATGAGGTGATCGGACGGGGCGCTGATGTAGCGGACGCGATCGACGAAAAAGCGCCGGCCCCAGAGCCCGAGCAGGCCGAGCACTATGCCGAAGGCCGCGTATTTCCCGAACGGCTGCACCAGCACGACCCACCACCACACCGGCTGTGTGAAGTAACGCAGATGCCGGAGTAGCTCGAGGAGCAGACAGACATGGAACATCCACCCGAACAACCAAGTCCACTTGCTGGACTTGAACAGGCTTGAGAAGAATACGACCTCGCGCCCGAGCCGCAACGCAACGCCCGTGCCGGTGGTCGGCGCGGGCGTGGTGGGAATCTTCAGGGGTGCGGGCGTGCGTGCGTATTGAATGATCTTGCGGCCCACGCCGACCACCAGCACGAAGGTGGCAAAGTAAAAGAGCAGGGCATACGCTACGCTCAGAAAGTCCATGTTTGCGATCTCTCCGGCTCCGGCACCAAGTTGGGGAACGACGGGGCAAGGGGGAGAATCTCCCCCCCCGTCCCGTGCATCAGACGCAGCCCGTGGGCTTCGGAAGGCCGGCGTATTTGCAGGCCTGTTTCGCCGGGCCGTAGGGGAACAGCTCGTAGAGGTACTTGCTGTTGCCCTTGTCGGCGCCGAGCTTCTTGCCGATGGCCTTGGTGAGTACCCGGACGGCGGGAGCGATCTGGTACTCGTCGTAGTACTCACGCAGGAAGTTGATCACCTCCCAGTGATTGTCGGTGAGCTCGAGGCCCTCGTCGCTCGCCATCTTCTTGCCGACATCGGGGGTCCACTCGTTCAGGTTGGTAAGATAACCTTCCTCGTCGGTCTCCAGGGGCTTTCCATTCACCTCGATCGTCATCTCGATTACTCCTTCACCATGGTCTGGATCGTTGCGTTGCGAACGCTCGGTTTATAACCACGACTGGACGTTGTCATGGGCGGTGACGAGGTCGACGAATCCGTCGTAACCCACGATGGACACGCCCTCGATCACCTGATCCTCACTCATCCCCCGGGCGCGCACATCGGGACCGAGGACATAGATGGAATGTTTCCGGGCGGCATCCTTGATCTTGTCGGTCATCGCCGTTCCCTCCAGCGCCGCGTAGATGCCGTCCTCCAGCAGAAGGATAGCACTACCCTCGAGTGCGTGGCCCAGGCAGGAATCGAGCGTATACCGCTCGAAAGGTGACTTGTTGACAGTATGTAGCATGGTCATGGGTTTTTACGCCTCAGAACGAAAGGATGACTTCCTGCTGATCCATGTATTCCCGCAACTCCTCGCGGGACATCACCTGTACCGGGACGATCAGATCGTCCTCCGACAAGCCCCGGGCCTGCAGAGACTCCTTTTCGACATAGAGTTTCTCGACGTCGTAGCCTTCCAGGGCGCGGAAGGTGGGCGAGAAGTTCTTCATCCCGATCCCTCCGGTGTCCTGCCCTTTCTTGATCTGGTAGATGCCGTCGTCGATGAACACCAAGCTCACATCCTGTTCGAAGGCGGCCGTGATCAGGACGACCTCCAGGGATTCGAGGGCATAGATGGTTCCGTAAGGTGCCCGGCGGTTAACATACATGAATTTCTTTATGGCGGGGGCATTCTCCTGTTGCTCCCCGGGTTCACTCGACATCGGTGTGGACATGTTGGGTGTCACTCCCCGTTACGCATTCGGTTATCGCGGCAGTCGGCGGTCAATCACCGAACACCACCAGCCGGTCGGCCTGGATGCCGGCCTCGATCAACTGCCCCAGACCCGAGATCCGGAATCCGGGCGCCAAGTTCGAACTGTCTTTTCCGTGGCGCTTGGCCTCGCTCTCGTCCAGGATCCCACGGCGCTGCGCGGCTGCGATGCACA
This sequence comes from uncultured Chromatiales bacterium, assembly GCA_964487445.1. Lineage (GTDB taxonomy): Bacteria > Pseudomonadota > Gammaproteobacteria > 21-64-14 > 21-64-14 > BMS3Abin12. Next base: position 10,084 of record CAZAQG010000064.1, read on the forward strand.
CGACCAGATCCAGATCGTGCTCCGCGGCGAGCTCGGACCATAACTTCGTGACATTGCGATCGTCCTGCGGCGGCACACCGAGGCGCGTTCCGTTGTTGACCCCGTCGTTGTAGAAAAATATGCGGAAGATCTCGTGGCCCTTCTCGATCGCCGCCTTGGTGAATTGATAGGCGGTGTCGGAGGCCTGATGCTGATACGGCCCCTCGTTGACCAGTATGCCTAGCTTCATAAGTTCAGCCCTTGTCGATTCCCGTGAGCCCGGTATCCCTGGACCGGGGTAGAGGCGGGTACCCCGCCAATCTAATCTAATCCGATGAATTATTGGCCTGGGCGCCCCCGCCGTCCTTGATCTGGATCAGAAACGGATATGGGTCGACGCGTTTGGAACGGTTGCGCGCGTTGCGCCGGGTACCGACCGAACCCGTCATCGGCCGCCCCGCAGGCACTCGATCCCGGAATGCGAAGCCGGGCCACGGGCCGGCTCCCCGGCTCATCGAGCGTTGGAGTTTCGTGGAGGCCTTCAGCCATGGCGATTTTCCTTCATGCCTGCAACCATCGCGATGGATATCCGCTATGCGGCCTCCCGGATGCGGTGGGGGCCGCAGTTGTGCAAACATCCCGACCCGGCAAGTCTACGGTGCGCGGCATGGAGGCGAACATCCTACCAATTGGGGAATCGCCCGGACCGGATGTACCCCCAATGGGATATGGCGCGGTCGATTCATTCGTTGTTTTTTCTTGGGTAACCGCAGCGGGCACGGTCGCCGGATCGGCCGGGTGCCGTGCCGCGCCCGGCGTAGCGGCATGGATCGGCGCCCGTGTCGAATGGTCCTTCGCCCCCGATCTCGGATCGCAGGATAATGTCCCCGTGAGCCCGACGGGCACTTTCCCGGCAGGGTGTTCGCAATGGACCTTTGTGAAATCAGTGGATTGTGATCGATTGCGAAAGCTATTTGGTGAATGATGGGCCGTTCTTGCCGCGATCGCTCCGCCGGGCGTTATCATAATCGGATTGCCGGTATGGGATCGGCATCCGGTCGGTGAGAGGAGATGATGTGCTCTGGTTGAGTGAGATTCTGCTGCGGCGTCACGACCTCGACTCCTTCGACGAGCTGGTTCGCACGGTGCAGGAACGGGCGCGGGAAGGCGAGATGTTTTTCAGCATGGACGTCAAACCGCCGTTCCAAGACACTCCCGAGGATTGGGAAGACCGGCTCGAGGCGGCGTTTTCCACCGCGCTACGGGAATAAGCGGAGGTTGCACGGATGTACTGGGACGAAGACGACAAGCGGGCGCAGGCCTACGTGGTTCCCGACGATATCGTGGACCTGGCATTCGCCGTCTCCTGCCGTTGCCTGCCGCCGGATCACGCCCACGCGCTTTCGAGCGCGCTGTGCGAGGCGCTGCCATGGTTGGTGCACGAGCCCGGCGCCGGTGTGCACCTTATCCACGGGGCGGAATCGGGCAACGGCTGGTATCGGCCCGAGAACCCGGAGCGCGACCTGCTCTACCTCTCGCGCCGCACGCGCATGACGTTGCGCCTGCCCAAGGCTCGCGTCGACGATGCGCGCACCCTCGGCGGGAGCGAACTGGACATCGCCGGGCATGCGATGCATATCGGGGAGGCCGCGGTACGCCCGCTCAGCACCCTGCCGACCCTGTTCGCCCGGTATGTGGCTTCGGATGCGGCGCAGAGTGAAGAAAATTTTCTGGAAGACTCCGCCGCGCAGTTGCGCGAGATCGGGATCCCCGTGCGCAAGCTGTTGTGCGGAAGATCCCACCTGCTGCGTACACCGGATGGCGCGATCTTCACCCGCAGCCTGATGGTGGCCGACCTGGACGCGGAGCAATCGGTACGTCTGCAACAGCGTGGCCTCGGTCGCCGGCGTATGATGGGCTGCGGGTTATTCATCCCGCACAAGGGCATCGCGCCGGTACGGCCCGACGAGAGCGGCTGAGGCCGGGGCAAGATTTCATCCACTGTGGACCGGCGTGCCGGCGCCCCGGGCGGGGCGAAGAACACGAGCGGCCCGATAGTAAACTGAAAGGGGAGAGCAAATGACGCTGGAGATCGGCGGGAAGGTAATCGAAACGACGGCTATGGGATTTCTGGAGAACCAGGACGACTGGAACAAGGAGGTCGCGCACGCCATTGCCGCAGAGGAAGGCATTGAATTGACCGACCGGCACTGGGCTGTGATCGACCATCTCCGGGATCAATACTTCAACAACGGCGGCGCGCAGCCCAACACGCGAGCCCTGGTCAAGGGGATGCAGACGGTGTGGGAAGGGGAGAAAGTGGACGCCAAGACCCTCTACGCACTGTTTCCGCACGACCCGAGCAAGCAGGGTGGGCGGATCGCGGGATTGCCGGAGAGTCGACGCAAGGGCGGCTACTGACCCTCGTCCGGGTCGCCGTGCGGCGGCTCAGGTCTCGCCTGCATGCAGAGGACATTTCCGGCGCGTGCGCCGCGGTGCCCGCCGCGGCGCACGTTGGGATTCCCCGGCACGGAAGGCGATCGGATATGCAACGGACGGTTTAGCTTGACGCTCGATTCCACCCCATCCGATATTCCGCGGCATGATCGGGGAAGCGCACGAATTCTTCGGCTGTGTTACAAGCGGTTGGCACCGATCAAGTCCTCGATCGCCTGCACGCACCCGGGTCCCTCCCGCCGGTGGAGATCAAGTATCCGCTCGGCGAGCGAGTGCCAGTGCTCGGCTCCGCGCCGAGCGGTTTCGTCCAGTGCGGAGAGATCGCCCTCCGCCAGCCAGCGATCGTAGGCATCGCGTAGCGCCGGAAACAGTTCCTTGCGCATCCCGCCGAGGTTCGCGAAATAGAAATGCAGGGAGGAGGGGTCCAGCACCTTGAGCAGCGCCGGCAGGGCCGAGGCGCAGTCGACCAAGTGATCACGCACGGCTCGCGCCATCAATTCCGCCCGGGAGCGGGGCAGGGCCGCAAGCAGCGATTCCCAGTCACCGCCGAGTTCCCGCCCGAGGCGCACCTCGCCGACCTCGTGCAGGATCAGCGTCTCGAGTTCGTTTTCCGTCATCTTGTCGAGCGCACGATCGGGGTCGCGATCGAAGTCGTAGTAGGCGATCGCACGTCCCATCGGGGTCTCGCGCCGGTTCCAGCGCCACTCCTCGACCTTCTCCCAGATCATCCGGCGCAGCGACTCACGGCGCACGAAGATCATGCCGTCCAGGCTCATGGCCGGAGGGGCCGTCAGGTCGCGGGCGTACTCGCGTGCGGACACGAGCACGGTGAAGCCGTCATGCTCCTCGCGGCGTTCGAGGCACCCCAGGAAGAAATGCGGTTTCGCCTGCCGGCCGATGCCGCCGCTGTAGACCAGTCCGTCCGCGCCGACCGCTTCGTTGATGCGCGCGGTGTCGAAGGGCTCGAAGGCTTGGCCGTCGAACCGGACGGGCTCGAAGGAGGCATCCTCCAGTTGATCCCAGAGCCGTTCTCGCTCGGTGATCCAATCGGCTACGGCGCTCTTGGACAGTGCGGCGCGAAAGGAATGACCCTGCTCCCAGCGATAGTACTCGCGCATCTTGAGCAGGTAGACGCACAGGCCGTTCTCGCCGGCGTGGCGCGCGTCGGCCACATGGCAATTGTGCTGTACCGTGGCGCGCAGCGCCTCGAGTTTTAGAGACATGGCGCCTTCCGCCCGCTTTCGGAGACCGTCGCCGCGGCGTGGGGTCGACCCTCGCACGGCCCCGGCTCCGCACCTCGGAACTCACCTGTCAACCGGCTATCAGAATGATTTGCAAAAGCAAAACTTCGAGTTTGATCGTAGCATGAGATCTGCACGTCTGCCAGTTGCAGCCTCTTCCAATGACACATGAGCCTGAACGGGGGGTGTGATTCCAACGT
>CAZAQG010000065.1:0-13357 GCA_964487445.1 uncultured Chromatiales bacterium
TCCAGAAAATCCTTCGGCTTTCGCACTTACCACGGCGCTGAAATCGCTTTGTATCCTGTGCTTGGCGCCCTACCCGAACCGGAGTCCACCCACAGATTCTGCCGAGGAACCGATATTTCTTCGCCACGTCGATCCAGGCCGGTCCGACCAGCTTGGCGTCGATACTGTGACAACCCATGCACGAAAGGCCGTTGGCCTGAACGTAGGCCGTGAGCTTGGCGGCGTCGGATGGTTCACGCCTCCGGGACGAACGCGGCAAGGCGAGCACACCTGCAGCGGCGCTCGCCACCTTTACCGCTATAGGCCGTTTCATGAACCCCTCTCCTCTGTTTCGACTGGGTCCGTTGTGCGGTGTCGAGACTGAACCGCGCCTGAACAAGGCCCGCGGGCCACGGGGAACGCCGGCCCGGTGGTGCGGCACGCGCATGGATTCCGGATCAACGGACTGCGGCCAAACCCGCGATGTCGTGCTCGATGGCCGCCATGGCCCGGTACCAGGCGAAGTGGGGTCGCCGCCGGGTGCCATTGACGAGCACGGCGAAGGCGCCCCATCCGCCGTCGCGGGTGCGGAAGTAACCGGCCACGCCCAGCACCGACACCGGCTCGTTCATGGATCCGGTCTTGACGGCGGTCTGCGTCAGCCAGACCCTATTTCCGCCGCGGAGCATGCGCATCGGCGCCCCGCGCGGGACCGAGAGCGCGGCCAGATACGAAGGGAACAGGGCCGGGCTGTGGTACATGCGCGTGAGCAACGCCACCACGTCGTCCGCCGACAACCGGTTCGCCGGCGTGAGCCCGCTGCCGCTGGCGATCACCGGCGTCCCGCGCGGCGCGGCGCCCGGAATCCGCGCGGCGCGGTCCATCGCGGCGGCGAAACGCCCGAGGGCCGTGCCGGCATCCGCCAGCAGCGGCGGATCGGCGCCCCCCGCCCGCTCGCGCACCAGATCCAGGGCCAGGACGTCGGCCATGTAGTCGTTGCTGTAGTGCATCATCACGCTGATCTCGTGCCCGAGCGTCGGACCCTTCACGGCGACCAGCGGCTCGAGATTCGTGAGCGGATGGGAGACCACCCGTACCCGGCCGTCGATGCGGACGCCCCGGGCGACCAGCAGCGAGCGCAGGAGCACGCCGGTCAGGCGCGCCGGATCGGAGGCCGAGACGTAGTAGCGGCCCGTGGGCAGGGCCGCGGACACGGCACCGCCGATGTGCAGGGTATCCACGCCGTCCTCGGTGGTCCGCCACAACTCCACGTGCGCACCGTATCCGCGTGCGGTGGTGCGTACCCCCCCGACCAACGCGGTACCCGGGACCACCGGCGGACAGAGACCGGCCGCGGCCCGGCGTCCCGCGGCCGGCGCCGGACGGACCCAGACGCACCACGCCCCGTAGTTCACACCCGCCGAGGAGAGCGGTGCGTTGTAGGCGTGATCGGAACCATGTAGCGCGCGACAGCGGTCCGAGGTGGCGCACGGGATCGCGCCGAGCCGCGACTGGTCGATCACGAGGTCGCCCCGGACACGGCGCAACCCCGCCTGGGCGACGGCGCCCGCCGCCAGTTCCCAGAGCGAATCCCACGTCAGCCCGGGGTCGCCGGCGCCGACGAACACGAGATTTCCGTGCAGCACGCCGGCCGCGATCCGGCCTCGGTACGCCAGGCGCGTCACGAAACGGTGGTCGGGGCCCCAACGATGCAGCGCCGCCGCGGCCGTATAGAGCTTGGTGAGCGATGCCGGGATCAGGCGCGTTTTCGGATCGATCGACGCCGGCGTCCGATGCTCGTCGAGTCGCACGACCAGCGCGCTCACGGCGACGCCGAGTCGCGCCTGGAGCCGGTGCAATGCGGGGAGCGCGGGAGGAGGCACCGCGGCCGACACCGCGGCGCCGGACCCCGCCAGCAGTACCACCGCCCACCAAAACCAACGAACCGTCCGCATAGCGGCGGATTGAAGCAGAACCCGGCGGCCATGGAAAGCGGAAAATCGGGGGCCGCCCACGACACGAAAGAAGCCGTTCACCCGAACGACCGGGGGCGGTATGGGCACCGGGGTACGCGAGACCCGGAAAACGATCCGGCCCCGCCACCTCGGCCGGGCTAACCTCCCGCCGCCCCCGACTCCAACATCCCCGCGCGCAGCAGGAAGGCTTCCACCTCTTCGAGGCCCTCCCCGCTCTTCAGGTTGGTGAACAGGAACGGGCGATCGCCGCGCATCCGCCGTGCGTCGCGGGCCATTACTTCCAATGACGCCCCCACCAAGGGGGCGAGATCGATTTTATTGATCACCAGCAGGTCGGAGCGCGTGATGCCGGGTCCGCCCTTGCGCGGAATCTTGTCCCCGGCCGCCACATCGATGACGTACATCGACAAGTCCGCCAATTCCGGGCTGAAGGTGGCGCTCAGATTGTCGCCGCCGCTCTCGACGAATATCAGATCCAGGTCCGTGAAGCGCCGCTCCAGTTCATCGATCGCCGCCAAGTTCATGGAGGCGTCCTCGCGGATCGCCGTGTGCGGGCAGCCGCCGGTCTCCACCCCCATGATCCGCTCGGGCGCCAGCGCACGGCTGCGGACCAGGAACTCGGCGTCCTCCTTCGTATAGATGTCGTTGGTCACCACCGCCACTTGGTAATGCGCGCTCAGGCGCTTGCACAGACGGTCGATCAGGGCGGTCTTCCCGGAACCCACGGGACCGCCGATCCCTACGCGCAGGACTTGGTGCCGGCTCATCGAAGACGCCCTCTTTCCAGAGTCTCCCGGACCGTCCGTTATCAGGACCGGAACAGGCGGCTGTATTGTCTCTCGTGCCGGGCGGCCGCCGTCACCACCCCCGGCGCGCACGCGCCCATCGCCTCGTCATCGAGCACGAGTCCATGGCGGGCGATCGCTCCGACCTCGTTGCCGATGGCGAACAGCAGGCGCTGGCCGGCACTTTGGCCGAGCGGCACCAGCTTCACCGCCGCGGCCACCTGATTCTGCGCCCAGGCCCAGAGGTAACCGGCGGCCGCGGCTTCGGGATCGATCCCCCAGCGCGCCGCGGCCAACGCGAACAGGCAGGCGAAGCTCGCGTCCGGCGACCCGGCCCACGCGGCCGCCTCGTCGAGGCCGAGGGTCACCAATGTGCGCGCCAGGGATACGCCGAGTTGGCGATCCTCGGCGAGCAGTTCCGCCGCGCCCCGGTTCGCGAGCAGCCACCGGCTCCAGCGGTGCGCCGAGTCTGCATCACCCGCACACCACGCCTCGTGACAGCGCCCCAGCACCGGCACATCGGCGAGCGCGGGTCCATGGCGGAGGTGCCCCCGGATCCACGCACCGGCACCCGCCTCGTCGTGCACCCAACCGGCATGTACCGCGAACTCCAGTCCCTGGGAATAGGCATAGGCCCCCACCGGGAGCGCCGGGCTGATCAACTGCCACAGGCGTGCGCGCGCCGCATCGCACTCCGATTCAGTGGTCATGGGTGTGGGCGTGCCCCCCCTGGAACGCCCCGGCCTCCGGCTCGAACGGGACGCTCTCGGAGACCACGGCCAGGCCGAGTTGAACGAGCATCCCATCGAGCACGTGATCGTGCAGATAGCGGACGTAGTCGACCGCGATCTCCAAGGGGACGTGACGGTTGCCCAGATGGTAGCAGGCGCGCGCCAGCAGCAGCGGGTCTGGCGCGCGCGCGGTCGATACCGGCTCGACCGCCGCACGCACGACCACCAGGACGCCGTTCTCGGCACGCAGCAGATCGCCCCCCTGCAACCGCGTCCCGCGCGGCAGCAACAGGGCCGCCGCGCGCCCGTCGTCGAGACGGATCGGCAACCGGCTGCGCCGGCGCTCGTCGAATCTCAGTGTAACCGCGGCCTCGACGGCGGTGGCGGGTACCGTCCCGGGCGCCAGACGCTCCACCAGCCGCAGATCCGGCATTGACCGTACGCCGCCCATCTCAGAACAGGAAATAGCGCTGCGCGAGCGGCAGCTCCGTGGCGGGTTCGCAGGTCAGTAACTGCCCGTCGGCGCGTACTTCATAGGTCTGGGGGTCGACCTCGATTTCGGGCAGGTAGTCGTTCAACACCATGTCCTTCTTTCCGATCGCGCGGGTATCGGCCACCGGGACGAGGCGCCTGGCCAGGCCGAGGTGGTCGCCGAGGCCCGCCTCGCAGGCGGCGCGCGAGACGAAGGTCAGGCACGTGGCCGGGAGCGCGCCGCCGAAGGCCGCGAACATCGGGCGATAGTGCACCGGTTGCGGGGTCGGGATCGAGGCGTTGGGATCGCCCATGGGGGCGGCGACGATCAAGCCCGCCTTGATCACCAGCGACGGCTTGACGCCGAAGAAGGCGGGCCGCCACAGCGCGATGTCGGCCAGTTTGCCGACCTCCAGCGAGCCGACCTCGTGCGCGATCCCGTAGGTGATCGCGGGATTGATCGTGTACTTGGCGATATAACGGCGCACGCGGAGGTTGTCGTTGCGCGCCGAATCGCCGACCAGCGGACCCCGTTGGACCTTCATCTTGTGGGCGGTCTGCCAAGTACGGATGATGACTTCCCCGACGCGGCCCATGGCCTGCGAATCGGAGGCGATCATGGAAAACGCCCCGAGATCGTGCAGGATATCCTCGGCGGCGATGGTCTCGCGGCGGATGCGCGATTCGGAGAAGGCCACGTCCTCGGCGACCCCCGGATCCAGGTGGTGACAGACCATGAGCATGTCGAGGTGCTCGTCCACCGTATTGACGGTGTAGGGGCGCGTCGGGTTAGTGCTCGAGGGCAGGACGTTCGCCTGCCCGCAGGCGCGGATGATATCCGGCGCGTGGCCGCCGCCCGCACCCTCGGTGTGATAGGCGTGGATCGTCCGCCCCTTGAAGGCCGCCAGCGTATCCTCCACGAATCCCGATTCGTTCAGCGTATCCGTGTGGATGGCCACCTGGACGTCGTATTCCTCGGCCACCGACAGACAGCAGTCGATCGCCGCGGGGGTGGTGCCCCAGTCCTCGTGCAGCTTCAGTCCCATTGCGCCGGCCTCGACCTGCCGGCGCAGGGCGTGGGGCAGGCTGGCATTGCCCTTCCCGAGAAAACCGAGGTTTACGGGCAGCCCCTCGGCGGCCTGCAACATGCGATGCAGATTCCAGGCGCCGGGCGTACACGTCGTGGCGTTGGTGCCCGTGGCGGGACCGGTCCCACCTCCCAGCATGGTGGTGACGCCCGACATGAGCGCCTCCTCGATCTGCTGCGGGCAGATGAAATGGATGTGGCCGTCGATCCCGCCGGCGGTGGCGATCAGGCCCTCGCCCGCGATCGCTTCCGTGCCCGGCCCGATCACGATATCGACCCCGGGCTGAATGTCCGGGTTGCCGGCCTTGCCGATCCCGGCGATTCTCCCGTCCCGGATCCCGATATCGGCCTTCACGATTCCCCAATGATCGACGATCAAGGCATTGGTGATCACCGTGTCGACGGCGACGGGCGCGCTATGCTGGCTCTGGCCCATCCCGTCCCGGATCACTTTCCCGCCCCCGAACTTCACCTCCTCCCCGTATGTCGCAGCGTCGGCCTCGACCTCGATCACCAGTTCGGTATCGGCCAGGCGAACGCGGTCCCCGACGGTGGGTCCGAACATCTCGGCATAGGCGCGACGTGAAATGCGTGCCATCAATCCTCCTCCAGCCCGCCCATCACCCGTGCCTGGAACCCCATCACACGGCGGGCGCCGGCGTAAGCAACCAATTGGACCCGTCGTTCCTGGCCCGGTTCGAAGCGCACCGCGGTGCCGGCCGGGATATCGAGGCGAAAGCCGCGCGCCGCCTCGCGATCGAACGACAGGGCCCCGTTGGTCTCATAGAAATGATAGTGGGATCCGACCTGGATCGGGCGATCACCGGTGTTGGCGACCGTCAGGTCGAGGGTGTCACGACCCTGGTTGAGGATGATTTCACCCTCCGCGACCCAATATTCCCCCGGGATCATGGTCACCTCCGTCGTTACGCGCCCGCGCGGCGGGTCTACGGGATTGGATTGTGCACGGTGACCAACTTGGTCCCGTCCGGGAAAGTGGCCTCCACCTGCACCTCGGTCAACATCTCCGGTATTCCCTCCATCACGTCTTCCCGGGTCAGGAGGGTGGCGCCGTAGTCCATCAGCTCCGCAACGCCGGCGCCGTCGCGCGCCCGCTCCAGCACCGCGGTGCTGATGTAGGCCGCGGCCTCCGGGTAATTTAGGCGCACACCACGAGCCTTGCGGCGCTCTGCCAGAAACCCCGCCGCGAAGAGCAGCAACTTGTCCTTTTCCCGTGGCGTGAGATCCACGACTCGCCCTCCTGATTCGCTTTGCCGGTACCGATTCGACGACCCGGGTTCAAGTGTTCCAGATCCGCGGGCGCCGCGCTTCCCGCCCGAACAGGGGCTTGCGAATCGCACCCCATGCCGCTTCCAGACAGGCCCGCGCGTCGCCGCCGTGCGTCCCGAGGTAACGGGATACGAGCAGGTCGTCGAGCAGCGTCGCGGAGAATCCCGGGTCCGCCCCCGCCGCATCCAGTACCGCGTCGCGCAACGCCGCATCCGCCGGCGTCGCGACCAGGATCGCGCTCACCTTTGAGCCGCCCAACCCCCAGGGTTCCTCGAGCAACACGTCGCCTCCCGGCACGCTCAGCCGCTCCACGAGCAGCGGCGCGCCGGCGCGCCGAATCTCGAAGCGCTGCGTGAACCGCCCGCGGCCGAAGCCCTCGCCCGACGCGGGACGGCCCAGGCAGACGATCTCCCAGCCCAGGAACCGCGCGTCGCGCGCCAGCTCCACCCGGGTTACGGCCTCCAGCACCGCACCCTCGTAGACGATCAACTCCTGGGGCAACCATTCGAGGCCGCCACCGGGGTCCACGCGCAGCCGCTGGCGTACCCGGACCTGCGCCCCGGCGCTGCGGTAACACTTCCCCGCGCCGGGCGTGGTCAGAAGGGCCTGCGCCCCGGGCCCGCAGGAGACGTCCAGTTCCAGCGAATCCCCGCCCACCATCCCGCCGGGCGGGTGCAAGATCAACGAGTGGCACACCGCGCCTTCCGGGTACAGCGGACGCTGCACCATGAGCGGCCCCCGGTGCCTGCGGCGTATCGGCACCGTCCGCGCATGCCCGTTCGCCCGGCGCAACTCGAAACCGAGATCCAGGTGCGCACGCCAACCCGATACTACCGCCGCCGACATGCGCCGTGCCCTCCGCGCACCGCGCGCGAGCCTCGCGGTGCGCGGCCCGGCGCGGAAAAAGCAATGTTTGTACCATACTCGCCGCGCGCGAGGCCCGATAGACAAGGTCCGCATCCGCTGTGAAAAACCGGCCGCCGCGGCGGACCATTATAGCCTTGGCCCGACCCGGGTGCGGCGCGTCCGGTCCCGGTGCGCCCCGTACCGGGATCAGCTCACTTCGAGATAACGACGCACCGTCGCATCGTCCAGTTCGGCCATCGGGCCGTGGGCGAGCACCTCGCCCCGGTCCATGGCGTAATAGCATTGCGCCACCGAGCGCACGAATGCCATCTTCTGCTCGACCAGCAGCACGGTCAGGCCGAGTTCTCGGTTCATGGCGAGAATCGCGCGCCGGATGTCCTCTACCAGATTGGGCTGAATGCCCTCGGTGGGTTCGTCGAGGAGCAACAGACGCGGGCGCGCCATCAGCGCCCGTGCGAACGCCAACTGCTGCTGCTGCCCGCCCGAGAGGTTTCCGGCGCGGCGCCGCAGCATGGTCCGCAACCCCGGGAAGTAGGCGAAGATCTCGTCCGGGATGCCGGGAGCGGACTCGGCGCAGGCGAATCCGCCGAGCCGGATGTTCTCCTCGACGCTGAGTTGCGGCAGGATCTCGCGCCCCTGGGGGACATAGGCGAAACCCAACCGCGCGCGGCGGTAGGCGGGGGCGTGCGTGAGATCTTCGCCGCGAAAGCGCACCGTGCCTTCCCAGGCGGGCAACAGCCCCATCATGGCCTTCAGGAACGTGGTCTTGCCGACGCCGTTGCGCCCGAGCAGACAGGTGACTTCGCCCTCCCGAACCTCCAACCCGGCACGACGCACCACGGTGGCGCTGCCGTAGCCGGTGCTCAATCCCGCGACCTCGAGCAGCGCCCCGCTCATGAGGTCTCGACCCCGAGATAGACCTCCCGAACGCGCTGGTCGCCGCTGACCCGCTCGAAGGAACCCTCGATCAGTTGCCGGCCCTGGTGGAACACGCAGACCCGTTGCGCGATCCGCCGCACGAAACCCATGTCGTGCTCCACCACCAGCACCGAACGCCGGCGGGCGATCTCCTGGAGAAGCTCGGCGGTACGCTCCACCTCGTCGGGCGTCATACCGGCGACCGGCTCATCGAGCAGCAGCAGGCGCGGCTGCATGGCAAGCGCCATCCCGATCTCCAGCCACTGGCGCTGGCCGTGGGACAGCACGAGCGCCGGACTGGACGCGAGCGGACCCAGCCCGGTGATATCCAGGGAGTGTTCGATCGTCTCACGCGTCCGGGGCGCCAGCCGCCCCCTCAGCGCCGTCCACAACCCCTTGGCGGGCGTCGCGGCGACCCGCAGGTTGTCCCGGACGGTCAGGTCCGGAAACACGCTAGGGGCCTGGAACTTGCGGGCCATCCCGAGGCGCGCGATGCGGTAATCCGGAAGATCCGTCGTATCGTGCCCCAGGAAACGGACCGACCCGCTGCCTGCGCGGGTGCGCCCGGTTATGACGTCGAGGAAGGTGGTCTTGCCGGCCCCGTTGGGACCGATCACCACCGTGAGCACATCCGCGTACAGCACGAAGCTCAGACGGTCCAACGCCCGGAAGCCGTCGAACTCCACCACCAGGTCGCTGACCTCCAGTACCGATTCGCCCGCCCTGATCATGATGTCGGACGCCGCACGGCGCGCCGGGCGAGTTCGGCCAGCCCCATGAGTCCGCGCGGAAAGAACAGCACCACCACGATGAACAACATCCCGATCAGAAACAGCCAGAAGTCGGGATAGGCACTGCTGAGATAGTATTTGGCATAGCTCACCACGAGAGTGCCGACAAGCGCCCCGATAATGGTGCCGCGACCGCCGACCGCGACCCAGATCACCATCTCGATGGACGGCACCATGCCGAGCATGCCGGGCGCGATGATTCCGTTCTGCGGGACATAGAGCGCCCCCGCGAGGCCCGCGCACAGGCCCGCCAGTCCGAAAACGAACGCCTTGTACACGGTGGGGTTGTAGCCGAGAAAGCGCAGGCGGTTCTCGCCGTCGCGTACGGCGCGCAGCAGTACGCCGAAGTGCGACCGGGTCAGGTACCACGCCAGCGCGAAGACCGCGGCGAGGACCGCCACCGTCACCTCGTAGAACGCCGTCTGCGTGGCGGGCGCGTAGAAGGAGTAGCCCAGGATGGTCTTGAAGCCGGTGAGCCCGGAGCTTCCGCCGGTGAACTGTTGCTGATTGACGAAGAGCGTGGAGACCGCCACCGCAAGCGCCTGCGTGATGATGGCGAAATAGACCCCCCGGATGCGGCTGCGGAAGACCAGGGCGGCGAACAGATAGGCCGACAGGGCCGGCACGGTAAGCACCAGTACCAGCGTCAGCGGGAAGCTCTCGAACGGATGCCAGATCAGGGGGAGCGAGGTCACCCCGCTCCAGGTCATGAAGTCCGGCAACTGCCCGGGTTGCAGGCCCTGCATCTTGAGATACATGGCCATGATGTAGCCGCCGATACCGAAGAACACGCCCTGGCCCAGGCTCAGGATACCCGCGTAGCCCCAGATCAGATCCAGCCCCACCGACAGGATGCAGAGCGCGAGGAACTGGCCGAGCAGGTTGAGGGGGGTCTGTTGCAGGTAGAGCGGGGCGGCGGCGACGCCGATCAGCACCAGGGCGGCCGGAAGCAGCGGCACTCGCCGCTTTGCGCGCACAAGGGGGATGGGGGCGGCCGTGGTATCCATGCGCGGCTAGTCCAGGACCCTGCCGACCGACGGGAACAGCCCCGCCGGGCGCGCCTGCAGGAACAGGATGATCATCGTGAACACCGCCACCCTGGCGGCGGTGGAGGAAGTGAAGTACTCGATCAGCGCGTGCGCCTCGCCGATGGTCAACGCCCCGACGACGGTGCCGAGGAGTTGGCCCACGCCGCCGAGCACCACGACCATGAAGGAGTCGACGATATAGTTCTGCCCGGTGGTCGGACCGACCGAACCGATCAGCGACAGGGCGCAGCCGGCGAGCCCCGCGAGCCCCGAACCGAAGGCGAAGGTCAGTGCATCGATGCGCCGGGTGTTGATGCCGCAACTCGCGGCCATCGGACGATTCTGCATCACCGATCGTATCATCAGACCGTTTCGTGTCCGATACAGGAACAGGAAGACGCCCCCGAGCGACAGCGCGGCGAGCCCCAGGATGAACAGCCGTACGTAGGGCAGTTGCACCGAGGCGCCCAATGCCACGCCGCCGGTCAGGATCTGCGGCGTGCTCACGAAGACGTTATTGGACCCGAAAATCGCGCGGAAACTCTGCTGCAGGATGAGGCTCAGGCCCCAGGTCGCGAGCAGTGTCTCCAACGGCCGCCCGTAGAGGTGGCGCACCAGCGCCACCTCGATGGCCCAGCCCAGGAGCCCGCTGACCACGAACGACAGCGGGAGCGCAAGCAGGTAGGACCACCCGGATTGCCCCGGCACGAAGTGCGCGAAGAGGAGCTGGCACAGATACGCCACGTAGGCACCCATGGTCATCAACTCGCCGTGAGCCATGTTGATGACGCCCATGAGCCCGAAGATCACCGCCAGACCCAGGGCCATCATCAACAGGATCGACGCCATGCTGAGCCCATTGAAGAGCTGCGAAATCGCGGCCGCCGCATCCATCACGCACCTCCTGCCGGTCGGTCGTCGGGGCTCACGGGATCAGCGCTTGACCAAACCGCCGCGCGCCCAATCGCACATCATGTTCGAGATGTACGGGCTGTAGGGCTGCGGCTTGACCGGTCCATCGCTCTTCCACACCTCGCGAAACATCCCGCTGTCGGTGATCTCCCCGACGCGCGCGACCTGATACAGGTTCTGGTTGGCCGGATCGACGTGCACCTTCCCCTGAGGGGCGTCGAAGCCGACCGTTCCAACCGCCGCGCGGACCTTCATCGGTTGGAAGCTTCGGGCCTTCTCGGCGGCGAGTTTCCAAAGATAGACGTTCAGATAGCCGTGTTCGATCGGATCGTCGGTGACCTGCGCGTGACCGTAGCGCTTCTTGAACTCCGCCACGAACTTCGGATTCGTCGGGGTCTCGGTCGTCTCGAAGTAGTTCCAGCTCGCGTAGTGGCCCTTGCAATACTGGGGCCCGATCCCCTGGACCTCGACCTCGGCGACACTCACCGCCAGGATGGGCGCCTTCTCCGGGGTAAGACCGGCGGACGCGTATTGCTTGTAGAAGGCGACGTTGCTGTCACCGTTGATGGTGCTGAAGACCACGTCGGCCCCGGATTGGCGGATCTTGTTCACGATGGTCGCGAACTCCATGTGCCCGAGGGGTGCGTATTCCTCTCCGACCAGGGTCCCGCCCATGGCCTTGAGTTGTCCCTTGATGATCGCGTTGGCGGTGCGCGGAAACACGTAGTCGGAGCCGACGAGGAAAAACTTCTTGCCCTTGTTCTTCAGCAGCCAAGTGACGGCCGGCTCGATCTGCTGGTTGGGACAGGCGCCGGTGTAGATGATGTTCCGCGAGCATTCGTTGCCCTCGTACTGCACCGGGTACCAGAGGAGGTTGTTGTACTGCTCGAAGACCGGCTTGACCGCCTTGCGACTGGCGGAGGTCCAGCAGCCGAACACGGTCGCCACCCGATCGCGCGAGATCAGCTCGCGCGCCTTCTGCGCGAAGGTCGGCCAGTCCGAGGCCCCGTCCACGACGACCGGTTCGATGCGCCGGCCCATGACGCCGCCGGCGGCGTTGATTTCCTCGATCGCCATCAGCTCCGCATTCTTGACCGGGATTTCGCTGATCGCCATGGTGCCGGAGAGCGAGTGGAGTATGCCCACCTTGACGGTGCCTCCGGCAAGCGCCTCGGGCGTCCTCCCGACCAGCGTGGGGCCGAGTACCGTGGCACCCGTGGCGAGTGCGCCCTTGATGAAACCTCTGCGGTTCACTTTCATGTGATGAATCCCCTAGTCGAGTTTTCCGATGGTGATGACGGGCCTGCCGCGCGATGTCCCGGGGGTCAAAAGGCGAACAGGAACTGGGCCGCCAGGGTGTCGTCGGAGTCGTGGCGGCTCCCGGTCTTCCCGCGCCGGAAGGTCGCGAAGTTCGCCCAATCGTGGCGGTACTCGAGCTTCACCGTGAGGTGCTTCATCGGATAGAGCAGGAGCGCCGTGGTAAACGCCTGGCGCCGCGTTCCGGAATTCGAATCGGCCGGATCGGTGATGAAGCCGTCCTGGGGGTCGTTCACGATATGGCCGCCGTTCTTGGTGTCGTTGAGGTAGTCATAACGCAGGGTGAGACCCGCCATGGGCATGAACCGGTAGTTGCCCATCACGGAGGCCCCGTACCACTCGGCGGTCCGGCCGTTCGCGGCGCCGTGTTTCTGGTAGCCGTGGTCGAGCTGGCCGCTGAGGGTCAACGGACCGCTCGTGTAAGTGGCGTCGAGATCGTTGAAGAACCGGGTGTCGGGCCCGGCACCGGTTGCGACGCCGGCGATCCTCCCGATGGTGCCGTACAGCCCGTAGCTGAACGACGAGGAGGGCGCGACCGAGAAGCGGTATTCCAGGGTCGGTTCGCGGAAACTCTTATTGAATGCGCTGTTCCAGGTGTTCGCGACAAGCATCTGCACGGTATAAGGGCCGCTGGCGTATTGCCCGCCCACTCCGGTGAAAAACGCAGGCTCGCTGAAACCGAACAGGAGATTGTGAGTCACCGTGTACATCCCGGTCGAAATCTGCGGCTCGTAGCCGTCCCACGCCGGCATCTGACCGCCGATCACCGAGAACTTCCCGGTCACCGGCACCGTGAAATAGGCGGCGTTGATGATGCTGCCGACCCCGGCGCCGTAGCCGCGGTTGGGCATGATCTGAATATCCAGGGTGCCGCCGCCCGAGAATTTCTTGGTGACGTTCAGGAACAGATCCCCGAAGGTGCTGTGGTAGAACCTATACGGTGCCGTCTTATCGCCGAAGAAGAACGAACTGATGTGTTGGCGACTGTTGTAGACGTAGGTCGGGTCGATGTAGCCGGAGATACTGATACCGCTCAACAGGCCCGCAGGCCCCTCCAACTGTTTGACCTTCGCGCCGAGGGTCTGGACCTGTTGGCTCAACGAGGTGGCGGCGGACACACCGGGGAGCACAGCGAGAAGGGTTCCGGTAATGGTCATTGCGGTTACGAGGTTGCGGCGGATAGGAATGGCTCGGTTCATGAAGGG
>CAZAQG010000066.1:0-12954 GCA_964487445.1 uncultured Chromatiales bacterium
TCATCGACAACGCCTCGGACGACGATGCGGGAACGGTGATCGAGGAGTTCTGCGCTCGATGCCCGCAGGCAACGCCAATCCTTCTTGACCACAACCTCGGTGGCGAGGCCCTGAACCTGGGGATCGAGCGTGCCCGCGGCGCCTATCTACATCTCTGTGAGAACGACATCGAGTTTCTTCCAGGCTGGTCATCGCATGTACTCGAGGCGTTCGAGGCGTTCGATCAGCTCGGGCAGCTTTCGCTCTTCCCCCCCGTACCGTCCGACGAGGAGGTATGGGTTGTCCAACCGGCGGTGTTGCGCCACGCGGCCGGGCGGATCGTGTATGAGGCCCTAGGAAACGTCGGGACCACGAGCATCTTGCGAAGAGGCGCGTGGGGATCGGACGCGCGGGTGACCACGATTTCCGGAGCGGGCGAGTTCCGTTTTCCGAACGACGTGGAGATCTCGGAGACGGTGCGCCGCAACGGGTACTTCGTTGCGTGGGCCGATCGCCAGCTCGTGCGCAATCTTGGGCATAGCTATGATGAGTTCGTTCGGCGCCGCGAGTATTATCGGAGGAACTACGAATCAAAACCCTGGCTCGGTGCGGACGGATGGGAACGACGGATGGCGGAGTTCGAGCGGCGCCCAAAGCCGCAGCGGCGGTCGATCCTGTTGCCGGATCAGGCGTTATTGCCCGAAAAGAGCGAACCGCACGAGGACTGCCGCGAGCCCTTTCTGTGGTCGATGATCGATGGATGGACCGCTGAGGCGGAAACGCTCGAGTTTCTCTATGCCCTGGTGCGCCTCACCAAACCGCAGGTCTGCATCGAGACGGGCACGTGGCATGGGTATGCCGCCGCCGCTATCGGACAGGCACTGCGGGAGAACGGGGTTGGTAGGCTCCATACGCTCGAGCGGGATGCAGAGAGTGCCGGGGTGGCACGTATGCGTCTGCAGCGCGCGGGGCTGGCCGATTGGGTGACGCTGATCGAGGGTTCGAGTCTGGAGTACGACCCGCCCCCGGGGGTGGATTTCCTGCTGCTCGACTCGGATCTCGAAGTGCGCGGATCGGAGTTTCTGGCTTTTCTTCCGCGTCTTAATACTGGGGCTATCGTGGTGTTCCACGATGCCAGCCTACACCACAAGGTAGTGCGTGAGTGCGTCGCAGAGTTTACGGCGCGCGGCTTGCTCACGGCAATGGAGTTCCCGACCCCAAGGGGGCTTGTTCTCGCGCGTTATACCGGTGGGCGGGGGGCGCATCGGGCGGTGCCGCGATCCACGATAGGCGAGATGGACAAGCCCAGGGATCCGGCGGCGCTCGTTATCACCGGAATGCACCGCAGCGGCACCTCAGCGCTCGCTCGGGTACTCAACCTGCATGGAGTATTCCTCGGCAAGTCACTGCTACCAGCTGATCCTGCCAACGAGCGCGGGTATTGGGAGCACGACGAACTTTGGCGCCTGGACGAGCGCATCCTCGCCGCATTGGGCCGTGAGTGGTCCGATCCCGGCCGCCTGCCGGAGCGTTGGTGGGAGCGGCCGGAGGTGCGGGTGCTCGTGCAGGAATTGATCGTGGTCCTGCGACGGGATTTCGGCGGTAAGGCGCTGTGGGGCGTCAAGGATCCGCGTATCTGTCGGCTGATGCCGCTGTGGCGTGAAGCGGTTCGACAACTGGGCGCACGGGAGCACTTCGTCATCATCCTGCGCCGGCCTGGCGAGGTGGCGGCGTCGCTGGCGAAGCGGGATGGAATGCCGCCCGAGCGGGTCCGGGCGCTGTGGCTTCGCTACATGCTCGAGGCGGAGCGGCACACCCGCGGTGCTTCGCGCGCCTTCATTACTTATGATCTGTTACTTACCGATTGGCGGGCGGCGCTCGCACGGGTCGTGGAGGGCACGGGGCTCGAACTTGCCCCGGCGGGTAGCGAAGCGGCATCGCAGGTCGACGAGTTTCTGAGCCCGCAGTTGCGTCACCATCGGGTGTCGCCCGGATCCGGTACCGGCATACTTGCGGAGCGGGCCGAGGCGGTCTACGAAATCCTGGCTGCCGAAGACGGCGCGCTGGATTTCGCGGCGCTCGACCGGGTCGCTGAGGAACTCGATGCGCTGGAGGACGCGTTCGCCGGGGGCCGCGCCCGCACGATCGTCCCGGTAGCCGAGCCGGCCGATCGTGAACGCGGGATCCCGTATCGGGAATGGTGCAACATCTTCGGCCTGCACGAGTCCGACGGTCAAGTGATGGCCGAACGGATGATGCAGCAGTGGCACCATCAGCCCGCCATTCACCTGATCGCCGTGTTGCGGCGCGGTGAAGGGGTACGCTTGGCGGCGACCCTGGACTCGCTCTCCACGCAGCTCTACGCCGGTTGGGGGCTTACAGTGCTGGCCGAGGAGCCCTGCCCGGATCCCCGGTTTGCGCAGATCCCGAATGTGGAATGGCGTGAGTCGGGAGGGGATCGTGCGGCGGCGTTGAACGCAATCGTCGGAGAAGCCGAATCGGACTGGGTGGGCCTGCTGCGCCCGGGCGACCGCTTGGCGCAGCAGGCATTGTTTGCCTGCGCGGACCGGACTCAGGGCATGGGCGGGGTGAGGTGGCTCTACACGGACTGGGACCGGATCGATGAAGCGGGGGATCGCTGCGATCCGCGCTTCGAGCGGGATGTGGACCTGGATTGGTTGCGCACCGGCGAGTGTCTGGGCGGACTGTGGCTGATTCGCCGCGATACGCTCCTCAATCTGGGAGGCTTCGCGGATCGGGGCACGGAGGAGGTGCGTGATCTTGCGTTGCGTGTGTTCGAGCGCTTCGGCGCGGATGCCTTCGGCCATGTGGACGAAGTGCTTTGCCATCGTCCGGCGTTCAGCCGCGAGTCCGAGAAGCCCACGGATACCGATCTGCATCGCGAGGTCCTCTCCGCGCACCTGCGACGGATGGGGGAGTCGGGCGAGATTTTGGATGGGTTGGCACCGGGGACGGCGCGTATCCGCTACCCTGTGCAGGGGGAGCCGGTCGTCTCGGTGATCGTGGATACGGTCGACGACCTGAGGGTGCTCGAAAGGTTTATCGATACCCTGAGAAAGACTAGCGAATATCGGAATCTCGAACTCGTAGTGGTGGATTGCGGAAGCCGGGACGAAGACACTGAAGAGTATTTCGACGCGCTACGTGCGAGCGGCGCCGTCGTGGTTTCGGTGTCCGAGGGAGCGGGATGGGCCGAGGCCTGGAACGCCGGTGCGTGCGCCGCGCGCGGCGAGTATTTGATCTTCGCGGACCGCCGGGCGGGCTTCGTTCAGAAGGACTGGCTGGAGATCCTGCTGGGACACGCCCAGCGGAAAGGGGTGGGAATCGTCGCACCGCGTATCGTTGGTGCCGACGGCACAGTGGTGCACAGCGCCTTGATTCTCGGGTTCGGGGGACCGGCCAAAGATGCTTTTCGAGGGCTCTTGGCGCTGGATCCGGGCTACGGGGGGCGGGCGCTCACGGAACAGGGCTGTTCCGCCGTCCCACCTGTCTGCCTGCTGGTATCCCGCGCGTGCTTCGAGGAGGCCGGCGGGTTCGACGCGGAGCGGTTTTCGTCCGAGTGGTTCTCGGTGGATTTCTGTCTGCGTTCGGAGGCGGCGGGTCATCGTACGATTTGGACGCCGTATGCTCTCGTTGGCTGGCAGGCTCCTGAGCCTGCGCGGGAGACGGGCGATCCGGAACAGGAGGCTGCGATGTATGCGCGTTGGCTTGCGCGCCTCGCGCGTGATCCGTTCTACCACCGGAATCTCGACCTTTCCGGCGCCGTGTTCCGGCCGCGCATGGAGGCCACTGCGCGCTGGAACCCGGTATTCCACGAGCGGCCTCGGATTTTGGGTGTTCCGGCGGATACCTTCGGTTGCGGAGAATATCGCATCCTCGCCCCCCTCAATGCGCTGGATGACGCAGCACGCGCCCACTGCGGCCTTTTGGCTCCGCAGGAGGGGTCTCCGCGTATGCCGTCTCCGACGGAACTCGCGCGCCTCGCACCGGACATCCTACTGCTTCAGAGCGCCCTCTACGATGTGCATCTGGAGGCGCTACACCGGTATCGCCGGTTCAATCAGGTCTTCCGGGTGTTCGATATGGAGGATCTCAAGACAAACGTCCCGGAGAAGAATTCGCGCCGGCCGTTCCTCTTCCGCAACATCAAGGCCCGTACCCGCCAAGCACTGAGCCTGTGCGACCGCCTGATCGTGACGACCGAGCCGCTCGCCGAGGCCCATCGCAGGCTCATCGACGATATCCGCGTGGTGCCGATTTACCTCGCCAGGGATCGTTGGGGGGCGCTCACCCCTGCCGGCAACGAGAGTAGGCGCCCGCGGGTAGGCTGGGCCGGCGGACAGCAGCACGAGGGGGATCTGGAGATCCTGCTTCCGATCATGCAGGCGACGGCAGGTGAAGTCGACTGGGTGTTCCTCGGGATGTGTCCGGAGGCGCTGCGGCCCTACGTGAAAGAGGTGCATGAAATGGTGCCGTTTGCGGAGTATCCGGCACGTCTTGCGTCACTCGCCCTCGACTTGGCCGTTGCCCCGCTCGAAGAGCACCCGTTCAACGTTGCCAAGACGAATCTGCGGTTGCTCGAGTATGGGATTCTCGGGTGGCCCATCGTCTGTACCGACATCGAGCCGTATCGGGGCGCGCCCGTCATGCGCGTACCGAACGATCCGGTGCGCTGGATCGAGGCGATCCGCGAGCGGGTCCACGACCTCAATGCGGCGCGCGCGGAGGGCGCGCGCCTGCGTGACTGGGTGCTCGGCGGCTGGATGCTGGAGGACCACCTGGACGAGTGGCTGGATGCGCTCACGCCCGGTGATTCGGTGGCGGCGTGGCCCGCGGTGGCGCGACTCGGCGCGGGAGGCGGTGATGACCGATGAGGGCGTGAGGCCCGACGGTGTCGAGGCGCTGATCGAGCGCGGCGAGCGGTTGTTCGAGGCGGGGGCGCCCGCCGAGGCGGCCGCGGTCTTCGAGCAGGCGCTGGCGCGCGCCCCGCGCTCGGCCCCCGTCCACAGCAACCTCGGTGCGGCCTGCTGGGCGCTCGGCCGGGCCGAGCAGGCGGTCGCGCATTTCCAGCGCGCGATTGAGTTCGACTCCGACCATCTCGAGTCCGCGCTCAATCTTGCGCGGGCGCTCACCACGTTGGGCCGCGCCACGGAGGCGAGGGGTGCCGCGCAGGATTTTCTTGCGCGCCATCCGGACGCGGCGGTGCTGCGTGAGGTCTTGGCTGGCTTGGGCGCAGAGGGGCGAGCGGTCAGTGCAGGGTCCCAGCGTACCGATGCCCGGCTGCGCGTAGCGGTATTTTCGGTCGAGCCCAGAGAATGGGCATGCGCGCGTCTCCGCCTGACGGCTCCGCTTGGCCGGTTGACGGAAGAGATCGAATTCCTGTGGGCACGCCGAGGGAGACACGCGGGAGCGAGGTTTCAATACGACCTGATCGAGCAAAGCGACCTGATCGTCATTCAGCGGTTGTTTCCCAGCGCCGAAACACTGCCCCTGTACCGGCGCATCCTTGCCTCAGACCGACCGGTCATCTACGAACTGGATGACGATTTCCTACATATACCCCCGACGCACCCGCACAGGGAGGCGATCAGGCGTTTCGAGCCCCACATATTGGAGTGCCTCACCCGCGCTGATGCGATCACCGTCAGCACGGCGGAGTTGGGTCGCCGACTGGCTGTGTACAACCGGAATATCGATGTCCTACCCAATGCGCTCGATACCGCGTTATGGCGTTCGGTACCGGTGCAACCAAAGCGCGCGACTGATGGGCCGGTGGTGATCGGTTTCGCCGGGACTCCGACCCACGGTGCGGATCTGGAGATGATCTCCGAGGCGTTACGGCGTATCCACGACCGGTACGAAGACCGGGTAGTGTTTCGCTTCCTGGGCGCCCCCCCCCCGAGGGGACTGAAAGCAAAGTGCGAGCAGAGGACCTTCGAGGCGCGTTACAGTGCTTATGCGCGCGCCCTCGCGCGCAGCGGCATCGACGTCGCGCTTGCCCCGTTGATCGACAACCCTTTCAACCGCTGCAAGAGCGACATCAAATGGTTGGAGTACGCCGCCTGCGGATTCGCCGGCGTCTACTCGAACCTCCCCTTGTATCGCAACTCGGTCAGCGACGGTCGAACCGGACTGCTGGTGGAAAACACGGCACAGGCGTGGTTCGATGCGATCGATCGTCTGGTGCGCGATGCTGTACTGCGTGAGCAGATCGGGCGCGCGGCGCGCGAGGAGGTCCTGGCCGCCCGCACCGTTGGGATGATCGCCGCACGCTACCGGGAGGTATACCGGCGGGTCGCGCGGTCGCCGAAGGGCGCCATCGGTGAAGGTATGCACCTCAGCGCCGAGTACGAGATCTGGAAGCGCCGGCACACGCTCACCGACGCACGTCGCCGCCTGTGGCAAACGCGGGCGGCCCAAGCGCGCGCGCCGGTACACTTGGTGGTTTCTGCGTACGGCGCGGTCGAACGGGAACTGGCCGCCACGCTTGATTCACTCGTGCGCCAGATCGAGGGGCCAGCCTCGATCCTGGTCGTCGGGGACGGGCCGCGGGCGCCGGGTCTGGGCGCGGGGATCGGCTATCGGCGCGCGGCGGTTGGCGGGGAATTCGATGTGCTACGCACCCTCGCCCATTCGGCCGGTCGGGATGTTTGGGTGGGGATCGTCGAGGCCGGCGATACCCTTGCCGACGAGGCACTTGCCGCATGCCTCACCTATGCGGCGCGCAACCCCGGCTGGCAGTTCCTCTACACCGACGAGGATTTTATCGACAGTGCCGGTCTGTGCGCAAACCCGCTGTTCAAGCCGGATTTCAACCCCGACCTGCTGCGCGCGACCCCATATACGGGTCAATTGTGGCTGGCACGCGCGGCGCTTGTGGAGGATCCATCCCTCACGCCGGCGCCAGCACTCGCCTACGGGCTCGTCCTGCGCGCGTGGGAGCGCCACGGGGAGGCGGGTATCGGGCATGTACCGCGGCTGCTCTATCACCGTGCGACCGGCAACGCGCGCGGCGCGGATACGCGGACGGTGGACGGGGCCTGCCGCGCGGCGCTCGTCGCACACTTGGCACGTACCGGGGAGCGCGCTGAGGTTGAGGACGGCCCCTATGCCGGGAGCTGGACGGTGCGCTACCGTCGACAGGGTGAGCCGCTAGTCAGCATCATCATCCCGACCCGTGACTGCGGGGCAATGCTCAAGGATTGTGTCGAGTCGATCCTCGGGCGCACAGCCTACCCAAACTACGAGATCCTCGTCGTGGACAATGGGAGCACCGAGCACGGGGCGCTCGAGTACCTGGGCAGTCTGGAGTCGCGTGAGCGGGTTCGTGTGATCCGTTATCCGCAGGAATACAACTACTCGGCGATCAACAACTACGCGGCCCGGCTGGCTGGTGGGGAGTATTTGGTTCTTCTTAACAACGATACGGTAGTGCTCCGGCCCGATTGGCTTGAACGTATGCTGGAACATGCTCAGCGCCCGGAGATCGGCGCCGTCGGAGTGCGTCTGGTCTTTACTGATCACAGTATCCAGCATGCGGGGGTGGTGCTCGGGCTGTGGGGCACCGCTCACCACGTAGGCTACCGGGAGCCGCTTTCCGCCCCGGGATACATGGGGCGCGCGCAACTCGAACAGAACTTCTCGGCGGTGACGGCGGCCTGCCTGATGGTGCGTGCCGAGCGTTATTGGGAGGTTGGCGGCCTGGATGAAAAGAGGTTCAGAGTCCTGTTCAACGATGTGGATCTGTGTCTCAAGCTCGGGCGTGCCGGGTATCGGATCCTATGGACCCCCCGGGTGACGCTGGTGCACCACGGGTTGGCCAGCTTGAGCGACAAGAAGAAAGCGGAGCGGGCGCAGGCCGAGAACGAGTCGTTGTGGGCTGCTTGGCTTCCGAAACTCGCCCACGATCCGGCTTATCCTCGGAACTTGAGTCTGGCGAGTACCGGGTGGGAGATCGAGACCGAGGTCGACGTGCCCTGGGAGCCGGGCCTTCCGGGTCCGCCGCGTGTGCTTGGTTTCGGGGGGGGCTCCGAGGGAGCGCTCGAACACCGGCTGCGGATTCCGTTGCGGGCACTCGACGTGGCCGGCCGCGCCGAGTGCGCGCTCGTACCGACGCGCGCCGGGCGTGCCCGTGTCCCGACCGTGGTGGAGTTGGAACGTAGCGGCGCGGATGTGGTGCTGCTGCACAATGCGATACATGACGAGCAGATCGAGGCACTGCGTACCTACCGGAATTTTACGCGCACGCTGCGGGTCTTCGGCCAGGACGACCTGATGCTGGAGCTGCCGGAGAAAAACCCCTTGTCCAAAATGCTCTACCGCGACATCGAGGCGCGGCTGCGTCTTGCGCTCTCGTACTGCGACCGTCTGATCGTGACCACCGAACCCTTGGCCGATGCCTACCGGGGCATGATCGGGGACATCCGCGTGGTGCCGAACTATCTCAGCCGGGCGGTTTGGGGTGCACTGCGTTCGGAGCGACGGCGCGGCCGCAAGCCCCGCGTCGGCTGGGCGGGTGCGCAGCAACACGCGGGTGACCTGGGGATTCTGCGCGAGGTGGTCAAACGTACGGCCGACGAGGTGGACTGGGTGTTCTTCGGTATGAGCCTGCACGAGTTCCGCCGCTATCGGAAGGAACTTCATGGCCCCGTCTCCTTCGAGGAATACCCGCGCGCCCTGGCCGCGCTGGATCTGGATCTCGCAGTGGCGCCTCTGGAGCACAACCGCTTCAACGAGGCCAAGAGTGCGCTACGGATCCTCGAGTACGGCGCTCTCGGCTGGCCGCTCGTCTGCACCGACATCGAGCCCTACCGGGATACCCCGGTGTGTCGTGTGCCGAACCGCACGCGGGCCTGGGTCGAGGCGATCCGCGAGCGCGTTCACGATCTCGACGCCGCGGCGGCGGAAGGCGACCGGCTGCGGGAGTGGGTGCGCACGCACGGGATGATGGAGGACCACCTCGACCGGTGGCTGAGTGCGCTGCGCCCCGGTGGCGGGGCGCCCGACGCGGAGACGTTGCCTCGGCCGGGGGCGGTTTCCCGGTGACGGATTTCCACCATCGCCCCTAAAGTTCCGTTCTGCGCGACCGATATCATGTCCGGCGGCGGTGAATACGCAGGCACACCATCCGCGTATATCCGCTAATCATGTACCAACACGGATAACTGTTTGAAGCGCAACGGTATTCGTGATACTGAGGATTTTCATTATGGCTCTCGTGATCAACTCCAATATTTCTTCTCTGATCGCACAGAAAAACCTGAACCGGACCCAGGCGGATCTGAGTCAGGCCCTGCAGCGACTCTCTTCGGGCCTGCGGGTCAACAGCGCCAAGGACGACGCCGCGGGATACTACATCGCTCAGACCATGACGGCGGACATCAACGGCATGAACCAGGCGGTGCGCAATGCCAACGACGGGATTTCGTTTTCGCAGACCGCCGACGGGGCCCTCCAGCAGATCAGCGCCGACCTGCAGCGCATCAACCAGCTCGCGGTCGAATCGGCCAACGGCACGGTGAGTACGGCGTCGCGGACGGGTATCCAGGCCGAGGTCGATCAGCTCACTCAGGACATCTCGCAGATCGTTCAGACCTCCAAGTTCGCCGGCGTGCAGCTCCTGAGTGGCGGCAGCACCACCACCTTCCAGGTGGGCCAAGCGGGCGACGTCAAGGATCAACTCGCGGTGGCCGGACTCGACCTGACCAGCCTCAACGCCTACAAGGGGTCGCTCACGGCTACCGGGACCGTGAATGTTAGTACCCAGTCGGCGGCCTCTGCGGCGATTACTAGCACCGGGACCGACATCGCGACCGTGGCCGGGGACAGCGCCACCATGGGGGCGGTGCAGAACCGCTTCAGCGCGGTGATCGCCAACCTGCAGAACTCGGTGGTGAACCTCTCCGCCGCACGCAGCCGCATCGTGGACGCCAACTTCGCCTCGGAGACGGCGAAACTGTCCAGGGCGCAGATTCTGCAGCAGGCCGGTGTGGCGATGCTTCGACAGGCCAATACCGACCCGCAGGTGGCATTGACGCTGTTGCGGTAACGGTAACGACGGGCGGCGTACGGGGCGCGACGCCCCGTACGCCCTTCACCGGATGCCGGTCATCGGGTGAGTGTCATGGCATTGGAAGTCCCATCGATGCGCGTGGTGGAACCGACGGCGCCGGTCGGCGCCCGGACGGACCCCGCGTCGCAACCGCCGACAGGCCGACTCCCGCCGGTCCCCGGAACGATCTTGCCGCCCGCGCCGCTTTCCAAACAGGTCCTGCAGGCGGCTGTGCGTCACCTCAACGAGCATGTTCGGGAAGTGTGCAACGACGTGGAGTGCTCGATCTCGATCGGCAAGGCGACCGACCGCCCGGTGGTGAAGATCATCGATATCAAGACTCGGGAAGTGGTGCGGCAGATTCCGCCGCAGGACATCCTGTCGCCGGATCATCGCTTACAACAACTCGCGGGCCTGCTGTTGCGCGCCCGCGCCTGAGAGTTGGCATTGTGCTTGCAACCCGCTACGTGGGACCTGATCGAGTCGAGTAGGGGGAGGGTCGACCGACGTCGCACGCGGCGATTTCGAGTGAGGCAACGCAGATGAGTAACACCATCCTTAGTCTGGTCACTCCCACGATCAGTTCCCCGGGCGTGGGTTCGGGCCTCGACGTCAACGCCATCATCACCAAGCTGATGGCGATCGAGAGCATCCCGATGCAGAACCTCCAGAAACAGCAGGCGGGTCTGCGGAATGAGATCAGCGCGCTCGGGCAGTTGACGAGTTCGCTCTCCACGTTCCAGACCGCGATGCAGGGATTGACCACCGCGCAGCTTCAGGCGCGCACCGCAACCTCCGCGGACACCACCAAGTTCACGGCGACCGCCGTGGGCGGTGCCGCCGCCGGGACCTACCAGATCGAGGTCGTGAGCTTGGCCCAGGCCCAGCAGATGGCTTCGGCGGCGTTCGCCGATTCGACCACCACGACCGTGGGCAGCGCCGGCGACACCATGACGATCCAGGTGGGCGCCAGCACGTCCAACGCATTCACCGTCACCACCGGCGGCCAGACCCTGACCCAGATCCGCGATGCGATCAACAACGCCGCGGACAACAAGGGGGTGACCGCCTCGATCCTGCACACCGACGCCGGCTACCAACTGGTGCTCTCGTCCAACCAGACCGGGACCGCCAACGCCCTGACCCTCTCCTTCGATGACAGCAGCGGTGCGGCGATTACCGATCCGCTCTCCCTGACCACGACTCAGGCCGCGGTGGACGCGGTGATCGATGTCAACGGCCAACAGGCGACGCGTTCCTCGAACACGATCTCGGACGTGATCCAGGGTGTGACCTTGAACTTGGTGGGCACCGACGCCAGCGGGGTGACCACCGCCCTGACCGTGGCCCAGGACCCGACCGGGATCACAAGTGCCGTTCAGGGCTTCGTCGATGCCTACAACGCCCTGCACAAGACCCTCGGGGATCTCGGTTCCAAGGCGCTGTCCGGCGACAGCACGCTGTCCCTGATCCAGTCCCAGTTGTTCGGAGTGATCAATACCCCGGCCACCGGCGTGAGCGGTACCTACTCGTATCTGGCGAGCATCGGCGTATCGATTCAGAAAGACGGCACCATGGCGCTCGACAGCACCCAGTTGACCACCGCCCTGAACACCGATCCGAACGGTGTCGCCCGGCTGTTCACCGACACCACCCAGGGGTTCGCCACGCGGTTCGGGAACCTGGCCCAGCAGCTCACGACGCCGAACGGGATCGTCGACGGCGAGACCCAGGGGCTGAACAGCCAGATCAGTTTTCTGCAGACCCAGATCGACAACCAGCAGGTGCGGCTCACCGCCGAGCAGCAGTCGCTGCGCCGGCAGTTCAGCGCGCTGGACGCCCTGCTCGGCACCATGCAGACGACCAGCAACTTTCTCACTCAGCAGCTCGCGGCGCTTCCGGGGTCGTGACCGGCGCGTATCGGGTTGCATTGCAAATAGGCGGCGCCTCGTCGGCGTCCGGGGTGGATTCAGGACTGGAGTCGAGAACATGAGCTATAACGACCTGCGCGGCGCCCTGCGTCACTACAACGAGACCGCCGTGGAATCGGGAATCGAGAACGCCGGCCCGCACCGGCTGGTGCAGATGCTTATGGCGGGGGCGCTGGAGAAGGTCGCCACCGCGCGCGGACACATGGAGCGCCGTGAATTCGAGGCCAAGGGGCGCCAGATCAGTTGGGCGGTATCCATCATCAACGGGCTGCGCATGAGTCTCGACACCGAGGCCGGCGGCGAGTTGGTGGAGAACCTCGACGGGCTCTATGACTATATGGTGCGGCGCCTGATGAGCGCGAACCTCGAGAATGATCCGGCGATCCTCACCGAGGTGGCCTCGCTGCTGCGCGAGATCAAGGCCGGCTGGGAGGCGATTCCCGAGGAGTACAAAAGCACCCCGCACGGCACGCCCGTCGCAACGGCCGGGAACGGTGCCAAGACGGCGACCACGCGCGGCGCCTGAACCTGTCTTCGAGACCCGCCCGATGACCCTGCCGGCGTCGCAACCTCCGCAGTCGCCCGCACCGGCGATGGAGGCGATCCTCGATCTGTGTCGCCTCATGCTCGAGTGCGCCGAGCGTGGTGACTGGGATACGGTGACGAGCCGCGAGCGCGAGCGGCGCGAATGCCTGGGGCGCTACTTCTCCGCGGAGCCCGCGCCCGGCGGGTCTGCGGCGACGGGACTGGCCGAGGCGATCCGCGAGATCGTCGCCATCGACCAGCGCATCATCGCCCTCGGTCAGGTTCGTCGCAACGAGATCGTCGCCTCCCTGCGTGCCCTCGAGAACGGTCGGCGGGGCGCGGCGGCCTACCGCGAGGGCCGGCGCTGACCGGGACGCCGCCCGGCGCCCAGGGTTGTCTTGCGCGGACCGGGTCGGGTATGTTGCCGTTATGGAACCCCGCTCCCAG
>CAZAQG010000067.1:0-12610 GCA_964487445.1 uncultured Chromatiales bacterium
CACCTCACAGACCGGCGACGGCCGGATGTTCGCCGATGAGCGCCCTCGCCGCAGAGAGGATCTTGTCGGCTTCGTCCTTCATCTTCGACAAACCGGGAAAACCGAAACGGTGCACGTCGCGCAGGGTCTTGTCCATGACCACCAGCCTGCCGACGGTGATCACCACGCGTCCGAAGCCCTCGTGGTTGAGGCTGTCCACGGGAACGGCCATCAGCCCGCACTCCGACTCGATCAGCGAGGAGACGGCGTTGTAGAACGCCCGGACCCGGGACAGGGTGATCTCGTCGGGATCGCCCACTATCGGGATTTCCTTCTTGCGCTCCTTGGTGAGCACGAACGGCGCCAGGATGCGCGCTGCCGACCACCCGTTGTAGGTATCGTAGGTGTCCAGGGCCCTCATCTGTTTGACCATTTCCCGGATGAAGCCGGTCTCGAAAATCCCATCCTCATCGACGGACACGGTGATCGCCTCGCTCACGGCATTTCCTCCTGACGGTATTGACGGCCCTGCCGGTCGCCCCGAAGGGCGCTGCCGGCTTTCATTCCTCCCACCCTTCCGACTCCATGGCATCGAATCGACCCATGTCACGCGCGCCGTGGCGCTGTATCGCCCGGGCCAGCCAGGCGGAGGGACCCTCGCGCAGCTGCCGTCGCAGCGATTCGAGCAGGTCCTTGACGTCCGCCTCCTCGCCGACCTTGACCGGCTGCACCCCGCCGGCCAGCAATTGACGCACCGCCGAGGCGCCTACCGCCCGGCAGAACACCACCGCGCAGCCCTCCAGCATGGCGATCTTCTCCGCCAGCTTGTCCTCGTTTCCGTCCCGGACCTGCTTGCCGAACCGGGCGACCTCCAACAATATCGACCGCTCCGGGTCGACCGCGTACAGGTCGAAGCCCCGGGCGGCCCCGAAGTGCTGGTCCACATGTCGCCGATCGCTGGTCGCGAAGGCGACCTTGATCGCCCTCCCGGCGGCCAGCGAACCTCGGTCGTGCACGATCCGCATTCGGCGCTCGACTCCCATGGCCGGGATCCCCCTGCCGGCTTACCCGGACTTCTGCGCGTAGATCGAGTGATAGGGTTCGATCTCGTGGTGGTCCTGCATCAGCAGCAGGTTGGCAAGATCGAACAGGGCCTGGCGGGCGCCCTGGTAACCGATCCAGGTGCGTTGACAGCCGCCCACCCGGTCGTGTTGGGGAAAGCCGGCGCGCAGCAGCGGCACGCCCAGGCGCCGGGCCGACTCCGCGGCATGGGAGTTTCCGATCAGCAGCCGTGCGCCGTTGGCGCGCGCGGCGTGCTCCAGATCCTCCAGATCACCGATCTGCACGTGGGCGGCCGACACCCGTTCCAGTACCGGTGCCCGAACCGGCGCCACCGCCGCGACCAGTTCGGCACCCATGCCCCGCAGCAGCCCGTCGAAGCCGCCGAGCACGTCCGGATCGGCGGCTACCGCGATACGCGCTTGGCCCAGCATGAAATGGGTGTCGAGCATGGCATCCAGCAACTGGGCGCGGTGGCGTCGCACCGATACCGGAACCGGCGCTCCGCTGACGTCGCCGAGCGCCGCCACCAGGTCGTCCACCGCGTCCAGTCCCATCAGGTGATCGAAGCGGTAGTCCGGCACGCCGGTGCGCTCATGCAGCAGGTCGGCCGCCTGGTAAAGAGACGACCCGACCACGAGGGTGGCGTCGGCGTCGCCCAGAGCGGCAATCTCCGAGACCGGCGTGCCGCCGGTGCTCACCGGGCTGAATGGGTCCTCGCCCAAATGTCCGTCCAGGGAGCCTGCGAGATCCGGCACCACCACCGGGCACAGGCCGAAGCCCTCCAGCAGCACCTTCAGCGCTTCCACGTCGCCCGGGGTGAGCGCCGCGCCGGCCAGTACGTTGACTTGGCGGCGGCGCCGACCGGGACGGGTGCCGGCCTCCACGGCCGGCGCCACTATGCAATCGATAATGGCGTGCACCGCCGCGCCGTAGCCGCTTTCCAGGCAGCCGCAGAAATCCGGCGTGCCGACCGGCACCACTTGTACCGATGCGTACTCGGGATGGCGCTCACGGAAGCATCGCACCGCCCCCTGGAGATCCGCACCCTGGGCCTCGACCAGACCCGTGGTGGGCAGCCCGATCAGCGCCGGTCGGACCTTCTCGCACAGGGTCCGCAGGCCCTCCACGAGGTTGTCGTCGGCGCCCATGACGCTGCTGATCTGGTCCATGGCCGTGGTCTGCAGGGGAATGGGTTCCCGGAAGTGGCGCACCAGGAACGTCTTGCCGAAGGCGGTACAGCCCTGGGATCCGTGCAGCATCGGTATGGCCCGGTGGATACCCAGGAACGCGAGTGCCGCGCCCACCGGCTGGCTCACCTTCAGCGGACTGACCGACAGGGCCTTCTTGCGCTTGAGCAACTCGGCCATCTCACGCCTGCTCCGCAGCCGGTTCCGGTGCGCCCGCCGCCCAGGGCGGGGGCCGGCGCACGGCCTCCCACACCGGATTTTCCAGCGTAAGGGCGAGCCGGCGGGCCAGCTCCAGCATGCCTTCGTAGCCGGCGTAGCCGAACTCGCGTTCCTGGTTGATGTCCAGGAACGGCAGGCGCGCCTTCAGCGCCGTGTACATATTGCGCCCGCCGGCGATGAGGATGTCGGCGCGGTACTCGCGCACGATCTCCAGCAACGCCCCGGGGCTGCCGTCCTCGATCATCCGGGCGTCCGCGCCCATGAGTTCGCGGATGCGCGCCTTGTCCTCCTCGGTGGATTTCCGGGTCCCGGTAGCCACGACCTCCATGCCGAGATCCTGCAGCGCCGAGACGATCGACCAGGACTTCACGCCGCCGGTATAGAGCAGCGCCCGTTTGCCCCGCAGGCGTTCGCGCCAGGGGGCCAGGGCGGCGTCGATACGCGCCTCCTCGCGGGCGATCAGCGCCTGCGCGCGTACGGTCAGGCCCCCATCACCAAGGATGCGCGCGAACTCCCGCAGGGCGCGGGAGGTGTCGGCGACGCCGTAGAAGCTGCCCTCGAACCAGGGCGTTGCGTAGCGCTCCTGCAGCTTGCGGGCCACGTTGATCATGGCCTTAGAGCAGACCATCATGTTGACCTCGGCCCGATGCATGGTCTGCACCTCGCGGAAACGCGCGTCCCCGGACAAGGTACACAGCACCCGCAACCCGAGTCGGTCCAGCAACGGCAGCACGTTCCAGAACTCGCCGGCGATGTTGTATTCGCCGATCAGATTCACATCGTGCACCGTGACGCCGGCTCGCTCGCTCGCCGCCGGCGGGGGATCCGGCTCGCGGGTGCCGACCACGTACTTGACCATGGCCTCCCCGGCGATGCGGTTGCCCAGGTTCTTGGTCCCATAGAAACCGGCCGCGTCCACCGGAACCACCGGCACGCCCCAGTGCTCCCGGGCCGCGCCGCAGACGGCCTCGATGTCATCGCCGGACAAAGCGGGGACGCAGGTGTTGTAGACGAATACCGCCGCCGGTCGATAATCGTCGATGACCTGCTTGATGGAATGAAACAGGCGCTTCTCGCCCCGCCCCATGACCACGTCCTGTTCGGTGAGATCGGTCGTGAAGCCGAGGCGGTAGAGGGTTTGCCCCGAAGAACGGGTGCCGCGATTGTCCCAGGAACTGCCGGCGCAGGCGATGGGTCCGTGCACGATGTGAGCCACGTCCGCGATGGGCAACAGCGCGATCTGCGCGCCGTCGAAGGCGCAGCCGCCGGCGGTCGCGCCCGGCCTCGGTTTTGCGCACCCGGACTTGGACTTCTTGTTATGAACACAGGCCGGCTCGTTGAGCAGCTCCGCGATGTCTTTGGGTTTCATGGCCCCTCCGGGAACGCCGCGCCGGTCCGGCGCCCGTCACTGGGTCGGCGTCGGAGCAATCGGCCCCGGCTCGATCACTCGCCCGCCTCCATGGTGAAGCGCACGCGCTGCCGCGCCGGCACACCGACGATCTTGGCCAACCAGGGCGGCGGCGAGCCGGCCATCACCGCTTGCAGTTGCGCCAGCACCTGCGGCGCGTCACCGCCTTCGGGCACCTTCAGGGGATGCACTCCGGCACGCACCACCCTGGCGGCCGCCGGCCCGCCGATGGATTGCAGGTAGACCACATGGCAGTCGCCGATCAGCCCGGCGCGGAACGCATTCTTGTCCCCGGCCTGATCGCTACCGTCGGTGGGGCGGCTATCGATCAGGCGCACTTCGCCGGGACCGACTTGGTAGACCAGGAACCGCGAGCAGGAACCATAATGCCCGTCCAGGGCCTCCGCGCCGTTGGAGGCTACCGCGACCCGGATCGAGCCCGGCATGTCCCCCTCCCGGTAGGACTGCACCACCGGTTCCCGGGATAGGGTTTGCGAAACCTTCGGCATCGTCCGCTCCTCCGCCTCTAGCGAATCAGGTCGAAATTGTAGTCCGTGGTCCCCATGCCCATGGTGTCCTCGTCCAACCGCTCCAGCACCGCGTTCACCAGGGTCTTGTGTATGTGCATGGCGCCCTCGTAGCCCAGCGTGGTGTCCCGGTGCAGGTGATGGCGGTCGAAGATCGGGAACCCGATCCGGATCAGCGGCACCTCGTGCTCCCTGCCCTTGGCGAGGGTGTCCCGCTGGATGAACTTCCCGTAGGAGTTGCCGATCATGAAGTCCGGCTTGTCCGTGAACACCAGCGAGCGCATGTGCCACAGGTCCTTGCCGATGTACACCTGCGAGTTCCGCCCGAAAGGGGACGTCTCCAGGATCTCCTTCAGGGCCTTGGCCCAGCGCTTGTTGGCGTTGTGGCAGAGGATGTGTATGGGCTCGGCACCCAGTTCCAGCAGGAACTTGGTCATGCCCATGACGAAGTCCGGATCCCCCCACAGGGCGTAACGCTTGCCGTGCAGCCAGGCATGGGAGTCGGTCATCATGTCCACCAGCCGGCCCCGCTCCTTCTCCAGGGACGCCGGGATCGGCTTTCCGGTGATCTCGGACACCTTCATCAGGAACTCATCGGTCCACTCCACGCCCATGGGGATATTGAGCTTGGGCGCGGAGTGCTTCCATGTGTTCCGCACGAATTTCTCGGTCTTTTTCAGTTGCCATTGCTGTAGCAGCAGGGTATCGCGGGCATTGGGGGCGTCCTTTACTTCTTCCAAAGCGGTACCGCCCGCGTACATCCTGAACTCACCGTCGGCCGGGGTATCCAGCACCTCTTCCGGATCCGACAGGAAACTGTAGTCCACGCCCATCTCGCCCAGCATGCGCTTGATGACCCGGAAGTTTCCGAGATAGGTCTCGAATCCCGGAACGACGTTGATCTTTCCGTTCTTTCCGGGCTCTTTGTCGTCCATGTGGTTCAGGGTGAAATAGCGGGCGATGCCCTCGAACATGTTGTCCCAGCCCGTCACGTGGCTGCCCGCGAAGCTGGGGGTATGGGCGAAGGGAATCGGATATTCCTCGGGAACCCGGCCGTCCTTCCTGGCGTTTCCGATGAAGGCGTTCAGGTCGTCGCCGATCACTTCCGCCATGCACGTGCTGGAGACCGCGATCATGTCCGGCTTATAGAGCGCCTTGGCGTTCTCCAGGCCGGCGAACAGGTTCTTCTGTCCGCCGAACACCGCTGCATTTTCCGTCATGGAGTCGGACACGCAGGAGATCGGCTCCTTGAAATGACGGTTGAAATAAGTCCGGAAGTAGGCCGCGCAGCCCTGGCTGCCGTGCACGTAGGGCAGGGTCTTCTCGAAGCCCAGGGCGCACAGAACCGCGCCGAGCGGCTGGCAGGCCTTGGCCGGATTGATCGTCAGCGCCTCGCGCTGGAAGTTCAGTTCCTGGTATTCCCGGGTGGTGGTCCACTCGAAGGTCTCGTCGATCTTCTCCTTGGGATGGCATTCCTCGAACAGGGCCTTCTTTTTGGCCAGGTTCTCCTTGTAGTCCTCATCCCGGAACAGGGGATAGCTGGGCCGGATGTCTTCCACCTCTTGACTCATGACAACCTCCTGCCGCGCCACCGATCCGTGGACGACGGTTCAAGGGTTCTTAGGATTCCGGTCCCCGCCGACGGGGACCGGGTTGTTTGCGCGGCCCCGGGGCCGCTCCGGCGCGGCGCCTGCTACCCGCCGCCGGCCGCCTGCTTGAGCTCGGGCTCGGCCGCCTTTCTCCACGGCGGGGTGATCGCGCCCCAACAGGGGTTGTTCAGGGTCATATCCATGTCCCGGGCGAATACGGCGAAGCCGTCATAGCCGTGATACGGTCCGGAATAGTCCCACGAGTGCATCTGACGGAAAGGGATACCCATCTTCTGGAAGATGTACTTCTCTTTTATTCCGGATCCGATGAGATCCGGCTGGATACGTTTCACGAACTCCTCGAACTCGTAGCCGGTCACGTCGTCGTACAACAGCGTGGCGTTGCCCATTTCCGGGAACGTACGCTCATAGTCGTCATCGTGGCCGAACTCGTAGCCGGTACCCACCACTTTCATACCCAGGTCCTCGTAGGCCCCGATGGTGTGGCGCGGACGCAGCCCCCCGACGAACAGCATGACCCGCTTGCCCTCCAGCCGGGGCCGGTACTTGGCGATCACCGCCTCGTACCCGGCCCGGTACTTTTCGATCACGCGCTCGGCGCCTTCCTTGATGGAGTCGTCGAAGAGCGAGGCGATCTGACGCAGACTCTCTGCAATCTTGGTCGGGCCGAAAAAGTTGTACTCCTGCCACGGAACGCCGTACTTCTCTTCCATGTGGCGGGCGATGTAATTCATCGAGCGATAGCAGTGCACCAGGGTGAGCTTGGCCTTCGGGGTCAGTTCCATCTCCGACAACGTGCCGTCGCCGGACCACTGGGACACGACCCGCAGGCCCATCTCTTCCAACAGCGTGCGAGACGCCCACGCGTCGCCGCCGATGTTGTAGTCGCCGATGACCGAGACGTCATAGGGCGTTCCCTGAAAGGAGTCGTCCCCGTCGCGCACCGGCAGAACCCAGTCACGCACGGAGTCGTTGGCGATATGATGGCCGAGGGACTGGGACACGCCGCGGAAACCCTCGCAACGCACCGGCACGACCGGCTTCCCGAGCTCCTCGACCTTCCTCTTCGCCACCGCCTCGATGTCGTCGCCGATCAGGCCGACCGGG
The DNA here is from genome assembly GCA_964487445.1 of uncultured Chromatiales bacterium. Classification (GTDB taxonomy): domain Bacteria; phylum Pseudomonadota; class Gammaproteobacteria; order 21-64-14; family 21-64-14; genus BMS3Abin12. The sequence continues at coordinate 7,100 of CAZAQG010000067.1, forward strand.
CACTCGGACTGGATGGTGACGCCCTTGCTGAGCGGAAACAGCCGGTCGAGTTCGCTGATGAGCTTGTCCAGCTTCTTGTCGCCCCCGAAGACGATATCCTTTTCCTGGAAGTTCGAGGTGAAGTTCATGGTCACGAAGGCGTTGACGCCCGTGACGCCGGTATAGTAATTGCGCCGTCCGGCCCGGGAGTACTGACCGCACCCCACCGGCCCGTGGGAGACGTGGATCATATCCTTGACCGGCCCCCACACCACACCCTTGGAGCCGGCGTACGCGCAGCCGCGGATGGTCATCACCCCCGGAAGGGATCGTTTATTCGAGGTAATGCACTTCCCGGACCCTTCCGCACCCTGATCGTTGACGACCAGGTGCCGGGCGCGGTCCTTGCGCGCCTCTTCCGGATAGACCTCCAGCACCTCCTGAATAAGGGCCTCGGTCTCCTCGCGTGTCATTGCACTCATTTACATGTCTCCTGTTCGCCTCGGCACCCATCCGTGCACGAGACGCCCCGAGGGGGATCGAGATATCGCCCTATTGGACCGGCCGTGCCGTGCGCGGACGGCGGGCGGCGTCGGCGGGCGGCGGGAGTCCGGCCATCTCCGGGCGTCCGGACCCCGCAAGTGCGTCTCATGCCGTCGCGCTGACCAGCGACTCTTCGACGGCGGTCTTGCCGACGATGCTCTCGTCTTCCTCTTCGAGGATGCCGAACTCCATCATCAACTCCTCCAGTTCATCCATGGTGATCGGCGTGGGGATTACCAGCTTCTTGTTGTCGTTCACTTCCCGGGCCAGGGCGCGGTACTCGTCGGCCTGTTTGGCCGAGGGGTTGTACTCGACGACCGTCATGCGGCGGATCTCGGCACGCTGAACTTCATTGTCGCGGGGAATGAAGTGGATCATGTGAGTGCCGAGCCTGCTCGCCAGGGCCTCGATGAGTTCATCCTCGCGGGCCGTGTTGCGGCTGTTGCAGATCAGGCCGGCGAGGCGCACGCTGCCGGAGTTCGCGTATTTCACGATGCCCTTGGCGATATTGTTGGCGGCATACATGGCCATCATCTCGCCGGAAACCACGATGTAGATCTCCTGGGCCTTGTTCTCGCGGATCGGCATGGCGAAACCGCCGCACACCACGTCGCCCAGCACGTCGTAGAACACGAAGTCCAGATCCTCGTCGTAAGCGCCTTCCTCTTCCAGGAAGTTGATGGAGGTGATCACCCCGCGGCCGGCACAGCCCACGCCGGGTTCCGGCCCGCCGGACTCGACGCACTTGACGTTGCCGTAACCCACCTTGAGTACATCTTCCAACTCCAAGTCTTCCACGCTGCCCGCCTCGGAGGCGAGCTGCATGATGGTGTTCTGGGTCTTGGCGTGCAGTATCAGGCGGGTGGAATCGGACTTCGGATCGCAGCCGACGATCATCACCTTCTTGCCGGATTCGGCGAGCGCCGCAACGAGATTCTGGGTCGTGGTGGACTTGCCGATACCGCCCTTTCCGTAAATCGCACACTGACGTAATGCCATGGCTGTTCTCCCGGTGGTAAAGCGGGGAAGGTCCCGTTACCGGCCATCGAGCAAGGAGCATGCCACCCGCCGGTGGTTTTCGTAACCCATGAACTTACTTGTTGTTTTTTGCACCGCCCGGGGCACCTTCCGGTGGTGGCATCTCCGACAATCCGGGTAGACGTGTATGGATGACGACATGGCCCGGGCCCCGCCGGGCGACGCGCAGCCCCCGACACCGCCGGGAGTTGCGCACCCGCCCGTCGAGCGCCGCCTCTGCCCCGGCGATCCCGGACGATACGACCTTCCAGGAGCGGGCGCAGCCGACAAGGCCTGTCGGCTTTGGCACAAACACCGGCGGACTTCACCGGGGTCCGTCGAACCGTCTCTCCTGCTTTCAATGACTTGGCCCATGGACCGGATCTTGCAAGTTCGTCACCGGCCCTTCGCGCCCCGGAGACCGTAGACATGCACGATCCCGACCTGTCGGCCATCATCGCCGGCATCCACACCGGCGATGTCATCCCCTATCTGGGACCCGGCGCCCTCGCCGGCGCCCGCGATCCGGTCACCGGCGCACCCATACCGGCCGACGGCGAAAGCCTGATCCTGGCCATGAACAACGGCCACCCGATGGCACCGCGCCTCATGTACGAGTTTCCGCGCGCCGCCATGAATCAGGAACTGCGGCGCGGGCGCAGCTTCGTCAATCGCTTCCTGACGGATCTGTATGGCGACCGCGAGTGGACCCTCGCGCCGCTGCACGAGTGGCTGGGGCGGATCCGGCCCCCCTATGTGATCGACATCAACCGCGATACCCAGCTACAGGAGGTCTATCGGAACACGCCCCACATCCTCGTAGTCGGCATCTCCCGCATCGGCGGAACGGCATACCGCTTCCGCGTGTTCATGCATGACGGCACCGAATATCGTGAAATCGACCAGGACGCCGCGGACCCGGACCTGCCGGTCCTGTTCAAGCCGATGGGGACCCCACGCCCAGAACCCACCTTCATCGCTTCGGACGCCGATTACGTGGACTACCTCACCGAGCTGATGGGCGGCTTTGCAATCCCCGCCTTTCTCAAGCAGTACCGCCGGAACCGACGCTACTTGTTCCTGGGGCTGCGGCTGAGCCGGGACACCGAGCGCATGGTGTCGGCCGATATCACCTATGACGCCGGCACGCCCCGGGGTTGGGCGCTGATTCCGGAACCGACGGAGAAGGAACGCCGCTTCTGCGCCCGCCGGGATATCGAGATCATCCAGGCGGACACGGCCGCACTGCTGCGGGCCTGCGACGCGGCGCAACCGCCGGAACCGGAGGTCCCGAGCGCAGCGATGGGCTGCTGACACGCGGTTGCGCACCCGCCTCCGCCCTCCATGGTGCATGGCGTGCAGCGGATGATTCCCTGTCCTACTCCTCCGGTCCGAAGCACTGGGCGTAATCGATACACACTTGGCAGGACGGCGCCCGGCAGGTGTAGATCCCCTCACGGGCGCAGAGCTGCTTGTAGAGAAACTTCTTCCATTTCATGTTCCGATCGTTCCGGGCGGCCAGTTCGGGGAAATTGGTCGCCATGAGATCGTTGAGATCCCCGCGCGAGCGCAACCCGAGATCCTGCCATAGGTGGTTGCCGCCCATACACCCGGCCGCCACGATTTCCGCCACCCACCGCTCGGACGCGTCGGCCCGGGCCCGGTGGGCGAGCAGCAGCCGGCGCAGCTCGTCACGTTCGGGCTGACGGGTCGGATCCACCGCCGGGCCGACCCTCGCCGGTGCAGGCCAATCCGCGCCGGCGAAATTCCGTTCGAGCATCCGCCTGAATCCGTCCGGATCGAGGCCCAGATCCGGTGGCAGCCCGCCGAGGTCGCAGGCGCGGCTGGCCAGCATGCGGGCCAACAGATCGTCATTGGGAAGTCCGCGGGCACACGCGCTCAGACGCTCGTGCAATGCGCACACCCTGGCCTCTTGCGGAGTTCCGTCCACTCCACTCCCCGGTCAATGGGCCTGCAGTTCGGCCATCGCCGCGGCCATGCATTCCGGTGGAATGCCGGTCAGCGAACCCGGCGGGTTCAACGCCTCCCCCATGGCGTCGAGGATCGCCCCTTCGATGGGACAGATGCTTGCGCACTGGGCGTCGGCGAACTCCCCCTCGCACTCGGTGCATTTCTTCGCGTCGATCCGGAAGTGGGGCCGGTCCTCGAAGACGGCCTTGCTCGGACACAGGGGCTCGCAGGCCCGGCAGTTCACGCAACTCCCGACGATGCTCAGCGCCATGATCGAAACCCTCCTCAGGCCCTCGCCTTGCTCTGCATCGCGCCATAATCCGCATCGAGCTTGCCGAGATCGATCATCTCCCGGTACACCGCCATGACGGCCTCCTCGATCGGCTCCATGGCATGCTCCCCATTGGGCTGCACACCGGCCTGCTCCAGGAGTTCCCAGGGCTCGTAACCGACCCTGGAACACAACACCGCCTCGCAGCCCTCCAGGGCCCGGATGATCCCGGATAGCGTCGATTCGCCGTCGCCGCAGGTGTCGCCGCCGCCGCAGTACCGATCCGCCTTGCGGTGTCCGACGAAACGCACGCCCTGCGACGAGGCCTCATACACGAGAAACTCCCGGGCGTGCCCGAAGTGCAGGTTGACGAGACCGCCGCCGGAGGTGGCCACCGCCATCGACACGGGCCGGTACTGCTTGGCCGGAGACAGGGGCGCCGACGGCACATGGACCGCACCGACCCGCTTCGCCGCCAGCTCTTCGTTGATCGCGGCATGGACCCGGGCGCGCCTCTGCATCGCCGCCGCATAATCGATTTCCATGGCCTCGATCTTGTCCATGGCAAACTCCGCACCGCGGTCCTCGCCCAGCATACCCACTGCGTCGGCCCGGCACTGACGACAATGGCGCATCACGTTCATGTTGCCGGCGCAGGCATCCTGCAGCGCCTGCAGCTCGCCGTGCGTCGGGCCGCGCTGTCCCATCACACCGTAGAACGTCCCATGCTCGGCTTTGGCGATCAGCGGCATCACGTTGTGCAGGAAGGCGCCCTTCTGTTTGACGACGCGACCGACCTCCGTGAGGTGCCCGTCATTGACACCGGGGATCATCACGGAATTCACCTTCACCAGAATGCCGCGTTCGACCAGCATCTCCAGTCCCTTTTGCTGCCGCTCGATGAGGATCTTGACGCCTTTCACGCCCTTGATGCGCCGGTTGTTCCAGAAGATCCACGGATAGATCCCGGCACCCACCGCGGGATCCACGCAGTTGATGGTGATGGTCACATGGTCGATGTTGTACTTGGCCAGTTCGTCGACCCAATCCGGCAGGGCCAGGCCGTTGGTGGAGACGCACAGCTTGATGTCCGGCGCCCGCTCCGAGAGGGCGCGGAAGGTGGCGAAGGTCCGCTCCGGATTGGCCAGCGGATCCCCCGGACCGGCGACACCCAGCACCGCCATCTGGGGAATGGTCGCCGCCACCGCCAGGGTCTTCTTGACCGCCTGCTCCGGCGTCAGCAGCTCCGACACCACGCCGGGCCGGGATTCGTTGGCGCAGTCGTATTTGCGATTGCAATAGTGGCACTGGATGTTACAAGCCGGCGCCACCGCCACGTGCATACGCGCGAAATAGTGATGCGCCTGCTCCGAGTAGCAGGGATGGTTGTAGACCTTCTTCCGGATCTCCTCCGGGAGATGGGCGAGTTGCTCATCGCTACCGCCGCAGGAACCCACGGCGGCGCAGCCGCTCTTCGCAACGCCCGGTCCGATCCGGCCCGGTACTTTCGATTCCATCGCGCACCCTTTCCCCGTTCCGTGACCCGGCGCGCTCGAACGCGCGCGCGCGGGCCTCTGGACCGATTGCATTGCAAACCTTGTGCCCGAATTGGAAACCGTCGGATATTCAGCGCCCTGAAGCGGCTCCCCCGCATCGGCGCACACCCTCTTGTGGACAAGCTCACAGCGGTCTGTGGGATCTTGTGGACAAGCCCACACCTGCGCGGGGCG
>CAZAQG010000068.1:0-12570 GCA_964487445.1 uncultured Chromatiales bacterium
CTGCGTCTGCGCGACCTTGGCCGGGCGGGCTTTCGCCGCAGCCTTCCGCCTCGGGGCGGCCGCCTTCCTGCGCAGGCTGTCCTTGAGCTTGGGCGTGCCGGTCTCGTCCAACTCGACGAATTCGTCCTCCGGCATCGCCTGCGAGCGGGTGGCGCGCCCCTCGATCACCGCATCGGCCGCACCGGTCAGATAGAGCTGGATCGAACGAATCGCGTCGTCGTTACCCGGGATCACGTAGTCCACCCCGTCGGTGGAATTGTTGGTGTCCACCACGCCCACCACCGGGATGCCCAACTTGATGGCTTCCTTGACGGCGATCTTCTCGTGGCCCACGTCGATCACGAACAACGCGTCGGGCAGACCGTTCATGTCCTTGATCCCGCCGAGGCTGCGTTCGAGCTTGCCCAACTCGCGGCGCAGCCGGATCGCCTCCTTCTTGGTCATGCGCTCGATGGTCCCGTCTTCGACCATCACCTCCAGTTCCCGCAGGCGCCGGATCGACTGCTTGACGGTCTTGAAGTTGGTCAGCATGCCGCCCAGCCACCGATAGCCGGCGAACGGCATGGAGCAGCGTGCGGCCTGCTCACGGATGATCTCCTGAGCGGCGCGCTTGGTGCCCACGAACAGCACCGTACCGCCCCGTGCCGCCAACCGCCCCAGGAAGTTCATGGCCTCCTGATAGAGGGGCAGGGTCTTTTCCAGGTTGATGATGTGGATTTTGTCCCGTTCCCCGAAGATATACGGGGCCATCCGGGGGTTCCAATAACGGGTCTGGTGGCCGAAATGCACACCGACCTCCAGCATCTGGCGCATGGTCACATTGGCCATGGGAATAGTGCTCCTCGCTGTCTGGGTTGGGCCTCCATACGCCCCATGCGGCAACCGGGGGCGGGTATTCCCGCGGCCCGGCACCCGGCCGCATGTGCCGGCGTATGTGCGGATCTACGGCGCGATGGCCGATTATATTGCACGGTAAAGCCGGGTTTTATACCATAAACCCCGCACGGTAACAATTGAAAGCGCCCGCCGATCCGCGTATTTTGCTCCCCTTGCCTCCTGCGCTGCCCCGAGATTCGGACCCCCGCCATGGGCGTGACCATCAAGACCCCGGAAGAGATCGAGAAAATGCGCGCGGCCGGCCGCCTGGCGGGTCGGCTGTTGGCCATGATCGAGCCCCACATCCGCCCCGGAGTGACCACCGAGGAACTGGACCGGCTCTGTCGCGAGCACATCGTACACGAGCAGCACGCCGTCCCGGCGCCGCTCAACTACCGCGGCTTCCCCAAGTCCATCTGCACCTCGATAAACCACGTGGTCTGCCACGGTATCCCGAGCGCCAAGCGGCTGAAGAACGGCGATATCGCCAACATCGACGTCACCGTGATCAAAGACGGGTATCACGGCGACAGCAGCAAGATGTTCTTCGTCGGCGAACCATCGGTCCTGGCCCGGCGCCTGGTGCAGATCACCCATGAGTGCCTGATGATCGGCATCGACCTGGTCCGCCCGGGCGTCCGGCTCGGGGACATCGGCCATGCCATTCAGCAGCATGCCGAACGCAACGGCTTCTCCATCGTGCGCGAGTACTGCGGGCACGGGATCGGGCGCGAATTCCACGAGGACCCCCAGGTGCTGCACTACGGCACACCGGGCACGGGCATAGTCGTGCGGGAGGGGATGACCTTCACCATCGAGCCGATGGTCAATGCCGGGCGGCGCGACGTAAAACTCCTGCCCGACGGCTGGACGGTGGTCACCAAGGACCACGGCCTCTCCGCGCAATGGGAACACACCGTCCTGGTCACGGCGAACGGCCACGAGATCCTCACCGCGCGCCCCGGCGGCGAGGTCTGAAGCAAGCACGCGCCGCCCGCATGGACGCCCCGCTCCCCACACCGTCCTGCCTCGATACCGCACGCCTCGAGCGGGCGCTCGCCGACGGCGGCGAACTCCTCCCCGTGTGCCGGAACGCCCTGGATCAGGCGCGCGAAGACTTGGCGGCGCAGTTCACCGCAGGCGCCCCGGTACGCGGACTCGTGCACAGGCAGGCCCGGCTCATCGATCGACTGCTGGAGTACGCGTGGCACCGCCTGCTCCCCGGCGCCGGCGCCGATCTCGCGTTGGTGGCGGTGGGCGGCTACGGTCGCGGCGAACTGCACCCGGCCTCCGACATCGACCTGCTGATCCTGGTGGCGGACGACGCCGCACGCGAGCGCCATCGCACGGCGATCGAACGGTTTTTGACGTTGCTCTGGGACCTCGGCGCGGAGATCGGCCACAGCGTGCGCTCGGTCGACGAGTGCATCGACGAGGCCCGACGCGACATCACGGTCGCCACCAATCTGATGGAGGCCCGGCTGCTGGCCGGGCCGCAGACCTTGTTCGCCGCCATGCGCGCGGCCACCGGCCCGGATCGCGTGTGGTCCGGACGCGCGTTCTTCGCCGCGAAGTGGAACGAGCAGCAGGCCCGACATCGCAAGTTCCATGACACCGCCTACAACCTCGAGCCGAACATCAAAGAGGGCCCCGGCGGTCTGCGCGACATCCAGATGGTGGGTTGGGTGGCCAAACGCCACTTCGGCGCCGTCACGCTGCACGACCTGGTCGGCCACGGATTCCTGACCGAGGCCGAATACCGCGCCCTCATCGAGGGGCAGGACCACCTGTGGCGCATCCGTTTCGCGCTGCACCTGCTCACCGGCCGACGCGAGGACCGACTGCTGTTCGATCACCAGGTCCCCCTGGCGCGGCAGTTCGGTTTCCGCGATACGGACGCGAACTTGGCGGTCGAGCAGTTCATGCAGCATTACTACCGCACGGTGATGGAGCTGAGCCGCCTCAACGAGATGCTCCTGCAGTTGTTTCAGGAGGCGATCCTCTATGGCGACGATCGGGGCGAGCCGCTGGCGATCAACCGCCGCTTCCAGTCGCGAAAAGGCTTCATCGAGGTGCGTCACCCGAAGGTGTTCGAACACCACCCGTTCGCCCTGCTGGAGGTGTTCCTGCTGCTCCAGCAGCACGCGGAACTCAAGGGCGTGCGCGCCTCGACGATCCGCCTGATCCGCGACAACCGCGACCGGATCGACGATCGCTTCCGCGGCGACCTGCGCGCGCGCAGCCTGTTCATGGAGATCCTGCGCCAACCGCGCGGCGTCACCCACGATCTGCGGCGGATGAACCGCTACGGGGTGCTGGCCGCCTACCTGCCGGCGTTCAGCAACGTGGTCGGACGCATGCAGTACGACCTGTTCCACACCTATACGGTGGACGAGCACACGCTGTTCGTGGTGCGCAACCTGCGCCGCCTGACGGTCCCGGAGTTCGCCGACGAACTCCCGCTGTGCAGCCGGATCATGCGGGATCTGCCCAAGCCGGAGCTGCTCTATATCGCCGCGCTGTTCCACGATATCGCCAAGGGCCGCAGCGGCGATCACTGCGAACTCGGCGCGGCCGACGCGGAGGAGTTCTGCCGAGACCACGGCCTGGGCGCATACGACACCCGCCTGGTGTGCTGGCTGGTGCGCAATCACCTGCTCTTCTCGCTGACCGCACAGCGCCGCGATATCAGCGATCCCCAGGTGATCCACGAATTCGCCGCCACGCTCGGCGACCACGTGCGCCTCGACTATCTCTACCTGCTGACCATCGCCGACATCCGCGCGACCAACCCCGGACTCTGGAACGCCTGGCGCCGGGCCCTGCTCCAGGAGTTGTATGCCTCGACCGGCCGCGCCCTGCGGCGCGGTCTCGAAAACCCCGCCGACAAGCAGGAGCACATCCGCGAGGTGCAGAACGAGGCCCGCGCCGTACTGCGCCGGCGCGGGGTCGGCGAGCGCGAGATCGACGGCGTCTGGCGCGACCTCAGCGACGACTACTTTCTGCGCTATCTCCCCGACGAGATCGCCTGGCACACCGAGGCGATCGCCGGGTGTCGGCCCGACGAACTCCCGCTGGTGCTGGTACGGACGCAGAGCACCCGCGGCGGCACGCAGATCTTTCTCCACACCCCCGAGTCCGATCACCTGTTCGCTGCGATCACCGCTGCGCTGGACCAACTCGGCCTGACGGTCACCGATGCACGAATCGTCACCGCACACGGCGGCCGCACCCTGGATACCTACGTGGTACTGGAAGCCGACGGCGGACCGATCGAGCAGTCCTATCGACTCGAGGAGATCCGCGCCACTCTCGCCCGTGCGTTGCGCACGCCCGAGTCGCCGATCGCGGTCACGCGCCGGGCACTGCGCCACCTGCGCCACTTCGCGATCCCCACGACGATCGACTTTTCCCAGGACACCCGCAACGGGCGCACGGTGGTCGAATTGCTGACCGGCGACCGCCCCGGGCTGCTCTCGCGCGTCGGAGGGGCGTTCCGCGACTGCGGGGTTCGGGTGCAGAATGCCAAGATCAGCACCATCGGCGAGCAGGTCAACGACGTGTTCTTCGTCACCGATACGCATAACGCGCCGATTACCGACGCCGGGCACCTCGAACGCCTGCGCGACGCGCTCCATGAGGCGCTGTCCGACACCGGCTCGGCGCGCCGCGCGGCGCCCTGAACGGCGCTCAGCGCCCCCTCCGAACGACCTCCGGAATCTTCACGATCTCCGAGCGTGCGCGTCGCCCCGGGCGGCGGGTACGGACCGGCGCGGAGTCCATACCCCGTGGAGTATGGGCTCATTCCGGATGCACCTGCTGAGCACGCGCGGCGAGATAGGCGGAGGCCACGATCAGCGCCCCGCCCAACCACTCCCGGGGGGTCACCACCTCCGGGGTCAGGATCTGCGACGAGACCGCCCCGACCACCAACTCGAAGAGCAGGATCACCGCCGAGCGTTGTACGGGCATGTTCGTCACCCCGTACTGGACCGAGGCGGTCATCAGGATGATACCGAACCAGCCGAGCGCCGCCGCCGCGCCCCACACCCAGCGCGCGCTCACCTGCGGTACGGCGGAGTGTTCGAGCAGCAGCCATATCGCCGCCACGCCCGCTACGCCGATCCACGTCACCGCGGTCTTGACCGGGATCCCCACCGTAGAGAACTTGCGCACCAGTACGTTGGCGAACGCAAAGGTGAATCCCGAGGAGATCGCCAGCCAATCGGCGGCTTCCTGCGGCCAGAGGTGGCGCAACTGCGGGTGCCAGCTCATCACCACCACGCCCGCCATGGCCGGTATCAGCATCAGCGCCGAACGCCGCGTCAGGGGCTCGCCCAGCATCATCCAGCCAAGCATCGTGGCCCACAACGGCGACAGATAGAACAGCAGCAGCACCCGCACGACGGTCCCTTCGAGGATCGCGAGGATGAAGCTCACGTTGCACCATCCGGATGCGAGCGCCAGGGCGAACAGCCCCCATGGTCGGCGCCGAAGCTCCCCGCGCCCGCGCCACAGCACGATCAGGCCGGGCAGCGACGCCGCCGAGTAGATCACCAGCGCGCTCCACAACCCGCCCAGGCCGCGCGCCTCGAACAAGCGCAGCGGGTACCAGACCACGCCCCAAAGACTCGACGCGAGCAGCAGACTGAGCACCGGCAGCAGCGCCCGCACCGGTTTGGTCTCCATTGACTTCATCGCTTATGCTACCCTGCGGATTCGCGGTGCGTGGCGGCCCGCCGTCACCGTCGCCCCGCCGCTTCCCGGCCCTTCCCGGCAACCGCCCGCCGCGGCTCGGCGGGCGCGTGGCGATTGTACCGGTTTGTGCCGGTCCCGACCGGCACCCAACGAAGCCCACACTATGAATCCGGATCTCTCCCGTCTCCGACCGTACCCCTTCGAGCGCCTCGCCCGGCTGCTGGAAGACGCCGCGGCGCCGCCGGCTCTGGAGGCGATCAACCTGGCGATCGGCGAACCACGCCACGCGGCGCCCGAACACGTCGCCGCGCAACTCGCCGCACACCTCGACGGCCTGTCGCGCTATCCCACCACGCGCGGCGATCCCGCCCTGCGCGCGGCACTCGCCGCCTGGGCGAGCCGCCGCTATGGGCTCGTGCCGGAGTTGGATCCGGAGCGCCACGTATTGCCGTTGAACGGATCGCGCGAGGGGCTGTTCGCCTTCGCCCAGTGCGTCATCGACCGCAGCGCCCGCCCGCTGGCGCTGATGCCCAATCCCTTCTACCAGATCTACGAGGGCGCGGCGTTGCTCGCCGGCGCCGAGCCATGGTACGTGAATCCGGCAGACCCCGAGGCCCCGGCGCCGGATTTCGAAGCGGTGCCGGAAAGCGTGTGGAAGCGCTGCCAACTGCTCTACCTGTGCACGCCCGGGAACCCGACCGGTACGGTGTTCGAATCCCCGCTCCTGCAGCGGCTCATCGAACGCGCGCACGAGCACGACTTCGTGATCGCGAGCGACGAATGCTACTCGGAGATCTATCCCGACGAGGCGCGCCCGCCCCCCGGGCTGCTGCAGGCCGCCGTCGCCATGGGCCTGGACGACTACCGGCGCTGCATGGTCTTTCACAGCCTCTCGAAGCGTTCCAACCTACCCGGGATGCGCTCCGGTTTCGCCGCCGGCGATCCGCGGCTCATCGAGCGTTTCCTGCGCTACCGGACCTACCACGGCTGTACCATGGCGCCCTATACCCAGGCCGCCAGCATCGCCGCGTGGGGGGACGAGGAACACGTGCGCTCCAACCGCGCCGCCTACCGGGAGAAGTTCGACAGGGTCCTGGAGGTCCTGGACGGCGTACTCGACGTGCGCCGTCCGGACGGCGGTTTCTATCTCTGGCCGCGCACGCCGCTGCCGGACACCGCGTTCGCCCGCGCCCTCTATGAGCGCGGCCGCGTCACGGTACTGCCCGGGACCTTCCTCTCGCGCACCGCCTACGGCGAGGACCCCGGGCGCAACCGGGTGCGGATCGCGCTGGTCGCACCGCCCGAGGAGTGCGTCGAGGCCGCGCGACGCATCCGCGATCTGCTCACATCACTCTAATCCCGCCCCGCGCGGGCGCACCGGGAGTCAGGGCATGAACGACTTGAAAGACATCATCGAGGAGGCCTTCGAGCACCGCGCGCAGATCACGCCGCGCAACGTGAATACGCACGTGCGCGAAGCGGTGCAGGAGGCCGTTGCGTTGCTCGACGCCGGGCAGGTGCGGGTCGCCGAACCGTGGAACTCCGGATGGGTGGTCAACGAGTGGCTCAAGAAGGCGGTGCTGCTCTACTTCCGAATCGAGGACAACCACTTCATGAAAGGCGGCTTCGCCAACTACTACGACAAGGTCCCGGCGAAGTACTCCGACTACAACTCCCGGGATTTCCGCGCCTCCGGCGTGCGCGTCGTACCGCCGGCGGCGGCGCGCCGCGGCGCCTACATCGCGCCCGGCGTGGTGCTCATGCCCTCCTACGTGAACATCGGCGCCCACATCGACACCGGCACCATGGTCGACACCTGGGCGACGGTCGGCTCCTGCGCGCAGATCGGGAAGAACGTGCACCTCTCCGGAGGCGTCGGGATCGGCGGGGTCCTGGAACCGGTGCAGGCCGCGCCCACCATCATCGAGGACGACTGCTTCATCGGCGCGCGCTCGGAGATCGTCGAAGGCGTCGTGGTGGAACGCGGTTCGGTGATCTCCATGGGCGTCTACATCGGGCAGAGCACCCGGATCTACCACCGCGAGACGGAAGAGATCTTCTACGGTCGCGTCCCGGCCGGCTCCGTGGTGGTCTCCGGGAACCTGCCCTCCAAGGACGGGAAATACAGCCTCTATTGCGCGGTGATCGTCAAGCAGGTCGACGAGAAGACGCGCGGGAAAATCGGGATCAACGCGCTGCTGCGCGACCTGTGAGCGGCGCCGGTTCCCGCCGCGTCCGCCCATCGGCTATGCTGAGGCGCGTATGTCCGCCGACACCCCCACCATCGCGCTCGCCCGCGAGCTGATCGCACGCCCCTCGGTCACCCCCGAGGACGCCGGTTGCCAGGAGATCCTGATCGCGCGCCTGGATCGCCTCGGGTTTCGGGCCGAGCGCCTGGCGTTCGGCCCGGTGACCAACGCCTGGGTGCGCCTCGGCGACGCGCGCCCGCTGCTGGTGTTCGCCGGGCACACCGACGTGGTCCCGACCGGCCCCGTGGAGCGCTGGGACGTGCCGCCCTTCGAACCCGAGGTGCGCGCGGGCAGACTCTACGGGCGCGGCGCCGCCGACATGAAGGGCGCCCTCGCGGCGATGGTCACCGCCTGCGAATCGGTGCTCGACGGCGGTCCGCCGCCGCGCGGATCGATCGCCTTTCTGCTGACCAGCGACGAGGAGGGCGACGCGGTGGACGGCACGGTGCGCGTCGTCGAACACCTGCAGGCGCACGGCGAGACGATCGACTGGTGCCTGGTCGGCGAGCCGAGCAGCCGCGAGCGGCTCGGCGACACCGTCAAGATCGGCCGGCGCGGTTCCCTCACCGGGCGGCTGCGGGTCCACGGCATCCAGGGCCACGTGGCCTACCCGGAACGGGCCGACAACCCCATCCACCGCGCGGCACCGGCGCTCGCCGAATTGTCCGCCGCCACCTGGGACGCGGGCAACGCGCACTTCCCGCCGACCACCTTCCAGATCGCCGATCTGCACTCGGGCGCCGGCGCCTACAACGTCATCCCCGGCGAACTGGAGGCGGTGTTCAACTTCCGCTACTCCACCGAGGTCACGGACGAGGCGCTGCGCGAGCGCGTGACGGCGGTCCTCGACCGCCATGGGCTGCGCTACGACCTCGAGTGGTCCCACTCGGGCGCGCCGTTCCTGACCGGGGGCGGGGCGCTGCTCGATGCGGTGCGCGGCGCGGTGCGCGACGTGCTCGACATCGAGACCGAGGCGTCCACCACCGGCGGCACCTCGGACGGGCGCTTCATCGCCCCCACCGGCGCCCAGGTCGTGGAACTCGGGCCGGTCAACACCACCATCCACCAAGTGAACGAACACGTCGGTATCGAAGAACTCGAAGCGCTCTCGGCGCTCTATCGCCGCATCATCGAACGACTGCTGCCGCCGACCTGAGCCCAGACTTCGCCACTACGCCGATGTGCCCGCGACCACGCCGACCCCAGCCGGCACCACGCGCTCAACCGTTCCGCGATTTGGATACCGCGCGGGAAGCCATGGTGACGACCTTGTCGCGCAGGTACACGGGCAGTGCCTGCTCGGCCGGCACGCCCGCCCCGGTACGCAATGCCTCGACGCCGATCGCGGCCACGTCGCGCGCGCGCGGCAGGCACCCGGCGACCATGCCGGCGAGCGCCGGCCCGAGCCGTGCCGCCATCCCCTGCGGGTATCGGTCGAAGCCGCTGCCGGCCCCGTACCACTCGGTGCCGCCGGGCAACGGCACCGAGTCCGGCGCAACGACGCGTTCCCCGCCCACCGGCCCTATGGCCGGACCCGCGCCGCGCAGGTAGGCGCCCCAATAGACCTCGCCCATGCGCGCATCGAATGCCGCGAGCACCGCGTCCCGTCCGTGCACACGCTGCACACCGACCGCCAGCGCATGCAGTGTCGAGACGGGAATCACCGGCAGATCGGCGCCGAAGGCCAGCCCCTGTGTCACCGAGGCGGCGATGCGCACGCCGGTGAAGGCGCCGGGACCGCGCCCGAAGGCGATTGCATCGAGTCCCGCGAGCGTAAGCGAGGCCTCCGCCAGCAACTCCTCGATCATGCCCAGGATCCGCCGCGCATGCTCGCGCGGGGCGATCACGAAGCGTTCCGCCACCGCACCGTCGTACATGAGCGCCGCGGAACAGGCCTCGGTCGCGGTCTCGATGGCCAGCAGCTTCACGATATCGCCGCCGCGGGTCCATCCGCCTGCGCCTCGTCCACCTCGGGCGACCCGAAGAACGCCCGCACCTCGTCCACCTCGCGCGTCACGCGCATCTCCGGGAGACTGCGCAGAAAGATCTTTCCGTAGGACCGGGCACTGAGGCGCGGGTCGCACAGCATCAGCACGCCGCGATCGGCGGGGTCGCGGATCAACCGCCCCACCCCCTGCTTGAGCTGCAGTACCGCACTGGGGATCTGGTATTCGAGGAACGGATTGCCGCCGCCGGCGCGCAGCGCCTCGATACGCGCCTCCTGTACCGGATCGTCCGGGGGCGCGAACGGCAGGCGATCGATGATCACGCAGGAGAGTGCCGAACCGCGCACGTCCACGCCCTCCCAGAAGCTCGCGGTCCCCAGCAGCACCGCGTCGCCCAATTCCCGAAAGCGGCGCAACAGGGCATCGCGCGGTGCCTCGCCCTGCACCAGCAGCGGGTAGTCGAGGCGCCCCGCGAGCAGCACCGCGGCCTCGCGCAGGGCGCGATGACTGGTAAACAGCAGAAACGCCCGACCGGCGCTCGCCGCCAGCACCGGCAGCGCCGCCTCGGTCACCGCCTGCGTGTAGCCGCGGGCGTTGGGGTCCGGCAGTCCAGCCGGCAGGTACAGGAGCGCGTTGCGCCGATAGTCGAACGGGCTCTCCCACAGGGCGGTGGCCGCACCCTCCAGCCCGAGGCGCGCGCTGAAGTGCTCGAAGGCCCCGCCCACGGCGAGTGTCGCCGAAGTGAACACCCACGCCGCGGGATAGTCGTCCATGCGCGAGCGGAACATCCGCGCGACGTTCAGCGGCGTGCGATGCAGGCCGAAGCCGCGGGCGTGCGTCTCCCACCAGCGCACCGCACCGCCGCCCTCCCCGACCGCGCCCCCTTCCCCCTCATCCTCCGCCGACGCGTCCGGGGATCCGCCCGGCTCGCCGACGCCGGTCACCTCCGCGAGCCGCCGACGCTGCTCGGCGCAGCGACGCGCCAGCGCCTCCAGTTCCTTGCCGCTCGCCGCCAGGGGCTTGAACACCGCCGCCATATCGCCCAGCGCCGCATGCAGTTCGTCCACCGCGCCGCGCACCACGGCCCGGTCCGCGACGCGCTTCCAGGCGGCGCGTTGCGAACGCTCGCCCAGCGCCAGGCGCAGGTCGCGTACGGCGCGCTCCGTCCGGTCCGCCGCCGCGCGCACCGCCGCGGCGTCGCCGGCGGCGCGCGCCGAACCGATGATCGCGTCGCGACACAGATCCAGCACCTGTCCCGCACCGAGCGAGACGGTGAAGAACCGCGCCGCCACGTCCGGGAGCTGGTGGGCCTCGTCGACCACGAACCCGTCGGCCCCGGGGAGCAGATCGCCGAAACCGGATTCCTTGAGGGCCATGTCCGCGCACAGCAGATGATGGTTGATCACCACCAGGTCCGCTTCCTGCGCGGCGCGGCGCGCCTTGACTACGAAGCAATCCGCGTAGTGCGGGCATTCCGAGCCGAGGCAGTTCTCGGTCGTGGAGGTCACGCGCCCCCACACGCCGGAGGACTCCGCCACGCCGGCGAGTTGCGTCACGTCGCCGTCGCCCGTACGCCCGGCCCAGGCGCGGATGCGCTGGAGTTGTCCGGCCTCGGCACGCGCCTGGAAGCGCCCGCTCGCCGCCGTCTCCTCCAGCCGGTGCAGGCACAGATAGTTCGCGCGCCCTTTGAGCAACGCGACCGTAACCGATACGCCGAGAGCGGAACGCACGACCGGCAGGTCGCGATGAAAGAGCTGATCCTGCAGGGTTCGGGTGCCGGTGGAGACCAACACCTTGCCGCCGGAGAGCAGCGCCGGGACCAGATACGCATAGGTCTTGCCGGTGCCGGTGCCCGCCTCGGAGATCAGCACGGAGCGGGCCTCGAGCGCCTCGGCCACCGACTCGGCCATGGCCTGCTGCTGGAGGCGGGGCGCGAAGCCGGGCACTTCACGCGCCAGCGGTCCCTCGCCGCCCAGCAGTTCGCGGAGGCTCAACACGCGCCCGGCCTGCCGCCGCGACGGGCGCGAATCAGCGTGTGTCGCGGTTGTCCCAGACCTCATCCTCCTCCACGCCGCGCTCGCGGGTCCACACCAGCCGCGCGATATTGCGAAAGCGCGCGACCGACATCGCGCCGCGCTTGCTGCGCCCGCTCGCGCCACGGTGCGCGACCTCTTCCAACACCCTCTCGCGATCCGCCTCGTAGATTTCCATCGTCTCGAAGCGCTCGTCGAGCAGGACCAGCACCAGGCGGTCCCACTCCTGATCCACCTTGAGCTGCCCGATGCGCTGGCCGGACTTGCGCTCGTCGAAGATGACGCGGCCCTTGATCTGCACCCGCAGGCCCTCGCGCGCACCGCGCCCGATCGCATCACAGCCGCCCCTGCGCTCCCGGCACAATTCGAGATCCAGCAACCGCGCGGCGTCGTACTCGGCGACCTCGGCGCTGACACCGGCAAGCGGCTTGCCGGTCGCGCGTTTGTAATCGGCGGCGAGCTGACGTGCCTGGGCAATCAGTTTGTCGACCGAATAGACCGTCGCCCCGCCCTCCCTGAAATAGCGCGGCCAAAGGCTGCCACCCCATCCCTTCTCCCTCAGGGAAAAGGTGCCCCGAAGGGGCGGATGAGGGAAGTATACTGCGGCCAAAGGCCGCAACAACCCCCTCTGCTTTCACTCACCATCCGCCTATAGTGTACCTGTAACCGCTCACTCCCGCCTCAATGCCCGTCCAGGATGCCCGCGCGCGCCGCGGCCCGGCGCGCGCCGGATTCATCGCCCTCGGCACGACGCGCCGCGGCGATGAT